>DASRCF010000204.1:0-18000 GCA_035653255.1 Chloroflexota bacterium
ATCGGGACATCGACGGCGTAAACGCCTGGACTACGGGGGGCATCTAGCCGGTCGGGGGCATGTAGCCGGTCGGGGGCATGTAGCCGGTCGGCGGGCATGTAGCCGGTCGCGGAGGGCCCGGGGCAATGAAACGCAATCGGGACATCGACGGCGTAAACGCCTGGACTACCGGGGGGCGTGTAGCCGCAGCGGTCGGAGGACCAGCTCACGGTGCAGGGTGCGGAAATCGGGGACCATGATTTGTGCCGGGCTGCCAGACGGGTTAGGCCGCCTAGCCGGAGAGCCCTGGTCAGCCCGTCGACCTGAGTAGCCCAGGCCCTTCAGGCTGTCGATGCCCTGATAACCACGCTGCGCATACCGGCACGCGAGTTACACATATGCCGTAGTCCAGGCGCTTCAGGCCGTCGATGCCCGCCTTGCTATGATGCCCTTTACCGCCCCGCAGTAAGGCCGCAAGACCGACTTGGTTACTATAGCCGAAACGTGCCAGGATGGTTCTGCCCCACGTCTGCTAGAACGGACTCATGGCGCGCACTCCTACCGTTGCACTCCTGACGGATTTCGGCTACGAGGACACGTACGTCGGGGTGGTGAAATCGGTCATTCTGTCACGTCGCCCGGACTGCCGGTTCATCGACCTGAGTCACGCGGTGGCGCCTCAGAGCGTGCGCGAGGCGGCCTACCTCGCCTGGACAGCCCACCGCTACCTGCCCTCGGGGACCGTGCTCCTCTGTGTTGTCGACCCCGGGGTGGGGACCGAGCGCCGAGCCATGGCCGCCACCTGGCCCCGAGGCGCCTTTGTCGGCCCGGACAACGGATGGCTGAGCTTCATCCTCCAGGAGGCTGGAGCAACGCCAACAGACGGCCGTGCCCGGCTGCCCGAAGGTTGGCGCGCGGTCGAGCTTACGAACAGCGATCTCTGGCTGACTCCGTTGAGCGACACGTTTCACGGCCGAGACATCTTCGCGCCGGTGGCCGCTCGCTTGGCGGCTGGCGACCCCTTGGAAGACGCGGGCACGCCTTGCGACGAGCTCGTCGCCTTCTCTTCGTCTCCAAAGCGATCCGGGGATGGAACCGTCACCGGGGAGATCCTGCACGTCGACCACTTCGGCAACCTGATCACGAACATCACCGCTTTTGACCTCCCCGAGTCGTTCACGGTCCAGGTGGCCGGCGGTTCGGTATCGGGCCCGGCCCGCTCCTACCAATCGGATGCTCCGCTGGTCGCCCTGGTGGGGAGCAGCGGGCTGCTCGAAGTCGGCGCCCCCAACGGCAGCGCCGGTAGGCTCCTACGGGCAAGCGTGGGCGACCCGATCTCCGTCACACCCAAGGTTCCGGCGTCGGTCAGCTCGTGAGAGCCCACGCCTTGTAGTGTAGGCGGGCTACACAGAGGGACCTTCGACCCACACCTCGCCGCTCTCGCCAAACTCCTTCTTCCATATTGGAGCGTCGGCTTTCAGCCGCTCAATGATGTGCCGGCAAGCGGCGAATGCCTCGGCTCGATGTGGTGCGGAGATGGCAATCACCACGCTGGCCTCTCCGATTTCCAGCCTGCCCACTCGATGTTGGACGGCGATTCCGCCAATGTCCCAGTCACGACGCGCCTCGCCGGCCATGCGGCGCAGCATCTCCTCCGCCATCTCTCGATAAGCTTCGTACTCGAGATGGTCGGTGGCGACGCCCTCCGAGTTGTCACGGACGGTACCGATGAAGGTGACGATGGCGCCACAACCCGGGGCTTCCACCTCCGACACGCACCGGTCGAGAGAGAGTGGCTCCTCGATCACCTCGATGAGCTCATCACCTCCTCCACTTACCGGCTGCAGTAACGCGAGCTCATCGCCGTCGGCCAGAGCGGTATCTGCCCCGACGACCTGCCGGTTACGGGCGAAAGTCGTAAAGGAGCCCGTCGACGAAAGAGCCGGATAGCGCTGTGTCAGTGCTCGGAAGGCGTCGTCGACACTCGCTCCATCATCGAGGTCGAGGCGCACCTGCGATTGTCCGGTGATCTCGCGATGACGGGCGAAGAGCTTGACAGTGATGTTCACGCCCAACTCTAGCCGTTCCGAAGTGCGCCTCAGACCGGGTCAGACGGCGCCTTCGGCCTCAAAATTGGGTAAGCGTTCGACAGAAAGGAGTTTTGCAGTGGCAGACAGCAATCAGCTCGACATCGTATCGGCCTATCAAGATGCCTGGACCGCCGGCAGCTATGAGGCGGCGGCCGAATATCTGGCCGCCGGGGCAGTGTTTCACAGTCCCGGTCAGCACCTCGCCGGGGTTGAGGCGATCACCACCATGCTCAGAGCCTTCGGAAGCCGCATTGGCCGCGGGTGGGAGCTGATCGCCTGGTCCGTCGACGGAGAACAGATCCTCATCATCTACAACCTCTTCATGCCGGACGGTTCACCTGCTCTCTGCGCGGACTATTTCACCGTGCGACAGGGCAAGATTCAGTATGAGCTTCTCACCTTTGACGCCAAGCCCTTCGCCGCGGCGCAGCCTCCACCGCCGCCGCAGGACTAGTTCGTCCCTCCGGTCTGGATCTCGAGGGCTACCAGGCACGCTTTCGCCCGTTCGAGCAGCAATGATCGCTCGCGCGAGTTCTGCGTAAGCGCTGCCGCCGCTCGAAATTCGCCCGCCGCTTCCTGCTCCCGGCCTGCCCTGACCAGCAGGTCTCCCCTCACGCTGGGAAGCAGATGATAGGAGAACAAGACCGGCTCATTACGCAAGGGTTCGAGCAAGGCAAGCCCTGCCTCAGGGCCGAAGGCCATGCCTACAGCCACGGCACGATTCAGCTCGATAACGGGCGAGGGCATCGTCTCGGCCAGAATGTCATACAGCGCCACGATGCGCTCCCAGTCGGTTTCGGCTGCACTACGCGCTCGGGCATGGCAGGCGGCAATCTCGGCTTGAAGCGCATAGGGCCCCAGGGGCCGGGCGAGCTCTCTCGCTCGTCCAAGCTCTTCGAGTCCACGATGGATGAGCAGGTGATCCCAGCGGCCCCGATCCTGGTCCATTAGCAGGATGGGCTCTCCCGCCGGACCGGACCGCGCAGGTAGCCTGGAAGCCTGGATCTCCATGAGTGCCACCAGCCCACGGACCTCCGGCTCTTGAGGCATGAGCTGTGCGACGATTCTCCCCAGTCTCATGCCCTCCCGGCACAGCTCGGGACGCGTCCAATCCTCTCCCTCCGTGGCGGCGTACCCCTCGTTGAAAATGAGATAAATCACCTCAAGAACGGACGGAAGTCGGGCTGTCAGGTCCGCTCCGCTCGGAACCTCAAACTCCACTTGGGCCGCCCGCAGGGACCGCTTGGCACGCACTATCCGTTGAGCCATGGTCGGAACAGGTGTAAGAAAGGCTCTGGCGATCTCCTCGGTGCTCAAGCCGCCGATGCAGCGGAGGGTCAGGGCGACGCGCGCCTGCGGCGAGAGAACCGGGTGGCATGCCATGAATAGCAGCCCGAGTAGATCGTCCTCGATCGGATTGTCAATCGCCTCCGGATCGGGGATCCCGTTGAAGATCTGATCACTCGAGCGTCCGACCTCGCTGTACTTCTCGGCGCGCCGGCGTTCTCGACGGAAAAGATCAAATGCGCGATGCTTCGCGGTGACCATGAGCCAGGCCCCCGGATTCTCCGGCGCGCCGGACTCCGGCCACTGTTCCAGCGCCACGACCAGGGCTTCCTGAGCCAGATCCTCAGCCAATCCCAAGTCGCCGGTAACACGAGTCAGCGCGGCTATCAACCGCGCTGACTCGATTCGCCATACCGCCTCGACGGCGGAGTGCTCCTCAGCCACGTGCTCCGGATTCCTGCCGGCGCAGCTCAGGGGTTCTCGCCGAAGTCTGCCGCCTCGAACACCTGACGGATCTCGACCTCGCCATCGCCCCGATAGGGGTTGGGCATTCGTTTGACCCACTCGAGAGCCTCTTCCTTCGACCGGACCTCCCACAGCCAGAACCCGGCCACCAGCTCTTTGGTTTCAGCGAATGGGCCGTCGATCACTGTCTTGTTCTGACCGGAAAACCTCACTCGCGCGCCCTTCGAGCTGGCCTGGAGACCCTCAGCCGCCAGCAGAACCCCGGCCTTGGCCAGCTCTTCGTTGAACTTGCCCATCTCGGCCAGCTCCTCCTGTGTCGGCAACACACCCGCCTCTGACTCTTCACTCGCCTTGACAATCACCATGAAACGCATCGTCCTGCCTCCAATATGAGTTTTTGAGTCCGGTTCGGCAGGTCGAGAGACCCTGTCGCACCCTCCTCTATTCATTCATCGAACGTGAAGAACGGAAATCGACAAGGGTGAGCTGGGAGTTTCGAGTTTCGAGTCGAACCGTTGGTGCTCAGAAGGCCTTTCGGCAGTCAAAGATCGGACCGGCTAAACCTTCCACGCGCGAGTGGAGCCAACATGGCGTGTCCCGCTTTCCCGGCCTGCTCACCCCACGGAGAGGAAGGACGTATCACTACTCAATCCAGCCTGGCAAAGTACCCGAACCCGAAACTCGAAACCCGAAACTAGCCTCTTAGAGGATCGCCCTTAGGAATGCCCTGGTCCGCTCCTGCTGCGGCCGGTCGAAGACCTGATCGGGCTTCCCCTCCTCGACGATCACGCCGCCGTCCATGAAGATCACATCGTCGGCAGCTTCGCGGGCGAATCCCATCTCGTGCGTCACGACGATACCGGTCATGCCTTCGTGGGCGAGCTCGGTCATCACCTCCAGGACGCCCCCAACCAGCTCGGGGTCGAGGGCCGAGGTGGCCTCGTCGTACATCATGACCTTGGGATTCATGGCCAGTGCCCGGGCGATGGCGACCCGCTGCTGCTGGCCTCCAGAGAGCTGCACCGGATAATGGTGCGCTCGGTCGGCAAGCCCGACCTTCTCGAGCAAGGCCAGGCCCTGCTCCCGAGCCTCGCGCTTGGAAAGACCCTTAACGCGAATGGGGGCCTCGATGACGTTATCCAGGGCGGTCATGTGGTTGAACAGGTTGAAGTGCTGGAACACCATCCCTATCTGGGCACGCTGTCGGGCCACGGCCCTGCCGGACAGGCTCTTTAGGGCTCCGTCGACCTCCTGGTATCCGATCAAGTGCCCGTCGACGAAAATGTGTCCGGAGTTGATCGTTTCGAGGTGGTTGATGCAGCGAAGGAGCGTGCTCTTCCCGGACCCGCTGGGTCCAATGATCACGATCGTCTGGCCCCTCTCGACCTTCATGCTCACTCCGCGCAGCACTTCCAGCTGGCCGAAGCGCTTGTACACCTCCTGCACGTCGACCATCGGCTGCGAGCTGTGGGCGCTCATCCCCGTCGTAAAGCTCCGACCATGAGGCGCTGCATTGTCCCCGGCTGTCGGATCTCCCTACTGAAGCCGCGAGCGAAGTGCCGCTCGATGTGCCCCTGCAGGTAGGTCGCAGCACTGGTCAGGGCGAGATACCACACGGCTGCCACCAGGAGCAGATTGAAGAAGTCCTGCGCGCCGATCCCGGAGCTGGCGGTATAGATCAGCTGGACCCGATAGAACAGGTCGGTCAGGGTAATGGTCGAGACCAGGGAAGTGTTCTTCATCATTGAGATGAACTCGTTGCCCGTCGGCGGAATGATGATCCGGATGGCCTGTGGCAGGATGACACGCCTCATCGCCAGGGATCGAGTCATCCCGAGGGACTGAGCGGCCTCCATCTGGCCGCCCGAGACACCTGTGATTCCCGCCCGGACGATTTCTGCCATGTAGGCGCCCTCATTGAGGCTGAGGGCGATGAAGCCGGCTGGAAACTCGGTCAGGACAAGGGCATGATTCGTCATCTGAGGAAGCGCGAAGTAGACGAAGAAGATCTGCAGCAGCAATGGCGTTCCGCGAAACAGCCAGATGTAGAACCCAGAAATGGTCCGCAGAGGGTACCAGCTGTCGCGAGCCAGCTCTCGCAGCCGGCTTCCCGCTGGTGCAGCCAGGCGACCATACATATCGAGCGCGGCGCAGATTGCGGCTGCGGCGAATAGAAGCCGCGTCAGCCACACCTCGGCGCTGTCCGGCACCGAACCGAGGTGTGATGTCCAGAACGTGTTGAACTGACCTGCCAAGACGGGGTGGACAAGCAGCCCGCCGGCCGCGCAAGCCAACCCGATAAAAAACAGCCGGTCGGTCAATCTGAGCATGGATGTTCGACCCAAGGCCGTGAACACGCCCAGTACGATACCCGCGGCCTGGCTGACGATCGCCAGGCTGAGTGTGATCCAGACCCCCTGAAGTACGGGCTGAGAGAACAGGAAGTACCAGAAGACATGAGCGTGATAGAAGGACAGCAGGACGACGTGGCTCGTAATCAGCAGTGCTCAGTCAACCCCCTCGGCGTGAGTCCACCCGAACGCAAGAGAGGGTGAGCGGGACCGCCGCTCACCCTCTATCTGTTTGTTCCGTAGAGTCCAGCGTCAGCCGGGCGCTATCTACGTGATCTTGATTTTGCCCTGCTGTAGGTTGTATCGCTTCAGGATCTTGAGGTACTGGCCCGACTTGTACACCTTGACCAACGCCCTGTGGATGGCCTTATACAGCCCGGTCTGCTTCTTCGGCATGCCGATTCCGTACTTCTGTCCGGTCTTGATGACCTTGCCGGCGAGCCGGATCTTGCTCTTGTTCTCCTTGACGTATAGGGCCGCTACCGGGTAGTCCGTGGTGTAGGCCTGAGTGTGACCACCCTCGAAGGCCTGCCACGCGAGGGTATCCTGCGGATACTGGTGGATGTCGATCTTCTTTTTGCACTTTGAGTTCGCCGCAGTGAGGCCCGCCTGTTCCGTCGTGCCGGACTCGACGGCAATGCTGTCACCGCACATCTGCGAGTAGCCGTTGGCATGGATTTTACTGCTCTTGTTGACGACGATCGCTTCGACAGCCTTCATGTAATCGACGAACGCCACGCCCTGACCCCGCCGCGCGGGCGTGTCATTCATGCTGGACATGATGATGTCGAAGGGATGCCGCGTGAGCATGTCCGGGATCAGAGAGTCGAAGGTGACGTTCTTGAACACCACCTTCAGCTTCAGGATCTTTCCGATGGCCTTGCCGAGGTCTACGTCAGCGCCTACGGCCTGGCCCGTGGTGGTGTTCTGAGACTCCATCGGGGGATAGGTCTCGTCAGAGCCAACGGTCAGCTGGCCTTTGTGCACGGTCTTGAAAAACGTGTGAGCGCCATGGTTGCTGTTCTTGGCCGAGACCACACCGGCGAAACCGGCAGTTCCCAGCGCCAGCATGACGACGATCAGGACCGAGCGGTACAGGGTACGACTGAACATCCTTAATCTCCTTCCGAATTGTTGTGATTTCCTGAACGATGGGGATCAAATGGGGCGCGTAGTTCAAGGCTAATACTATTGGCCCAGAAGCGGTCCCGAGGCTCGAGAGCAGCATCGAGGCTTGACTCTATCGTAACCTGTGCGCTGCAGCCAGTGGGGTGACCGCGAGCTAGCGTACTCGGGCCCCACGGCGCTCGAACCCTTGATGGGATGAAACCTTCCTACTAGGACCCGCGTTGGCCGTAGGAAGGGGAGGCAATGCTGGGATTCCGCGCCGGCTCCCGCTCCGATTGGAACGCCGAGCGCGGCCACGGCGATGGTGCTAGCGACCAGCAGGCCCGCTGTTCTCCCACGGGCGATGTCCAGTCTCGATTCCGGGCGCGGGGCGTTTCCCGGGGGCTCGCTCTGGCCATACGGCCAGGAGGCCATCAGCGACAACCTCACCAGATCGAGGCCTGGAGGTATTGCGGATTATTCTTTCCGTCCACGTCGCTCCTGGGAATGGTGTGGAAGCCCAGGGTGTTGTCGCTCCCCGGGGAAAAATAGGGGGGGCAGAGTCGTAGTACTTGACGCCGCCGTCAGTATTCTCCCCGAGGCTGGTGGCCATCACGAGCTGACTCGTGCCGATGTCCTTACTCGCATGTGAGGACATCGTGAAGCGGGTTCTTGGTATGGAACCTGATGGTGACGAGAGTAAAGCCGGTGGTGACCCACTGGCCGTGCCTTCGGTAGGCGTTGACCCCCACCTGGGCCATGATCCCCGGCGAGATTGCGGGCTGATTCAGTTGGTAACCGCGGACGGTGATCTGCTTGGGCTTGTTCAGTATGACGAGGCGACGTCGAGCGGGCGCGTACAGCCCTAGGACGCCGCGCTCGATGCCCGGGTTGTAGACCAGAAGAGATCCTCCAACCCTGGGGTAGTCGACATCCTGGCCTGCCGGAAGGCCGCGGCTGGAGCCGGTCACCATGTTGCGCACGGTCACGCGCTTCCCTCCGTGGCGAAGCGTAGAGAGGTAGGCGACGGTCGGCCACGAAACCCAGGGCTCCCCGCTTCGGCCGTCGCGTGTCACCCGAACGGTCGACCCGCTCCACTCCGCGGCCTCAAGAGCCAGTAGGGCCCGTTTGCTACGGCGTTAATGGCGGCCTGCGCTTGGGCCATACCCCAGTTGAAGGGATTGGAGGGGTTGTTGTACTCCGTGCCCCACAGGTTCCACACGCCGAACGTGGTTGAGTAGTATTCGGCGGCACCTGTGTTGAATAGGCCTCCTTGGTACGTGAACGTGCCACCACCGATATTGCCAATGTAGAAGTTCTGGGGGAAGCCGTAGGGTGCGCAGCCGTGCTCTCGTCTGTTCCCCACCACGCCGAACTCGCGAGGGCGGTGCGGCTCGGCAGGGTAAGGGAGGAGCCGACGACGGCCGCGGCCGCACCTAGGCCTGCGAGCTTTAGGAGCCGAGCTCGGGAGACTCCGCGCGTATGGGGATAGGAGGCCGTTAGTTTCTCGACGTCTCCTTCGGACGCTCCGCTCCGGCGCGCAAGGTCCGGTAGGCCTGCGCGCAGGTCCAGCACCCAGTTCCGAGCTTTCGAGCGGCCATCTCCAGCGCATCGCGCCTGACCTCTTCATCTCCCTTCAGGCGGTACCCCATCAGCTCTTCAACCTTCCCGCTCAGGAGGCGGGTAAATCGCGGCCGGGTGACGGCCCCCTAGGCTCGGCTCTGCGATAGCATCCGGGCAGTGGGGTGAGTTTGAGGGGTGCTACAGACGCGGACCCGGTCGGGGTTCCGTGTCCGCCTGATCGGCACCAAGGGCCGGCTGGCGTCGACAAGTCCTGGCTAGTGGAGACCTGCGCCAGGTCCTACCCATCGGTTCCTCCGCGGTTCTTACTATGGCCGGACGGCCCAAGCCTATGCATTCCTCGCCCGGCGTTTCGCAAGAAGAGGATTCCTGGGGCCCGGCGCATTCACCGTATCGTGGTTCAGTGGAACACAGCATGGAACATCCGGTAGCCGCGCAACAGAACGGCGCCCACTGGTTTGCATCGCGACTCGGTGGGACGCGTCAATGTTTGAAGTGGCGCAGACCGGTGAATATCATCGCCATGCCCGCCTTGTTGGCCACGTCGATAGATTCCCGGTCCCGGATCGAGCCGCCGGGCTGGATGATCGCGGTCACCCCCGCCTCGGCGGCCCGCTCGACCCCGTCGGCGAACGGAAAGTAGGCGTCGGAGGCCAGCACGCTCCCCTGGGCGCGCTCCTCCGCCATCCGGCAGGCGAGATCGACGGCGTTGACCCGGCTCATCTGCCCCGCGCCGACACCAACCAGGGCCAGCTTGCGGGCGATCACGATGCCGTTGGATTTGACGTGCTTCACCGCCCGCCACGCGAAGAGCAAGTCGGTCAGCTCCTCCAACGTCGGCTCGCGCTGCGTTACCACCTGCATATTCCCCTGAGGGTCGCCGACGACGTTGCGCGTTTGGGCCAAGAAGCCCCCGTTGATGCGTTTGTAATCCAGCCGTTGATAGGGCAGCATTTGGGTTGCCGCGCCCTCATCGGTTCGAGAAGCACTTCCCACGTCGAGCAGCCGAATGGCCTTCTTCCGGCCCAATACCCGCACCGCCTCCTCGCTGAAACCCGGGGCGATCACCGCCTCGAAGTACACGCCCACCATCGCCGCCGCCGTTGGCTCGTCGACCGTTCGGTTGAAGCCGACCAGCCCTCCATAGGCGGACACCGGATCCGCATTGTAGGCCTTGTTGTAGGCGTCGAGCACGTCCCGACCGGCGGCTAGGCCCGTGGGATTGGTATGCTTGACGATCGCGACGGCGGGGGCCGCGAAGTCGTTGACCATCGTCCAGGCGGCATCAAGATCGAGGTAGTTGTTGAACGACAACTCCTTGCCATGAATCTGGCGCGCACCCACGACCGTGTGCGGCCGCCGGTCGGCCTCGGACTGAGGTGCATCCGCATAGAGCGAGGCCCGCTGGTGGAGATTCTCGCCGTACCGCAAGTCCTGAATCTTGGTCAGGGGCAGGCTGAAGCGCGCCGGAAAGTCCTCGCCCGCTTGCTTGGCCATCCAGGCGGCAATGTAGGCGTCATAGGCCGAGGTGAGGGCGAAGGCCTTGGCCGCCAGTCGGGCCCGGGTCTTCTCGCGCACCGCCCCGTAGCGAAGCAGCTCTGCCAGCACATCCTCGTAGTCGTCGGGGTCGGCGAGCACCGCCACGTCCCGATGATTTTTGGCCGCTGCCCGCAAGAGCGCGGGGCCGCCGACGTCGACGTCTTCCAGCATGGGGGCGGATTCCTCCCGCGAGGATGTGGCCGGGGGAAAGGGGCGGAAGTTGACCGCTACAAGGTCAATCAGCTCGATCCCATGCTCACGAAGCACGGTCAGGTCATCCTCGTCGGCCCGCCGGGCCAGTATTCCGCCATAAACCGCCGGATGGAGTGTCTTTACGCGTCCGGCGAGGATTTCAGGGAACTTGGTGATGTCCGAGACGGCGGTTACGCGAACTCCAGCCTCTATGAGCGCTGCTGCGGTCCCGCCCGTGGATACCACCTCGCAGCCCAGCTCCTGCAAGCCGGTGGCCAGATCGACGATCCCGCGCTGATCGTAGACGCTGAGGAGAGCCCTCATCCCCGCCCTCGCAATGAACTCCGACAACCATTATTGTTCAACCATTGGAGGGTGCCGCCTATGACCGGCCCCTTCGAAGCCAAAGGACGGCGAACGCGAGCTCTGAGAAGGCATCGAACAGGTACACGGGAGAGATGCGCCGCTTATACACGTAGATCACATCGACGGCTGCGAGGCAAAGTGCCGTGCCGAGGCCGAGCTCACGCACCACCGTCGAGTCCGAGGGCTGTTCCGCCGAGCGGTAGAGCACGAAGCCGATCACTGCAATCAGGGCGCCCGCCGTTTTGACCAGCCACTTATCAACCTTTCGACCGGAGATCAGCTCGAAGGTGCTCATCGAGATGATGGGCCACAGGCCGGTAACCACACAGTAGCCGCCCTGCAGCATTTTCAGATTGAGCCTACGCACGGACCGTCACCCAGTCGCCTCCTCGAGACGTAGGGACAGCGCCCTGCTGCCGCGATCGGCATCCAGAACGATACCGTAGAGCGAATCGGCCGCCGCCATGGTGGCTCGGTTGTGGGTGACCACGACAAACTGTGTCCTTTCCGCCAGCCGTCGCATGACATCGAGGTAGCGATCTACATTGGTCTCGTCGAGGGCGGCATCCACCTCGTCGAGGACGCAAAAGGGCGGTGGCGAGACGGATAGGAGGGCGAACAGGAATGCACCGGCCACGAGCGTTCGCTCTCCACCCGACAGCGCGCCGACCTCGCGCGTCCGCCGGCCGGGCAATCGTGTGAGGATGTCGACCGCCTCAGGCACGCCGGATTCGTCGAGCACCAGCTCGGCGCTTCCCCCACCGAAGATTTCCTCGAAGTAGTCGGCGAACAAGGCGTTGACTCGCGAGAATGCCATCTGAAAGCGTCGACGCACCTCCCGGTCGGCTTCTCTCAGCATCCCTTCCAGCTCATCAACGGTCGCCTCGAGGTCCTCGATTTCGGCCACCATTTCGTCGCGCCGGGTCTGCAGCGCCTCGAACTCCGCTGTGACGGCGGGGTCGATCTCCTCAGCCTGTTGGGCTTTCAGCCGGAGGCGGCGGATCTCCAGCTCACTCAGCGCCAGACCATCACCACTGTCACTCTCGATCTCCTCCAGGTCGAGGTTGAGATCCTCCCGACACTCTGACTGGAGCCGCTCGATGTCTGCACGAAGCTGCTGCAGCTCCGTGGCCGACCGTTCCTGTCGCCGCACCGATTCCTCCAGCGCGGCTCGTAGTGCCGGCAGTCTCTCGTCCTCAAGCCCGGCTTGGTTCTGCTCGGCCGGGATGGAGAAGGCCGCGTAGGCTTCCCGCGATAACAGGAGACTATGCTGCGCCTCCTCTGCCCGTCGCTCTAGGGCTGCGATCCTAGCCCAGGCATCGTCATGGTGATTGCGCGTCTCGATCAGCTGCTCCTGCATCTGCCTGCGCTCACCGTGCGCGCGGTCTCGCTGAGCTTCGAGCCGTCCCAGCTCAACCTGCTCCAGCGAGATCGTTCGGGTCAGCAGCTCGATCTCGCCTCCCCAAGAACTCAGCGACTGAGCCAGGCGCTCGACCTCGACCTCGAGGGCTTTGTGCTCTCCCTGCGCGCCGTCCAGCCTCTCCGTCAGCGACTCGATCGAAGACTGGAGTGGTGCCAGCGCATCAGTCAGTGCCCGCTCGCGCCCCTCGAGAAATGTCCGCCGCTCCTCCATCTCCCGCTGCTCCAGCCGGAGCGATTCCGAGTCGGACTTGAGCCGCTCCAGGCGTGACTCCAACCGATGGACCGCCGTCTGCGCGTCCGACGCAACACGGCTGGCCACGTGGAACTCGCCCTCGCTCGTTTCGAACTGAGCCTGGGCCGCGTGTTCCCGCTGGGAGCGCTGCTCGGCCTCCGTCACGGCATCTTGCAGGCGAAGCTCGTGCGCTCGGAGATCCGCCTCGACTCGTGAGATCGCGGTTTCCCTGCGCACCGCCTGCCTCTCGCTCTGCCCGGCTAGCTGGGCCGAACCGGCGGCCCGGAGATTTCCCTGCACGTCGACCAGGCGGAGCGGCGGGTGGCCTATGGACTCGGCGTCGAGGGGCGCCACGGCGGACCAGACAGCTTCCAGGTCGGTCCCGGCCGGCAGAACCAGGGTCGATGTCAGGACTCCCATAATTGCGCCCGCATCGCGGTCGAGTTCGACGAAGTCCGAGAGCCAACCCATTGGCGTCGTGGACGCGGCCTCGGCCGTCGACCAAATGTGGTCCTGCCAAACAGGCGTGGGGATGCCGGCCCTCCGCAGTCCGGGCCGGCCATGTCCGGGCGACACGTCCGACTCCAGCAAGCTGCCCAGCGAGGCGGCCAGCGCCAGGGCGAGATGGTCGTCGACATGAACACACTGGCCCAGCGGAGTCGTCGCCGTGCCGGTTCGTTGACGCTTCAGCTCCTCCAGCTCCATCTTCAGCGCTAGGCCCCTGTCCTCCAGACGGTCCCGCTCCGACTCGGAAGCCGACCGTGCCGTCCCGGCCTCGTGGAGCAGGTGGCGGGATTCGTGGAGAGCGGCGAGTGCCTGTTGCATCCGAGCCTCCGCCTCGCTAGCCCGCACCCGGCTCTCTTGGAGATCGTGCTCGGCATCAGCTACGCCCTGCTCGGTTTCGGGGCGGCCTGCGGATAGCCGGATGAGCCGAGAATCTAGCCGCTCCAGCTCGCGGCCGATCGAATCCAGCTCCACGCGTTCCCGCTCGAGGAGGTGCCGCTGGTTCTGCAGCTCGGCCACAAGAGCTTCCAGCTGGCTGCTCGACGCGGCCAGCCGGCCCGTCGCCTGCTGCTCCTGCTCCACAGCCTCATGTTCGGCGCGCCGCAGCTCCTCAAGCCGCGAGCGAAGCTGATCGACCGTGGCTCGCTGGCTCCTCACTTGTGTCTCCAGCTCGTCTACCGGGGTCAGGGATTCCAAGCGTGACTCCAGGCCCGTCATCTCCCGTCCGAGACGGCCGGCCAAGGCGTCGGCCCCATTCTTGGCCTCTGCAATGCGGTTCACTTCTGCCTCCGCATCGCGCAGCCGCTCCCGAGCTGCTTCACGGGCCTCATGCAGCCGGGCAAGCCGCTGCTGTCTAAGCCGGTCCTCCGCCTCCGCCTGGCCGATCAGGTCGCGCAGCCCGCGGGCGCGTTCCTCCGCCTCCTGCAGGCTTCGCAGCACCTCCTCCTGGTGGGTCATCAGTCCGCGCCGATGCAGTGAATAGTGTCGTGCCAAGGCGGCGTTCAGCTGAGACCGGGCGGCAGAGGCTCCTCCCGCGATTCCGGCCTGCCGTTTGAGCAGGCGGAGGCGCGGCTCGATCTCCTCCAGGAGGGCCAGCGCAGAGGCCACGTTCTGCTTGGTGGCCGACAGGCGGCTGAGGGCCTCGGCGCGACGGGCCTCGTAGGCGGCCACGCCTGCCACTTCTGCGATCATGTTCCGCCGCTCCAATGGCCGTGCACTCAGGACGGCGTCGACCATCCCCTGACCGACGATGGTGTGCGCACCGGCAAGGCCTGCCTCACGGACCAGATCGGCAATATCTCGCAGTCGCACCCGCCGGCGGTTGATCTGGAACTCGCCCTCACCGGAACGGAAGACGCGGCGGACGATCTCGGCTTCAGATCCGAGGTCGTGAACGCTTGATGCCGCGCCGTAAAAGCGGACCGCAACCTCGGCCATGGCCGCTCCGCGCTGACGCTCGGAGCCCGAAAAGATCACATCCTCGGCCCGGTGCCCTCGCAGCTCACGCAGAGACTGCTCTCCCAGCCCCCACCTGAGAGCGTCCACCAAGTTGCTCTTGCCACTGCCGTTGGCCCCGACGACGGCAGTGATGCCCTCGGCGAACTCGATCAGTGTTGGAGAGGCAAACGTCTTGAACCCGGAGACCTCGAGAGACCTCAGATACAGACCGACCTCCAACCCTGAGCGGCGTTTCTCCATGCTAGACTGCCAAGCGAAAACGGACCTCACAAAGCGCTTTTGGGGGTGTGGTCGATGGCTGACCGCGACGGGATCAATAAGCGCCGGGGCCTTCTGCGCTCGGCTGCCGTGGTGGTGATTCTGGTGTGCCTTCTGGGCGTGGCGATGGGCGTCGCAGGCGCCATCACGCAAGCCACAACCAGCACTCCTACGCCGATACCCCTCCCGACGGTCACGCCGCTGCCTCGACCGACCACTCCTGTCCCCCTCGTGACCCCAACGGGCCATGGTCGAGTCACCGCGACGCCCACTACCGGAAAGACGGCTACGCCTACCGCAACCTCGGTTGCGACGCCATCGCCTACGACGGCGCAGCCATCCCCAACGCCCGAGGCGACATCTTCAGCCGTCAGGTCAACTCCAACCCGGTAGTGCCGTTTGCGATTCACTCTGGTCCTCCTGCTTGCCGGGCTTCTGGTGCCGGCGAGCGTAACTCCCGCATACGCCCATTCAACGCCGCACCGGGTGTGCACCTGCATCCCCTCGGAGGCGGCCATGGCGGCTGCCTTCGAGCTGGCTGCCGGTAACCGCCTCGGCAACGGCTATCCGTCTCTGCCGAAGGTCGGCGTAGACAGTGGGGTGGTCCCGCCGACTTTGCTCAAGGCGGTGGCCTGGGTGGAGAGCAACTGGGAGCAGTTCACGAACAGGGGTGTACCCCTGTTGAGCGGCGATTTCGGCTACGGCGCGATGCAAATAACCAGTGGCATGGCGGGCGCGTTCGGCAATCCTTACGGCTCACTACCGGCCCCTGTGCAGGCCAGGATCGGGGGAAGCTACAAGTTCAACATCGCTTACGCCGCCAAGATGCTGGTCGACAATTGGAACTGGACGCCCAGCGTGGGGTCAAACGACCCGACCTACATCGAGGACTGGTACTACTCGGTCTGGGCCTACAACGGCTGGGGCTGGGTCAACAATCCGAACAATCCGGCCTTCACGCGGCAGGGGACTCCGGCCACCGACCCCGAGGCGTTTCCGTACCAGGAGCGTGTCTTCTACTGGATCGCCCACCCTCCCCGTGACCTGCAGGGCCGGCTGCTCTGGAAGCCGGTTCACGTCGATCTGCCCTCTCGATCGAAGATCGGGGACCATCCGGGAGCGGTTTCCGTCCGTCATGAGCATCGCGACATCCCGCGTGAGTTTGATGCCACCTTCGACACGCCCGACGGTCTTCACACCATGCGGGCAGGCTCCAGCGTTCGCGTCCACGTCAACGTGTACAACGACGGGGGCCTGCCGTGGAAGCATCGGTCCGGTCGCAGCTTCATGCTGACCTACCACTGGGTTCGGCCGTCGAACGGACCGGGTTCAGATGCACATCTCGGCGGTGTCGACATCGCCGACGGTCCTCGCGGCTCCCTCCCAGAGGTTGCGGTCGGCGGCTCCAAGCGCGCCGCCTTCACCGTTACGGCTCCCCAGGCGACAGGCAACTTCGATCTGGAATGGGACATCGTCCGGCCCGCGGGCGACACCTTCAGCCATCGCGGCGCCGTGCCGGGACTCCAGGCCATCACCGTCGTGCCCTCGCAGGACTATGTTGCGCCCTATCACGATCCGCCGCAGCCCCTGCCGCTCAATGGCCATCACGTGCGGTCGGTTGCCACCACCTCGAGTCCCGTGCCGGGCCTTCTCCGTCCCGGGCAGTCGTTCGAGGAAGATCTGCTGCTGTTCAATCCGGGAGCGGCAATGTGGGACAAGGGATACCGGCTCGAGCTGTTGAACAGCCGCCGCAGGTTCCCGCTCGCACGGCAGGTCGAAAAGTGCAGGATATTCGTGCTGGCCATTCGTGGAAACGCTCCCAAGAAGGTAGGCCAGTACCATCTTCGATACCAGCTCATGGCGCCCGGCGGAAAGGTCTTCGGGCCTGTCTACTCCATCATCTTCAGCGTCAGCAAGAACGCCACTCCATCCCTGCTGCCCAGGCGCGCGCTCGTCATCTGAGGCCCCGGAGAGCAACGTGTGCATTGCCGGCAGGCGGTGCATGCGGGCCGGGGTGGCCTTTGGTAGCGACGCTGACCGCCGCATGGCATAGCAGGGTCAAACAGCCAGTTTTGCCTTGACTTTGGCTGTTGATGTACAGTTAGCTCATTCGGGCCCTGACGGGGCGCAATCTCCTTCCCGACCCGGGGACTCAATACCAGGAGGGTCGTGGGATGAAGAGACTCAGTTTCGTCGTGCTGGTCTGCGTGGTGTCCGGGCTTTCGCTCTTTGGGGTAGCCAGGCACTAGCCGACTCCGCCGGCCCCGTTTTCTACGTCGCCGCCACGGGCAGCGACGCCAACATCTGCAGCCAGCTCGCTCCCTGTGGGAGCCTGCTCAGGGCGACCCGAGCGGCGCAGGCCTACTTCGACCAGAACCCCGAGACCGACGTATCGGTGTACGTCGAGCCGGGAACACCGGAAGTGAATACGACGTATTTCATTCCAGCGACATCCACATCCCAGACCCGCTAGGCGTACCATCGGACCACCGCCTCGTGTGGGGCGACTTGTACACGAAACCCTCGCCCCAGGTCCACGACCTTGCCGTCGGCCAGGTGCCGTAACGCCCGGCTCAGTTCGATAGATCGCGGCGTCGATGTCTTCAGGTGGAAAAGGTACCCGCCGTGCGGTTGCGAGCACATTCGCCGCGGGCCGGAACTGAGTAGCGAGCATGACCTGAGAACGTCCCGGACCAAGACGACTTGGTTGAGAGCCCGAGTGGGGACCGGGTACTATTCGGGGCGGCCGATGTAGGCCGCGATAAGGCTGGGTGCACAGACCGGAACAGCGTCAAGCCTCGGATCCCGCTCGGTCGGGTGTGTGTCGACAAGTCCGCCCCCGAAGGTCTACCGCTTCCATTCTGAGCTGCTTCAGAGTCAGGTCGAGAAAGCTCGTTAGCGCAGCGCTGCGGGACGTCCGGCCCCAGCGGGAGGCCGGAAGCCCGGCTGACGCTTGGTTAAGAGCGGCGCAGCGGGCCGGTCGACTCACGAACGACCAGCTTGGTCGAAAGCTGGATGCGGGTGGCGTCCAGCGACTGGCCGTCGATGAGCCGGTAGAGGAGGTCTGCGCCCACTCTTCCCATCTCTCTCAGCGGCTGCCTGACGGTGGTGAGTCGGGGACTGGTTATCGAGGCGATTTGGGCGTCGTCGAAACCGGCAATGGAGAGCT
>DASRCF010000205.1:0-3236 GCA_035653255.1 Chloroflexota bacterium
GCATCGGCATCCCGGCTCACGGACCGACATGCGGCTGATCGCATCATCAGTGTCGCCCCACGGGCATACGGCAAGGGCCGGGCTACCTTCCGGCCGTGGTATCTCTTGTTCAGGAGGTTGAAGAATGGAGATCAAGCGCCAGATCATCGTGTTCGATGCCGCGGACATCGGCGCCGAGAGCAGCTTTTGGGCCGGCCTGCTAGGCGGCACGGTGGATGCCGAGGAGGACTGGCACAGTGTGCTCGTCGATGGAGAATGGCGGCTGGGTGTCCAGCTGGCGCCCGACCATAAGGCCCCGGAGTGGCCTGACGGGACGCCGCAACAGATTCATCTCGATCTCTATGTCGACGACGTTCAGGCTGCCCACGACGAGGCTACGGCCCTGGGTGCTAGGCTCCTGAAAGCTAGCGACGACGTGGATGCGGCCGAGGGCTTCCAGGTGTACGCGGACCCCGCCGGCCACCCATTCTGTCTGTGCTGGTCAAGCCCAG
Organism: Chloroflexota bacterium; assembly: GCA_035653255.1. Taxonomy (GTDB): domain Bacteria; phylum Chloroflexota; class UBA5177; order UBA5177; family JAJPKF01; genus DASRCF01. Next base: position 492 of record DASRCF010000205.1, read on the forward strand.
GCGGCGCATAGATGGCGAGTTGAGGCGGAGGTTGGGATGATCGATGAGGGAGTCCAAAAGTACATCGACAACATCGATGCCGAGCAGCGACCACTGTTCGACCGGGTCCATAGCTTGATCATGGAGACGTGCCCTGACGCCCAAGTGGCGCTGTCGTACAATATGCCCACCTACAGACTGGCCAAGCGCCGCCTCTTTGTGGGGATGTGGAAGCACGGCGTGTCGATGTACGGCTGGCCGCAGGACGCCGATGCCGGCTTCACGGAACGCCACCCCGATCTGCGGACAAGCAAGGGCACCATCCGGCTGACGCCCGAGGCCGCGGAAGGTATTGCTGATGACGAGCTGCGAGACCTAGTCCGAGCCGCGTTAACCTCCTGACGCCGCCCCATGGTGCCTGGCGATCAAACGTCGGGACGGGTACGAGGGCCGCGGGTCCGATGGTCACCTCAGCAAAAATATGGCCGGGCGGAGGATTATCGGCATCCGACAATTCTCGACCCGTTTTTAGGATGGCGAAGGCGAGTCGCAGGTCGCCCCGCCACAGAAGGGCCGGGCTACCGATGATAGATCGGAAGGCAATGCAGTTGCGGGACCGACGGTACGCGGGGCCTGCTCGAGTTGGACCGGTGCGTCGGAGGAGGTCAGCCGAGGACGGCATCGCGGCTCGTTGGGGAGGCCTGTCGAAGCCTGCGGTTCGCCACCGCGGCCCATCCTCTGCCGGCAGCATAGGCAAAGGCGCCCATGCTGCCGACGAAGAAGCCGATCGGTAGATTGGTCCAGTACGACAGTGCAATCGCCAACCACACTGTTAGAAGCGCGATAACGACGGAGAGGACCAGCGCCACGCTAGGGCGACTGGTGATTGAGCGAGCGGCCGCCGCCGGGCCGATGAGAAGGCTGAATATCAGCAGGGCGCCAACGACGGGAACGGCCATGGTCGTGGCCAGCGCGATGACGACGAGAAACGCGATCTCCATCTGCTGATTTGATACGCCCTGCGCCTCGGCAACGTCCGGTATGACCGAGGACACCATGAGGGGCCGGTACAGCAGCAGGACGCCGAGGATGCACAGGGCGCCAATCACGGCCGTGGGAAGCAGCTCGCTTGTGCTCACCCCGAGGACTTCGCCAAAGAGCAGCGAGAAGATCTCAGGCGCGTACTCGGTGGTCAGGGACAGAAACAGAGCGCCGAGCGCCAGCAGCATGACTATCGCCAGCGCGGTCGCGACATCCCGCCGAGCTCGCCGGCTCAATGCTCCAATGGTCATGGCTCCAAGGAGCGAGAACGCCGCCAGGCCGCCGATTGGATTGACGCCGATGAGGCTGGCGCCGGCGGCGCCGGCAAAGGCACTGTTGGGGATCGCGTGTGCGGCAAAGGCAGAGCCACGGAGCACCGTGAAGAATCCGACCACTCCCGCCACCACGGCCACAAGAGTACCGGCTTCCCAGGCATCGATCATGAAGCTCTCGAACATCAGGTCGCTGAACTCCGCCCCGCGTAGCCGCGTGTCCGCTGCGACAGGCGCACCGTCGTTTGCACGGTCAGGTAGACGACGAACACGATCAGGACGATGAAAAAGCTCACCGGGAGTCCGTGGGAGCCCGCGAACCAGTAGTAGCTGTCATAGGCGAGCAAGATCCCAAGCCAGGTCTCTACGGCTCCGATGACAGCTGCCATCAGGATGGCAGGTCCGGTCCTATTGGTGAGATGGAGCGCCGTCGCAGCAGGCCCGATCAGCAAGGCCGTCGATAGGATGGCACCAACCGTGATGGACGACAGCGAGACCGCGAGCGCGAGGGCAATGAGATAACCAACGCCCACGAGTCGCACCGATACTCCCCGGACGGTTGCCAGGTCCGGACTGATCGAGGAGAGGATAAGCGGTCGAAACAGGGCGAGTACACACCCGAGGGCGACGATGCCGAGGACCGCTACGACAGGGACCGTCGTCGGGTCCAAGGTGAAGATCGAGCCGAAGAGCACGGTGACAGTCGCTCCAGTCGTGCTCGAGGTGGTGGTGTCGAGATACAGGAAGAGTGCCGCCAGCCCCAAGGCGGCACCGAGGACGATGCCCGTAGCCAGATCTCGGCCGCGTGGCCGGCGGATTCCAATGAGCTCCATGACCCCGGCCGCCATGACATTCATCACGATGAATCCATAGAGCGGAGCCATGCCGACGAGAAATGCCGCCGAGCCTCCCGCCGTGCCAATGTCGGACAGCGAGTGCCCCGCGAACGACTGGCCACGGGCGACGGTGAAAACGCCGACGACTCCCGACACAACGGCGACGACCCCGCCTATCGTGAGGGCGGATTGAGTTGGCCCGTTCGAAAAGAACCCGGGCTCAAACACAGATGAAAGGAGGGGCACGAGACTTCAGACGACGCGGGCCACGGGTTCGGGGCCGAGGTGATGAAGAGGAATTCCCTCCGGGCCGGCAACGACGATGACCCGGCCGTGAATATGAATGACGTCGACATGGCGCCCGTAGAGTTTGCTCAAGGCTTCGCTCGAAACGACGTCGGCGGTGCTACCGCTGGCGAGGCGACCCGCGGCGATGTATGCCACCCGGTCCATCACGGGCAGGAGCGGGTTCATATCATGCGTAGAAATCAGTACCCCGATGCCCTGGGAATGTGCGACCCGACCAAGCACTTCCACGACTTCCTGCTCACTTCGAAGGTCGAGGTTCGCAAGCGGCTCGTCCAGAAGCAGAAGCTTGGGCCGGCTGATCAGGGCAT
>DASRCF010000206.1:0-33238 GCA_035653255.1 Chloroflexota bacterium
TCCAGAAGATGGCCAAGCTGGGCCTCATGGGAATCCCATTCCCCGTCGAGTACGGCGGCGCGGGCATGAGCTATGTGACGTTCGCTCTGGTGGTCGAGGAGCTGTGCAAGGCCTGCGCCTCAACCGGCCTGATCATGGATGTCAACATCTCCCTCTTCGGCGAACCGGTCTGGCTCTTCGGAACCGAGGACCAGAAGAAGAAGTATCTCTCAGCCATCTCGAACGGCGACAAGCTCGGCGCCCTGGCAATGACGGAGCCGGAGGCGGGGTCGGATGCCGCGTCGATAACGACCACGGCCAGCCGGAACGACGATGGCTACATCCTTCGCGGGCGCAAGATCTTCATCACGAACGGTGAAGAGGCGGACTACTACGTGGTCACCGCGAAGACCGATCGTGCCGCCGGATCACGAGGGATCACCGACTTCATCGTGGAGAAGGACTGGCCGGGAGTCTCATTCACCACCCACTACGAGAAGCTGGGCATCCGGGGCTCGACGACCACCGACATCGTCTTCGACGACGTTCACGTTCCTGAGGGGAACCGGCTCGGCGAAGAGGGCCAGGGCTTCAAGATCACGATGGACACGCTTGACGCCGGGCGGATCGGCATCGCGGCTCAGGCCATCGGGATCGCCCGTGCGGCCCTCGAGGAATCGGCGGCATACGTGCAGGAGCGCCGCCAGTTTGGGCATCCGGTGGCCGATTTCCAGGGCGTGCAGTTCCTGGTGGCGGACATGGCGACTGATATCGAGGCGGCCCAGGGTCTCATGCTGCAAGCGGCATATCTCCGAGACAAGAACGTTCCCTGCGCCAGGGAGAGCGCCATGGCCAAGCTCTTCGCCGGGGATATGTCGATGCGTGTCACCGACAACGCCGTGCAGCTCCTGGGCGGCTACGGCTACATGCGCGAATACCCGGCCGAACGCCACATGCGCGATGCCAAGATCACGCAGATCTACGAGGGCACGCAGCAGATCCAGCGGCTGGTCGTGGCCAGGGCGGTCCTGGGAGGGCGAGCCTGATCATCCAGCTGTCGGAAGAACAGGAGATGATTCGGGATGCTGTGCGCGAGTTCGCGGCGTCCGAGGTGGCGCCTCGTGCTGAGGAGATCGACCGCTCGGATGAGTTTCCTCGTGACCTGGTCGAGAAGGCCGCGGAGCTTGATTTCCTGGGCATCGTCATTCCCGAAACATACGGTGGCGCCGGCCTCGATCACGTCTGCTTCGCGCTCTTCGTCGAGGAGATCGCGGCCCGGTCGGGGTCACTCGCCGTCATTCTGGACGTACACACCTCAGTCGGCAGCGAGCCGATCCTGTTTGCGGGAACCGAGGAGCAAAAGCGCCGCTTTCTGCCTGATATGGCTGCCGGCCGCAAGCTGGGTGCCTTCGCCCTCACCGAGCCCGATTCCGGTTCCGACGCGGCATCGTTGAAGACCAGCGCCGTTCGTGATGGAAACGGCTGGCGGCTCAACGGCACCAAGACGTTCATCACCAACATGGGTGTTGCCGACCTCTACATCGTTCTGGCGCGGACCAATCAGGAGCAGCGAGGAGCGCGGGGGGTAACTGCCTTCATCGTCGAGAATGGAGCCGACGGGCTGGAGTTTGGGCGGCCCATGGAGAAAATGGGGCTTCATGGCTCCCCTACGGGCGAGGTCATCCTGCATGACGTATTTGTGCCTGCGGAGAACCTGCTGGGTGACGAAGGCGGCGGCTTCAAAATCGCCATGCGAGCCCTCGACTCCGGAAGGATCGGCATAAGTGCCCAGGCGATCGGACTGGCCCGCGGGGCCATGGAGGTCGCGAGCGGCTACGTCAAAGAGCGCAGGCAGTTCGGAAAGGCCATCGCCGAGCAGCAGGCGATCCAGTTCATGATCGCCGACCGCTTCACGGAGATCGAGGCGGCACGCATCATGACCCTGCGGGCGGCGGCGGAGTGCGACCGGGGGCAGGCCTTTACACGCCTCGCCTCCATGGCCAAGCTGTTTTCAACCGACATGGCCATGCGGGCCACCGTCGACGCAGTCCAGCTCCTCGGAGGGTATGGCTACATCAAGGAGTTTCCGGTGGAGCGCTACTTCCGTGACGCCAAGGCCACCCAGATCTACGAGGGAACGAATCAGATCCAGCGAATCGTGATCGCGCGCGATCTTCTGGCGGGCTGAGATGACGACGGCACTGGACGCTTCACCCTCAAGCGGTACGGGCAATCTCGCTTTGGAGTCCCTGGCGCCGCTGATCCTCGACGGCAGCCATCGTGCCGCCGCCCGCGCTATCTCCATGATCGAGAACGGCGACCCGCGTGCCGACGACATAGTCCGTCAGCTCTACCCTCACACGGGACACGCCTTCACCGTAGGGTTCACTGGTCCTCCGGGAGCAGGTAAGAGCTCGCTGGTGGACGACATCGTTCAGCTCGTTCGTGGGCAGGGATGCAAGGTAGGCGTGATCGCCGTAGATCCCAACAGTCCCTTCTCGGGCGGGGCCATCCTCGGCGACCGTATCCGCATGATGCGCCACACGGTCGACCCCGATGTGTTCATTCGGAGCATGGGCAGCCGCGGGCACCTCGGCGGGCTGGCGCTCGCGACCTCGCGTGCGGTGCAGGTCTTCGATGCGTTGCACATGGATTATGTCTTCGCGGAGACGGTCGGAGTCGGACAGTCGGAGCTGGAGGTGGCGGAGACGGCCGACACCACGGTGGTGGTGTTGATGCCCGGACTGGGCGACTCGGTGCAGACGATCAAGGCAGGCATCATGGAGATCGCCGACATCTTCGTTGTCAACAAGGCCGACCACCCGATGGTGCAGCGAACGGTCGCCGATCTCAAGGAGCTGCTACGCCTCGACTCTCGACCTCGTGCCTGGACTCCGCCCGTCGTCAGGACTGTGGCAACCCGTGAGGAGGGGGTCTTCGAGCTGTGGTCGGCCATAGAGAAGCATCGTAGGTTTCTGGAGGAGACTGGGGAGATGGAGGCCCGCCGCCGGCGGCGGCTGGAGGGCCAGATCGTCGAGATCGCGGCCCGGCAGCTGCGAGAGAGGGTTCTCGGGCCGTCCAGTGAAACGCCGGAGTTCCAGCGTACGCTGGGCAAGGTGGTCGAGCGCGAGATCGACCCCTTTAGCGCCGCTTCGCAGTTGGTGCGGCAGAGTTTCACGGCCGCCGGAGAGGACTCACGAGAGGTGACGGCATGACGATCAAGGACGAACGGACGATTGAGAGCCAGTCCGACGAATGGCGGCAGGCCTACGGACACGACCGGGAGGAGCGCTTCTCTACCGTCTCCGACCAGCCGGTCGAGCCGCTGTACTCGCCGCTGGACCGCGCCAACGAGGACTTCGCCGAGGACATCGGCTTCCCCGGATCGTTTCCGTTCACCCGTGGCATCTACAGCAACATGCACCGTGGACGGCTATGGACCATGCGGCAGTTTGCGGGATTCGGGTCGGCGCGCGAGACCAACCAGCGCTTCCACTATCTCTTACGCCACGGTAGCACCGGCCTGTCGGTGGCCTTCGACAACCCTACTCTCATGGCCATCGATTCGGACGATCCTCGCTCGCAGGGCGAGGTGGGCCGGACGGGCGTCGCCATCGACAGCCTGGCCGATATGGAAGCCCTGTTCGAGGGCATTCCTCTGGATCAGGTTAGTACCTCGATGACCATCAACGCGCCGGCGAACGTTTTGTTTGCCATGTACATCGCCGTGGGCGAGAAGCAGGGAGTGGCGGCCGAGAAGCTCAGCGGGACCAACCAGAACGACATTCTCAAGGAATACATTGCGCAGAAGGAGTGGGTGTATCCGCCCGACCCCTCGGTCGGGCTGGTCGTCGACAGTATCGAGTACGCGTCGCAATACGTTCCACGATGGAATCCGGTAAGCATCAGCGGGTACCACATCCGGGAGGCCGGGTCGACGGCCGTGCAGGAGCTGGCGTTCACCGTAGCCGACGGCATGCAGTACGTGGAGTCGGCGATGGCTCGCGGTCTCGACGTCGATAGCTTTGCTCCCCGGCTCTCGTTCTTCTGGAACTCGCACATCGACTTCTTCGAGGAGATTGCCAAGTTCCGGGCCGCTCGACGGATGTGGGCCAGGCTTATGCGCTACAAGTACGGCGCCAAGAATCCGCGCTCCTGGCTCATGCGCTTCCACACGCAGACGGCCGGGGTTTCCCTCACGCTTCAGCAGCCGGAGAACAACATAGTCCGTACGGCACTCGAGGCCCTGGCCGCCGTCCTCGGGGGGACCCAGTCGCTGCACACCAACTCGATGGATGAGGTCTACGCCCTGCCGACAGAGAAGGCGGTGCAGATTGCCCTGCGGACACAGCAGGTCATCGCTCACGAGAGCGGCGTGGTCAATACGGTTGACCCCCTGGGAGGATCGTACTTTGTGGAGACGCTGACCGATCGCATGGAGGAGGCAGCCCACGAGTACTTCGCCCGGATCGACGAGCTGGGCGGGGTTATCGCCGGGATCGAAGAGGGTTTCTTCCAGCGGGAGATCGCGGACGCCGCCTTCCACTACCAGCAGCAGCTCGACCGTCACGAGAAGACCATCGTCGGCGTGAACGAGTTCGTCACCCCGGAGACGGATGAGATTCCTCTCCTGAAGATAGATCCAGAGGTCGAACGGGGACAGGTTGAGCGATTGAGACATCTCAAGGAGCGCCGCGACAATGACGCCGTCGATCGCCGGCTCCACGCTCTGTCGGAAGCTGTGGCGCGGGGTGAGAATTCGATGCCCTACATCTTGGAGGCGGTCAGATCCTATGCGACTGTCGGTGAAGTCACGAACGCCATGAAGTCTGTGTTCGGGACCTGGCGGGAGCCGGTATTCGTATGAGAGTGAGAGCGCAAAAGGTTGCTGGTGCGGAGGGCGCAACTGTGCGCTCTGGTCGGCGACTCTCAAACTCCGATTGTCCATGTGACCTATGACTGAACGACGAATTCGGATTCTCATGGCCAAAGCGGGACTCGACGGGCACGACCGCGGAGTCAAGGTGGTGGCACGGGCACTGCGTGACGCCGGCGTGGAGGTGATCTACACCGGGCTACATCAGACTCCCGAACAGGTGGTCGCGGCCGCGATTCAGGAGGATGTCGACGGGATCGGTCTGAGCCTGCTTTCTGGAGCGCACATGACCCTCTTCCCCCGCATCGTCGAGCTGCTAAAGGAGCGGGGCGCGGGCGATATTGTCCTCTTCGGAGGCGGCACCATACCGGAGGAGGATGTCGAGGCGCTCAAGTCGCAGGGCGTCGAACGTCTATTCACGCCCGGCACCTCGACCGACACCATCGTCAACTGGGTCAAGGAGCGATTCGGCGAGCGGCAGCCGGTGTAGGAGTTTCCAGTTTCGAGTCTGGCGGCTCGGTCCGACGGATGCAGGGCTTCCGCAGTGGGCGCGTGGCCAGCTCTGCTAGCGGTCTAGTCCGCTCCTCGTTGCCTCTGCCTTTTCTCGCCCTTCGTGTTTAGCTCGTCACTGGGATTCCGTGGGCACGGCCGCCGACTCAGGAGAGAACAGCTCCGAGGATCAGGACCAGCATGAAGATGGGCAGTGCGGCAAATGAGCCCAGCAGGACCGTCAGGACAGGGGCCATGGCCACCAACCTGGTCACCGGAATGGTCTCGTCCTGCGGCCTTTGATCGCGTTCAATTCGGGCCAAGGTCTTTACGATGAACCACAAGGCTGCTATGAATAGACCGATGAAGTACGCGGTGACCACGGCGGTCTGGGCAATGCCGAATCCGAGCGCGCGCGAGAAGACGACATCTTCGGCAAACCAGATCGCGCCGGCAGCTCCGAGGTAGAGCGCCGTTCGCCAGTATCGAAGCACCCGAGATTATCCCATCGCGGCCGGCGTCAGACGTCTGCTCGGCCCGGGCAGGTCGATAGAATCGTCCATGCTGCCGGCGCTCCTGTACGCACTTGCAACGGCAATGGATCTGCTGACGACCTCGGTAGCGCTTCATACTAGGGCGCTGCGAGAGGGCAACCCGCTGGTGGCTCCATTCGTGAACCAGTACGGGTTGCTGCCCCAGGTTGCGGTCAGCATTGTCCTTTGCTCGGTGCTCTGGTGGTATGCGCGTCGCGGTGGCACGAAGCTGGTCTTCGCCCTGGCCATCATTCGCTGGGGAGTTGTCGCCAGCAATGTCTACCAACTCGCGAATGCCGGCCACCTGCTCAGCGCGCTTCCCTAGACGTAGAGCTTTCGGCCGCCGACATGATGAGGCTTGACGGCGAGTAGGGAGCAAGTCCCGGCACGTATCCGACGACATAGACCCTCGTGTCCCCCGCTGAGCGGCCGCAGTCGACATCTGGCCGATTTCGATTGAGTCTCCAGGAAGATGTCGTAATCCTAGGCGTCCCATTCGTCTCTACAGTGGAGGTGCACGACATGAAGTACATCTTGCTCTTTTGCGGAACGATGAAGGACGACGAAGCCTGGTGGGGCCTGCCCGAGGAGGCGCGCACGGAGGCGTACGCGCGCGTCGGCGAATGGTTCAGGGCCCGTGGCGCAAAGATCGAGGGCGGACACCAGGCTCCAACGTGGGAGCAGACCGATTGGCTGCAAATCGTGCTTCTCTACGACGCGCTCACTCGTCTCGCTCCGTCGCCGGTCACGCGGCTCAATCGAGCTATCGCCCTTCTCCACGTGCGCGGCCCCGCAGCCGCTCTGATGGAAGTAGACCAGCTGGGAGATGCTCTATCCGGCTACCGGCTCCTTCACGCCACTCGAGCTGAGATCTTGCGGAACCTCGGACGCATGAACGACGCCCGCCGGGCTGACCGGCAGGCGCTGAGTCTCACTGGGAATCCAGCCGAGCGGATGCTGCTCCAACAGCGACTGAATTGACCGGCCCTCCAACCTAAAGTCGACTAATCTGCACTGCTGCCGGTCCTTCTGGAGGCGTGGTCCGTCCCGAAGGCGACTCGGTCTCCCATTTCAACACCCTGCCGCAATTTGAGACCACTCTTCTCGGGTAATGACGTACTCGACGTCCTCGCCGTCCCAAACCTGGTCACCGACCGCATGGTGCGCACCGTCATTCTTGAGCTGCTCAGGCGTCATGCGGAATCGTCGGAGTAGGCGCATGCCGGCTTTGTCCATGACCCGGCGCGAGGCCGCGTTGTGCTCATAGGTGGTCGCAAACACCGCATCGGCTCCAATCACGTCGAACGCTAGGCGGATAAGTGCCCGCGCTCCCTCGGTCGCGTATCCTCGATTCCAGGACTCCTTGCGCAGCCGATAGCCGATATCCAGCTCATCGACTCGGTCCGCCTGTCGTGGAATCAGCCCGAACCGGCCGATGAAGAGTCCAGAGCTTCGTTCAATGGCGGCCCATTGACCCAGTGCCGAACCGTCTCTAGTGAGCTCCATGTACCGCGCGAGAATGCGGTCGCGCACATCTGTCAGAGGCGTGGGCATACCTCCGTTGATGAAGCGCATGACGACCGGATCGTTGTTCAGCGCATAGAGGTCGTTGAGATCGGTCGCGACAAATTCTCGCAGCCTCAGCCGCTCGGTCTCCAGCAGAATCCGTGGACCATCTCTTCGAACCACAGGCTCCTCCCTGGCTGAATCGGTAATCACCGCCCCGCGTGCTCCAAGGGATTCCGCCGCCGCCTGCAGCGCCCCGCGGAAGTGTCCTGGCCCTGACCCGTCTGCTTAGGTGGTCGACGACGAATCGTCGTGTCGAGGAGCCTCACTGCGAGGTGACACGGCGCAGCCTGTCCGTCACGTCGCCTCTGATGGCATCCACATACTCGCCGCTGCTGGGGTCGCGGTCGGCCAAAATGCCGAACCCGGCATCGAGGGCTGCCAGCTTCTCCTCCGGCCTCCTCGGCTCGTAGGTGTTTTGCAAGGCGCGGCGAATAGGCTGAGACTTCGAGCACCGTGTTGACTCTGAAGCGCGGCGTATTAGGTCTTCCTCCCAAGCACTCAGATGAATCTGCAATCTTGACACACACCAGCGCACTTCGAAGTCTATTCAGCGGATTGAGTCGGTTGACCGGCCGCGGGACTCGCCCTCTTGGGCCGCCTCACCAACTCTCCTCCGCAATTGGGGCATATGAGCCGCGTTCCCTCGGCACACGTGCCGCAAAATGTGCACTCGTAGCTGCAGATGTAGGCCGTGGCGTCGGGCGGCAGGCTGACACGGCAGCCTTCACACTCGGTGCGCATTTCCAGGGCCACGGCGATCCTCCACAGGCGTGTGCCCCTATATAGCGCACGGAGCGACGAAGGTCGGCCTGGGTGGGTACTGAGTACGGTCCTGCGATGAGACCTCATGAGCGGCAAATCAGAACGGAAACCCGGTCGACTGAAGGAGCACCAGAACAACGTATTGCAACCTGAATGCCCATACTGTATGCTTACAACGGCTTTGGAAGTGTGGATCGTGACGGGAGGAAGGAACCATGGGCGCTGATCCGTCATGGGAGCGAGTGGCGCAACCGATCCGGAGCACATTGTCGACGGGGAGGTTACCCCAATGTCGAAGCGACTCATTGCAGGATCCGCTGTCGTCGCGTCCCTCGTCTTAGCGCTCGGTGCCGGCACAACCGCTTGGGCCCACGGCCAACCAGAGACCGCAAGAGGGCCGGGGACCAGCCACATCGCGGTGAACATCCCCCATGTGAACCTCGGTGATGCCGGCATGCGGCCGGCTACGAGCCGGCTGAAAATGCTGAGCGGTCATCGGGCGGTGCACGCGTTCGGAGGCGACCTTCGTCGCATGAATACGGGGACGGTTCGCACTGTCTGCCAGCACGGAGGCGACTACCAGACGATCCAAGGCGCCGTGAACGCCTCCAGTGACGGCGATACCATCGTCATCTGCCCGGGCGGCTTCGTGGAGAACGTCGACGTGACCAAGGGCGTGACCATCAGGGGTGCGGGCCAGGACGACACGATCGTCGAGCCGGCGGTATCGGATCCGAACTGCGGTGGCGCGGGAGGAGGCACTCTGTGTACGCCGGACAGTGCCGTCTTCCTGGTCCAAGCCAACAACGTCACGATCTCGCGGCTAACCGTCGACGGTAACAATCCGAACATCAGCAGCGGCGTGACCGTCGGGGGCTCCGATATCGACGCCCGAAACGGGATCGTTACCGACTTCACGTCCGGCAATTACAGCGCTCTCGACGTCAATCACGTGACGGTGGAGAACGTGTTCCACCGAGGCATCTACGCCACTGGGCTGAGCGCAAGCGTATCTTTCACCTTTACCCATGACACGGTGAACAACGTCCAGGGCGACTACTCATCGATTGCCATGTTTTCCTTCGCCGCCTCAGGAACCTTCGCCGACAACAGGGTGTCAAATGCCGGCGACGCTATCAGCAGCAACCATTCAAACGGCATCCAGTTTCTCGACAACACCGTCACCAACTCCGGCAGCGGCCTCCATACCGACAACAGCGGGGAATTCGGCTCGACGGACGTGATCGCCGGCAACTCGGTGCGAGACTGCAACAGCGCCCAGGGCGGCTACGGCATCTTTGTGTTTGCCGCCTACAGCCCGGTCTATGTTGCCGGCAACCGGATCAGGAACTGCAGTGTGGGGCTCTCGAGTTACGGCACTGGGGAAGGTGCCGTGCCCACTCCCACGATTACCTTTGCCTACAACGTCGTCGACGGCGAAGGCTTACAGGACAGCATCGGGGCCCTAGTCACGACAGACCTGCTGGGCTATGGCTGTTCTCCAACCAGCAATGTCTTCATAGGGAACGTGATCACGGGAAACACCAACAGCTTTTATACGGATGAGACCAACATCTTCAGTGCTTTCGGTTACTCCGACTGCGCTCTTGCCGGCGGCCTATCCTTGTCTGCCCACGCCAATGTGGTCACGGACAATGATGTTCCGGGATCCTCGTCTGGCCCATTCCTGACAGGAAATACGGGGACGGGCTGGTACAACGACGCCGCCGGTCCGCTCGACGCTACCTACAACTGGTGGGGCTGCAAGACTGGACCCAACACCGGCAGGTGCGACTCCGTCGCCCCACGGGTCAACTACACTCCCTGGTTGACGCACCGAGGATAAGGGAGATCAACGGCAGCACGTTCACCTGGGCCGGTTCGCGAGTGGCCGGCCCAGGTGCAACACGTTCTGCAGGCGAACTTGGCCGTTAGGCGCAGCCGCATCCTCGGAATCGAACGCCGTCTGCCTCACCCAGCATCGGTGCCTTCTAACCCTGGAGAAGGTTGGGTCTGACCAACCAGTCGCAGGCGTACCGGGAGCCTTCCAGCGGTACAAGGCGCGCGACCGATGCCGTGTGAAAGATCAAACTTGGGTGATCGGTCTGCGTGTCGACCGTCAAGAGGTGGGCGAGGCGTTCGATCCCCGGGTTGTGCCCCACAAGAAGGACGCCCGATCCAACTTCATCTCGCAGGCGGCGAACCAACCGGCCTATGTCAGATCCCGGCCTCAGATCCTCCCTCTCACGCAGGTCGCGTTGTAGCACTCCTGCCAGCCGTTCTGCCGTCTCCCGGGCTCGAACCAGTGGGCTATGCTCGATCCGGTCGACCTCGACGCCGATATCGCCGAGCCACCGCGCCAAATTGTCCGCCTGCCGGCGACCGGTCCTGCTGAGAGGCCTCTCGCTGTCCGGGACAGCAGGCTCGGCCTTGGCGTGTCGCACCAGATACAGATCGGTCACTGTTTCAGCCTCTCATCGCTCGTTCCCTCCTTTATCGCTCAGGTAACGAGTCCTGATTTCGGTTCGGGTTTCGAGTTGGAGTTTCGAGTCGGAGAGACATATCTGCAGCTCGTACCTTGGCGACGAGAGATCATAACTGTCCGCGCGCGCCTGACCCCCGGCTCTTCAAGTTCGACGTAGCATGTTCGACGTTTCCGCCCTCCGCGTTCATGTTGCTTTCACAATTCGGGGGACGCATAATGAAGAGGGAGACGGTGAGGACATGATCAAGCGTTGGATTTGGGTTCTGGCGGTGGCCGACACCGAGAATGACCGGGGAACGCATCTGGACGTATTCCCCGACCGGCCCAAGGCTCAGGTGGCGTTTCGTGACGCCCTCAGACGGTACGGCGGTAACCGGCGGTACGACATCAGGCTTGCGTGCGTTACCTCGGTCGACACCTTCCTGACCTCGAACCCGCAGTACCGCCCGATCGAGGCCAAACCCGCCTAGAGACTCCGGCGGCCTGCTTCCGCTTGCGACTATAGGGCTCTAGCCAGGGCGGAGAGTGAGCTGGAGCCGTGCGGTGACTTCACGGTCCGCCGGTCAACTTCGGGAAGGGTAGGGCCAAGACCTCGCGGCCGCGCTCGTCAACCTCGCGCCCCCCTCTAAAAGACCTACACCGACAAGCTCGATCCGTAATGCGCGGATATCGCTTGGGCGGGACACCGCTTGGCGGGATATCGCTTGTAGGGGGCTCCGACGCAGGAGGACGCCCGCGTGCCCTGGGACGTCGCGAGCCCCGAGATGCGTGCCGATACTGCCCTCAGGAGGTTTCGGGTTTGGGTGCCACGGCTGCCGAGGCGGCGGCAGCGTGGATTGCGGCTGCGGCCTCCTGCTCGTCGGCGAGGCGAATCTTGCGCGTATGAAGCAGCTCCTGCACGACTACGTGCAAGAAGGCCACGATGGGGACGGCGAAGAACGCGCCCAGGAAGCCGGCGATGGGGAATCCCAAGAGGGCAGCCGCCATCGCCTCCAAGGGGTGGATGCCCACGCTTTGCCCCTGAACTCGAGGGCCGATGATATTGGTCGTGATCTGCTCCGCCACCAACAGCCACACCAGGTAGATGATGGCCGTCGGGAGAGAGGTGAATATCAGGGCAATGACCAAGGGGGGAATGGGCAGGACGACCGGACCGATGACAGGTACCAGTGAGAGCAGGAAGCTGCTGAAGAAGATCACGACGGCATAGGGAACTCCGAGCACCAGAGCGCCCACGGCGGCCAGCGATGCCGCTATCAGCGCCAGGATCACCTGAGTTCGAAGGTAGGCGCCCAGTATTTGATCGAGGCGATCGAAGAAGTAGCGGGCCTGGGGGCGTGACGAGACTGGCACCAGACCGATCATCCAACGAATCAGCCGGGCGCCGTCGGTCACCAGATAGATGGAGATGATCAGCGTCAGGACCGTGTTCAGGAGCAGATTGCCCGCCTGAACCGCGACGGTCAGCGCATTGTTTACGATCGAGGCCAGCTGGCTGTTGAGCTGTTGCAGGGCCCGACCGAATTTGTCGTGCAGGTCGGCCTTGATCCCGTGTTTGTCGAGCCACACCTGCAGGCTGAGAAGAAGGATGGGCGTCGTCGAGGCTTTGGCGTACGTGGAGCGCGCGAGGGCGGAGAGCTTGGAGGCGTCCCTTTGGGCCAGCTTCAGATTGACGCTCCCCGAAGCCGGGTAGTCGGCCGCCAGCCTCGCCGCCGCAGACGACAGCGGGGCGATGTAGCTCGACGGAAACTTCGTCTGACCGGCCTTGGTTCGGATGGCGCCGAGACCTGCGATCTCCCTTCGCAGACGCGCGATTCGGTTGACAGTCGACGGAGCCGGGCCCGAGCCGCCGGAGGTGGAGACGGCGGATGAGGCCTGGGTTCTGATGGCGGCATTCACGGCGGCCGCATCGCGCTGTACCGTCGCAAGGCGGTGGAGCGAGGCCGGGCTAGGGTCGTGGAGGTCGTTGACCAGAGACTGGGCCTGGCTCACGAAGGGGTTGAGGAGCAGCACCGCGAAGACGCTGAGGGCAATGAACAGCAGAAGATAGGCGCCGATGACCGACGCCCACCGCTTCTGCAGAACCCGCTGGAGGACTCGCGCGAGTGACTCCATGAGGTAGGCCAGGATCGCGCCCAGGACAAACAGCAGGATCACAGATTTGAAGCGGTGCAACAGACTGAAGGCGCTGCCGAGCAGGAAGAGCGCGGCGATGATGATCAGCAGGATCCCCAGAACCATGAAGATGCGGATGAGCAGGTCGATGTTTCGAGACCTGCCGCCGCGAAACAGCTGCATCAAGGGAGCACCTTCACCTTGTGGCACTGCAATTGGTCAATGCTATCGGATGTTGAAGTCGACAGAGTTTCGAGTTTCGGGTTTCGAGTTCCGGGTTTCGGGTTGCCGTCGACCAGGTAGCCTCTTGAACGGCTCACTACTCCCCCGGGGCCGCCAGCTCTGTGGCTGCGGGTTTCTCTCGCCTGGCCATGATGATCCCGGCGATGACGACGGCGCCGCCCACCACCTCCAAGGGGTTGACGGCATCCGCAAGGATCACGACAGCGGCCAGCGCGCCGAGGAAAGGTTGGAGGAAGGCGTAGAGGCTTCCGCGGGCGGGTCCCAAACGGTGAGTGCCGATGTACCAGAGAAAGTTGGTGGCGAAGATGGCCCCGAGCCCGCTGAAGACCACCAGTAGCCAGGCCCACCAAGGGACGGCGGCCGGGCTCGGACCGTGAGCGCCCGCCAACGCCGCGGGCGCGAGGGCGACCAGGCCGACCAGCAGGACGTACACGCTAATCTTGGCCACCGAATAGCGCTTCAGCAGCGGCTGAATGATCACGGTATAGACGGCCCAGCTCAGGGAGGTGCCGATGGCAAAGATGTTCCCGCTGAGCGAGCCGAGCGAGAGCTGGTTTCCAGGCTCGGTGGCGATGATCATCAAGACGCCGAAGACGGAGATCGGGATCCCTGCCAGGGCCCACTTGGAAAGGTCGGCCACCCCCAGCACTGCCGCAGTGATGACGACGAAGACCGGGATCATCGAAAGCAGGAGAGCGACGCTTGACGCGTGTGCGAGTCTGAGCGCGTACACGAAGCAAAACTGGTTCATGAAGATGCCGATCAAGCCGGCCGCAACCAGGAGTGGTAGGTCCCGGAGGCGCACGCCAATCGACTCACGCCGGAGAAGCAGCACAACAGCAAAGCCGAGAAGCGCCTCGCACACTCGAAGTGCGGCTAGCACGAATGGCGGGTAGTGGCCGAGCAGGATCTTGACGACGGACACGTTCACAGACCAGGTGAGCACGCAGAGAAAGAGCATCGCATCGCCACCCGACACGCGTCGGGTGGCCCGCGGAGCTGCCTGGCACTCCCCGGCTGCCTCGGCCTGGCTCACGTGCCGGGCTGCAGCCTCTTCTTCAGCTCCCTGAGCTTAATGTCGTCGAACCAGACCGTGCCCTTGCCGACGAGATTGAGCGCGATGTTGATACCCCACGTCCCCTGAGGCATGTAGATCGCCGGCGAGACATCGTGCACCCAGGTGGTGGTGGTGCCCATATGCTTGGTGAGGTCGACGGAGGTGGGGTTCGCCCAGGGCGACAACCGGATGAGCTGATACGAGATGTAGGCGCTGTTTCCGGGATCGGAGCCCACCCCGAAGTTACAGCCCTGGCACAGGCGTACGTCCTTGGTCATGACGTAGCCGCTGAGCTGATACCAACGGTATGGGTGCACGCGCACGACCTGTGCAAAATTCAGCGCCTCGTGGGGAGTCGGTTCGTTCCACGTGATCCGGCAGCTGCTCAGGCCACTGTGGGCGACACTTGGGTCCATGCCCATGTCGGCGCGGACTCCGGGTGGAAGCGTCTCCGTAAGCAGGTCGTTCTGCTGCCAGCCGAGGACCGGCTGCGTCTCACAGCCTCCGTTGACGAGATGCAGCGGCGGGACCGGGAACGGCGGCCGTGCCGGCCGCGGAGGAATCATGTACATTGGTGCCGCCTGCGGCGCTCCGGGACCCCAGAAAACGATTCCGTGCGTATTCGGGTTCCCGACCGCGACCAAGCCGTTCGGCAAGGGCCAGGCGCTGTACGGCATGGGAATGTCGTAATACTTCCTCACCGTCTCCTTCTTCCAGTTGACCTCGATCACCCGGTTGTGGATGGAGTCGTCGATGAGGATATCGCCGTTCTTGAGCAGGGTGGCATCTCGCGGCCACTCCACCTGAGGCCCGCCCGTGGGAGTCTTCTGGTCATACTCCCAGACCATGCGCGTGCAGTTGCGATTCACGATGACGATCCGGCCATTGTCCGAGTCGGAGATAAGCGTGTCACCGTTGGGTAGTCGCTGAGGATTGTGCTGGCGCAGCAGGTGGTCCGGCTTGCCCTGGAGATTTAGGAAGCTGTGGCACTTCCAATACACGTGCCCGTTACGGTCGACCTCGAACACCGTGCTGTTCATTCGGGAGGAAATCAGATAGTGCCCGTTGGGCAGCTCCTTGGCATCGTTCGGATAGAGGAGCTGCGACCCGTCGCTCAGGCGACCGCGCCCCAGGAATCCATGGCCGCCGTTGAGGTTGTCGGTGTTCCATACGATCCTTCCGGAGCGGTCCACCTCGATCACCCGGTTGTTGTTGGTATCGGTGATGAGCACGTTCCCTCGGGTGGTCGGATAGGCAGAGTGGGGAAAGTCGAGCGTGGGGTTGATGTAGGCCCAGGTCACTCTTCCCTGAGGGCTGAATTCCACCACCTTCCCGCCGCTACGGTTGAAGCTTCCGACATCGGTGACCAGGTAGTCACCGTTCGGTTCCGGCGTAACCTGCGCGGGATTAATGATGTAGGCCAGGGACTGAGATGGGTGCGGTGGGGAGAATCCGGGAAGACCCTTTATACGTGGGCCGTTGCCGTACGGCGCCTTATGCACCACGTCGGCGTTCGCTCCTATACAGGCCGACAGCAGGAAGACGAGGCCGATCAGCAGCACAAAGGTGGATGCCGGCTTTGACCGGGAGGTCACCACGGCACGACGACTGAGCCTCGGCAGCCGGAAGGAATGCCTGACGGTTTCGAAAAGGGCCTCAGCAAGCTGAGCCGGCCGCAGTGATGCCATCTGTATAGGATACCGTGAGCGGAGGCGCACCCGACCGATTAGCTGGAGAATCGCGAAGGTGAGAGGCTCGCGCAGGTTGATGTGATTCAGACCCGGGCTGGTATGCGGCTAGTCCGGCCGACCCTCGATGAACTGCCGTTTGAGACGCGAATCTCCCACGTCGTCCAGGTCGACGTTCAGCGTACGAACGCCTGTTTCCACCTTCTCGAGGGGCGGTTCCGGCTCGAGGCGCTGGACCTCTGGATGGTCCGGATGCATAAAGGTTCCGCGTCCACAGTCGTAGCAGAAGAGCATGGCGAGCGGGAGGCGCTCGTCGAGCCAGCCCGTGATGGACTCATCTGCCACGGCGACGCCGACGATTCGGTAACCCCGGTATGGCTCCGAGCAGAACGGACAGGTTATCACGGCCGGCGGGAGCGCCTGCGGGCGCGGTGCTCCTCATTCTGGCGGTCCCAGGCCTGGAGCACCAGGAGGCCGCCACCAATCAGTGCGCTAACGGCCAGGACCAGCTCAACGCCGGCAATCAACATGTCCCGCCTCGTCTGGATCAGGTGCGCTGTCGGACAGCAAGAGGTAGCTCAATATACTCCCGCAGTGCAGAGCAGGCGAGGATTCCAGCTGGAGCTCGAAGCGAGGCTTAGGCGTGCACTCGTGCGCGCTTGTCAGCCACGCTCTGACACGACACGCACAACGTGGCGAACGGCAGCGCCTCGAGTCTGCGTGGCGGAATCTCCGTCTTGCAATCGGCGCAGATTCCGTACGTTCCCTCGTCAATCCTCAGCAGAGCGGAGTCGATCACGGCCAGGCGATCCTCGAGCGACTCGGAAAGCGCGCTGTCCTGGCCATAGCTCGAAGCTGGGACACCATCCCCATCGAACTCCACGTCAAGCGCGTCCTGCGCAATGTGGTTCATGCGATTGAGAACAGCCTCGCGCTCCTTGAGCAGCATGCGACGGCTCGAAGATGGAGTGGACGCCTTGGATTTGGTCGTCATCTTGATCACCTCTCTTGAAAAGAATGGGCCACGCTTGCACGATGCGTGCCAAAACCCAACGTAGCTATTGGTTTGATTGGAGGACGTGGAATGTGGTGGGCGTGGCAGGGCTCGAAGCCGCGACCCTGCGGATGGCATGTCGATTCCACGCATGTTAGCAGGTGTTCAGGGGTGTCCGGATTGCGGGAGATCGAGTCTACCCGGGTGCAGCGGTAGTCACCGGCGTTGCTCTGTCTATTGCTCTGTGATGCGGCGGCGATCCAATCGGAAATGCGCAGAGTGTCGTCGAAGACCGACGGGAGCCGGGCCGGGATGGGGCACTCCTGTACACGCTGGTCTTCCCTCTTCCGTGGGCTTGCCGCACATGTCTCGGCCGGAAGCGGTGGCGGCAATGCTGAGCGTGGAGTGGATCCGGGTCACGAGGGCCGGGCCCTGCCGAGATGGAAGGCGATGCATGAACGAACTCGGGCCGCACTGTCGGAGATGGCTCTAAAACGTTCCTCCTATGCACGTGAGACACACGCAACCCTCGCAGCCGTCGAGAATCATGCCTGTAGGACTGCGCCAACGGATGTTTTGTCGGGTGGGCGATGTCCTCTTGGCACTCTCTTCTTTGAATTCTTGTGCCCTCTTGGGTCGGCGGACCGAATGGAGCGTCGTCAGTCGGCGGTGTGCCTCCTCCGCTAGAGGCCCGAGCTAAGGGTTCAGAGCGGTCATTACCTGCTGGCTCCCGACCACGGTTCCCTCGGTCTGCCAGCGGACGCCGCGGAACCCCGCGATTTCAGCCGCGACGGTCAGCTCATGGCGCGTGATCGCTCGGTAGCGCGTCGTATACTCGTCCACATGCCAGCCATCCCCCTCCGTGAGAACGAGATAGCGCACCGTGTAGTAAGGCTCATCTTCGTCCCAGTCATGGAGCCGGACGAGAACCCGGCGTGGCGGCCCAGGGACGATAACCGGAGTGCCTATCGGCGGCCTTTCCTTCAGTGCCGTGTCGAAGTCGCGCATCGTGATCACGAGTAGTCCGCCTGGCCGGAGCTTGGCACGCATTTGCTTTAGCGCTCGAGGGACATCGGCAGCGCGGAGAAGATGGGGAATAGCATTGTCGCAGGAGATCACGACGTCGAAGTGACCTTCAACGCTTGTCAGGTCGCGGAAGTCGGCGACAGCGAATAGCGTGTTGACGCCGAACCTCTCGGCCTCGCGCCGCGCTCGCTCGATCTCCTTCTCACTGACATCCGTGCCGACCACACTGTAGCCAAGTCGTGCAAGACCGATAGCTTGCGTCCCAATGCCGCAGGAACAATCGAGTACGGAGCTTGCCTCCGCCAGCTCGGAGCGGATGAGTGCGTCGAGCGCCTGGCCCTGACGTGCGACGGCGCTGTCCCACTTCCCTTCGTAAACGAGGCCATAGTCCGAAGCGAAATTGTCGTAGAAACCGAGGAACATCGCGTTGTTCGTGTCGGGCATGGGCTCATTTTCGCAGAACGATGTAGCCTGGCCGCTCGAGACCACCCAACACAGAGTTGATTATTGGAGCGTCCGGGGCCGTCGCGGCAGGGGAACTACGACTGAGAAGGCTGTTCCCACTACTGCCGCTACTGCGAGCAGCCGCACCGATCGCTACCTTTTAACCCCCTTTAACCTTTGACCTTCAAGCTCCAGTCGCGCAGGAACTCCGAACTGATGGAGCGCCAGTCTCGGGCGTCACGGTCGGGTCGTAAGCGGAGCAGCCGCACCGGATGGCGAAACCCCGTGCCCTCCAACTGCCTGTACGAAACTTCCACCACCAGCCTGGGCTCGCAGTCGAGCCAATCCTGGTACCGGTCGCCCTCCCAGTGTCCGATTCCATCGAGCTTCGGCTCGTAGGTCCAGTCTGGGCCGACTGGCAGGCAGTCTGCCGGCGAGCACAGGGTGAACGGCGAGGTCATCGGACCCCGGTACAAAGAACGTGTGTTCTAGTCTGACAGTCTCGCAGTCGGGCTCGCCTCTCGATCAAAGTACGTGGGTAAGTCTGTGGAGTTTTCATGGACTTTGGGGCCGGTTGTCCCTAGACTGACTCCAGAACCGCCAAAATGAGTGAACGGGCCGCAATGGGGATGAATGACGCGAACGGAATCGGGAGTCGCCTTCGCGCCGTCTCGCCGTCGGCCTCTTGTTCCCGGCGGTAGTCAAAGAAGGAGGCAGGTAGTGAATCCCGTTGTACGACTGCTGATCTCGTGCGTGTCGTTGATCGCCTTGCTTGCCGGAGTTGCGGCCATCGGCTCTTTTGTCGCCCGACCGGCCGAAGCGGCTCCTATCTACCAGAACGGCTGCATCACCTACGATACGACGCTGCCTTATGCCATCAAGGGGAGCCAGTTCATCGTGCGGAGCAGCACCGCCGACGCCAGTGTCGCTAAGACCATCGCCGGCGAGATCGACGGTAAGAAGGCATTTCAAACCTACGAGAAGGTCCTCGGCCTCAGCTCTATGCTGCAGCCCGGCGAGAACACCCAGCCGGTGATCAATGGCCAGCATGCCTTTCCGATCTTCGTCGACGACGACTTCGGATCCAACGCGAGCCTGTTCGCGCCCCTCTGCACGCACACGACGTGGGGCGGCCTCGTCGTCGGCAGCAAGATCATCAGTCCTGCTCAGTCAACGGCGACTATTCACTACCAGCTCTTCCGTGCCGCGGAGCAAGCATATCTCCAGTCAATCGACGAACCGGCGTTCAACTGGTGGTACTCGGCCATGGCGGTGGCCGCGGTTGCCTGGCTGGACCCAGCCTACCCCGCGAAATATGACAAGGATCTCACCAATCATCCGGAAGTGGCGATGGACGACCAGGAGTCGGGAAGCCACATACTCGGCGCCTACCGCTTTGTGCAGTGGGTCCTGGGCACCGCCGGCACGCCAGGTAAGGCCGGTGGTCTCTTTCTTCAGAACTCCTTGACCAAGGTCAAGGACGACGGCCCCACGGACGGAGTCGATGCGGCCATCCAGAGCTTCACGAAACAATCACTAGCCGACGAGGTGGGAGCCTTCTGGGCAGATCACACCAACCCCAAGCCGAAGTTTGGGCCAACGGGCCTGATGGAGAGGAATCCGATCGATCAGTCGGAGCAGGTCGTGACCCTGGAGCCGGCTGCGAAGCTCGCCGCTGACCTCGTCGATCTGCGACCTCCCACCACCGCCCAACAGGTGCAGATCGTCGTCGACAATCTGCCGGCAGGCGTCGATCTCTATGTCAATTACGGGAATGGGACGGCTGATAAGATCCAGGCCGGTCAGAGCGCCGACGACCTCTTTTGTCGATCCGGCTACTCGCCGGGATCATATCCTCTGCCCAAGACCGGCGACGTACGGCTGGCAATGACCACCGTTGGCGATTCCGCCTCGAACGTCGACGTCAAGGTCCTCACCAGCACGACACCGTGTCCAAAGAAGTTATTGGTCGTACCCGGCCTGGAGGTCGGCTCGCTCTACCTGGGGATGACCATGAGCAACGCCAACAAGGCGGCTAAGCTCGTCTCATGCCAGCCGCCCCAGCAGCTGCCGGGCAACATCGTGTACCAGCCCTGTGCGTATGACGAGACTGCCACCGTGTCGGTGGGAGCCGGGTTCTTCAACGGTCAGATCGGCTTTTTGACCGCCGGTGGCGGCGATTTCATCACCACCAATACGCCGGCGGTGAGCATGTATTATCCCGACGGTCTGGCTCCAGGAAGCCCGGACAATACGTCCGATGACTACGACAACGGGTGCTGTTCTGTGCCGAGATACGTGGCGGGAAGTACAGAGGACGATTTTCTCGCGAGTGCAACGGGCGCGACGTGCCAGCCCTACGGCACGCTTGAGCATCCCCATCACGTGTGTTACTACACCGGATCCAAGGGGCTGCGGTACACGATCGCATTCGACGAGTACCAGTCGTGCAGCGACGATGCAACTGAGGACGGCCAATGTTTCTGGCCGGTGACAGGCTACTACGTCGACCTACTCGTCGTAGCGACCAAACAGGCCGCACAGTTTCTGCTTCCATAGTCCGTGCCGGGTTTGGAGTTTCGAGTTGTGTTTGGAGCTTCGAGTTGGGAGCACATCCCGATCTTGGGTCGCAGTCGGCACCGGCTTGCCCTCAGGTCGCGTTGCCTCCGTCGCTTGTCGAGGTACATGCAGACCTCCAACTCAGGGCTCTCGTCCATCCGCCGGACCGTGAGCATGAACGGGACGGCGGTCGAGGCCCTGCGAGCGCATCAGGAGCGACAACAGTTCTACGCGCGCAGCATCGGCGACCTTCACGATCACAACATGGTCTTCGCCGGCAGCTTCGGGTCGCCACTCGACTCGCACACGGCCTGGGACCGGTTCGAGAAGGCGTTACGGAAGGCGGATCGATCGTATCCGCCAACACGACCTATGGCACACCACCGCGACCCTCATGCTCACCGAGGGTGTTCACCCTAAGGTCGTCCAAGAGATGCTGGGACACGCCAACATCTCGATTACCCTGACGACGTACTCGCACGTTCTGCCGACGATGCAGGGGACGCCGTGAACCCTCTTGACGAAGCATTCAACCGGGCCAAAATGGGCCATTCTTAGACCTGGTTGCTCTGCGATGTGCCGTGTGCGGTGCCGACCGGCCTACTGGAGATGAAGGTCGGAGGCTGGTTGCCGGCGTCTTGATGCTGTAAATCGATGGTGGGCGCGGCAGGACTCGAACCCGCGACCCTGCGGATGTAAGCCGCATGCTCTAACCAGCTGAGCTACGCGCCCGGGGTTCTGGGTGCGATGCATTGTATGCCTAACGGGAGTTTCGGGTTTGGAGTTTAGGGTTTAGAGTTCTCGAGGCTGCGGGTGCTCAATATAATGGGCCATCGCTTTCGGCGGTACTTGGCCTGGCATTTCAGAATCCTCTCGGGATTGGGCTTGACGCGTCGAGGCAGTCGGCTTCCGTATCGATTTTCCACTTGTCCGTGAGGGCTTCCGATGGCAAGAGCTCAACAATTCACTTCCGATCTTCCGCCTGTCTCTGAGCCGCCTACCTATGGCGGCCGGGCACTGAGCCAGGGCGTACTGATGGTCGGCCCGCACTCGATGGCGGTGGCAGTTCGCAGGGATGACGGCGAGATCGATACCGCGGTCGAGGCGTTTCACATGCCGTTTACGTGGGCGCGTCAGATTCCCTTCCTCCGGGGCATGATGGCGATGGGAGGTGCCGTGATCCTGGCCATTCGCTCCAACCGGCTGGAACGGCGACTGGGGTCCAAGGGCTCAGGAGACCGTTTGAAGATGCTGAAGGCTGCTCTGCCCATCGTCGCGGTCAGCTCGGCCGAGCGCATTCTGACCCGGGCGCTCATTCGCAAGAACGTTCCCGGAGCGCGGATGGAAGTGTTCCGGCTCCTCATGCCGTTCGTGGCGTTCCGGATGTCGACGGTCTTCGGACCCTCCAACGAGCTGCTGCAGTACCACGGAGCAGAGCATATGGCTGTCAACACGGTGGAGGCCGGGCGGCCGCTGACGGCTCCGAACGCCGCGGTACAGAGTCGCATCCATCCCCGCTGCGGGACCACATTCGCCTTCTGGGCCTTGCTTCTCGGCTGGCTGGCTCAAAAGATCCCGGGATTACGCGGAACCATACGTTCAGCTCTCGTCGGCCCGCTGGTGATTGCCACGGCCTATGAGATTCTCAAGTTTGGCGCTGCCCACAAGGACGATTCCTGGGCGCAGCTGGTATTCACCCCGGCCTGGCAAATGCAGCGCCTCACCACCGCGACACCGACGACTGCCCAGCTGGAGGTTGCCTGCGCGGCTCTCCAAGCGGTCCTTGACTTCGAGGGTGCGGCGCCTGGAGGCAGCAGCGCAGCCTGACGCCGGCGCCGGGCCGCATTCTTCGGACGACCTCACGACCTTCACCACGATAACGGCGCCCAACCCGGGGCCGAAGACGCTGCAGGGAACCAACACCTACGTCGTGGGCGAGGAATCGTTGGTGGTGATCGACCCGGGTCCCGCGATCTCATCTCATGTCGAGAACATCAGGCAGGCGACGCAGGGGCGTGAGGTACTGGGCGTGTTCGTGACCCATGGCCATCCAGACCACGCTCCGGCGGCCGTGCCATTGGCGCGCGACCTGAGAGTCCCGGTGTTCGCCAGTAAGCGCCTACGCATCGACTTCGGCGATGTTGTCGTGCGGCCGCTCTCAGCCGGCTTGGTGTTCGAGCTGGGAGCGCAGCGGTTGATCGCCATCGAGAGCCGCGGGCATTCCGACGATCACTTCTGCTTCCTGCTTGAGCCCGGGTCGGTGCTCTTCAGCGGCGACGTTATTCTTGGAGCCGGAACGAGCCTGATTGCCCTGCCGGAGGGCGACATGTCCGCCTACGTGGAGACGCTCGAACGGCTGCGCGGACTTCGCCCTACGATAATCGCGCCGGGACATGGGCCACTCGTCGACGACCCCGAGTCCAAGATCCAGGAGTACCTGAGCCATCGTCGCGAGCGAGAACGCGCACTGATAGTGACGCTACAGTCGGGGTCACTTACAGCAGCGGACCTTGTGCACCGCGTCTATGGCGTGGATTCCGGGCCGACATTTGAGCTGGCCGTGTTGTCGGTCGAAGCCCAGCTTGCCAAGCTGGTGAAGGAAGAGCGCGTCGTCGTTACCGGCGATCGTTACTCGCTCAGGGCGGCCTCGTAGCCGGGATCTCCAGGGATGAGGAAGCGCCTATCACCGTTCAGATCCTGCCAACGTGGAGTGACGGTCTCGACAGCTCCGCCTGTCGATTCAATTACCGCTTCGATAGAGCTCATGCCGGCTAGCCGTTCGAGGTTGCGCTCCGTCGCAAAGACCAGCGGAAAACTTCCGGCCCAATAGCGTGCGAGAGCCTCCTCGGGCCGGATCCAGATGCTGTCTGTCAGCTCATGGAGGTCGGAATGGACGGCGGTCTGACCCTCGGGGCTGGAGGTGACGAAGAAGAAGGTGTCGAATCTCTTGTTCAGTACCGGCGGAGTGATCCAGTTGGAGAAGAGGTGAAGCTGACCGCCTTGATAGACCAATCCTTCCCTGCGGGCCAACTCCGATAGCGTCAGGGTTCCTTCACGGACCTCCGCCCGATAATGGTCGAATCGGACTCCCAGATCGTGATCGTCTGTCAGGGCTAGAGGCGATCCATTGCTGCTCCTGGCCAATACGATTCCAGACTCTTCGAACAGCTCCCGAATCGCCGCCATGTGGATGGCCGGCCAGCCCGGAGCCGGTTCGCGGGCGGGCGAAAGTACCGGCCAGTCTGCTCTATCCAGTTCTCCGGGGGCCGGCACGTCGTCGTGGGATGCCTTTCCCCCAGGAAACACAAATACGTCGGGGGCGAAGTCGCTCTTGATGTGCCTCCGGGCCAGGAACACCTCGAAGTCCGGGGGCGTCGGCCTGAGCAGGATGACGGTCGCCGCGGGGACAGGCTCGGGTGGTCGGTACGTCGAGGTCACCTGGAAGGCCAAGCCTCAAAAAGTGCCGAGATGCCCTGGCCCACGCCGACGCACATCGTCGCCAGCCCCACTCGTGATTCTCGTCGCCGCATCTCCTGGAGAAGCGTTGTGACCAGTCGAGAGCCACTGGCGCCGAGAGGATGACCCAAGGCGATGGCGCCGCCATTGACATTCACAACCGAGGGGTCGAGCCCCAGCTCCCGGATGCAGGCGATTGACTGACTGGCGAAGGCCTCGTTCAGCTCCACGAGATCGAAGGCGCTCACGTCCAGCCCAGAGAGCGCCATGACCTTGCGAGTCGCCGGCACAGGTCCCATGCCCATGATTGACGGATCCACCCCCGCCGAAGCTCCCGCTACAAAGGTCGCCAATGGTGTTAGCCCGAGCGCCTCGGCTCTCCGTTCGCTCAGCATCAGCACCGCTGAGGCTCCGTCGTTGATCTGTGATGAGTTCCCGGCCGTGACGGTTCCATCTTTGACAAATGCCGGCTTGAGGCGGCTCAGCTTCTCCGGTGAGGTATCCGGACGGGGGCCTTCGTCTGTGGCGACGGTGACAGCTTCGCCTCGTTCCTTCTCCACCTCGACCGGAATGATCTCGGCCGAGAAGCGACCCGATATCTGCGCCTGGACAGCCTTCTGGTGGCTGGCCAGCGCGAATTCATCCTGTTCGGCCCGGCTGACGCTATATCTCTCGGCGACCCGCTCTGCCGTCTCGCCCAAACTGATTGGCGGGTACATCTCCGCCATCCGCGGGTTGACCATGCGCCAACCCACCGTGGTGTCGTAGAGCTCCGGAGGCCGGCGCAGATATCCCCCCTCCGGCTTAAGCATCACGTACGGCGCCCGGGTCATGCTCTCAACGCCGCCCGCGACGTAGACGTCGCCGTTGCCCACCTGGATCTCTCGTGCCGCGCTGATGATGGCCTGAAGGCCGGATCCACAGAGGCGGTTCATCGTCGCGCCCGGCACTGTGACCGGTAGACCCGCGAGGAGGGCCGCCATTCGGGCGACGTTGCGGTTGTCCTCTCCGGCCTGGTTTGCGGCTCCAAGGTAAACATCGTCGATCGAGCCCGGGTCTATCCCGGTCCGCTCGAGCAGGGCACTGATGGCGAGCGCCGCCAGGTCATCGGGGCGGATATCCTTGAGCACCCCGCTGTACTTTCCGATGGGGGTCCGTACGGCGTCGACGATGACGGCCCTATCCACCCCTTCCCACTCCGCAAAGGGCCGGCTGCGAGATCCTCACTCGACCTAGAGTGGCCGAAGGAGTTGTCAGAGCCTCCACGGGTTCACCGGTCTGGACGAGGTGTTGATCAGGACGCCCTTGATTTCGGTGTACTGTTTCAGCGCCTCGAATGAAAGCTCGCGCCCGATGCCCGATTGTTTAAACCCGCCGAAGGGAATCCCGGGAGTGCCCGTGGCCGGCGTATTGACCCCGATGAGGCCGGTCTGAACGCCGGCAACGACTCGATGCGCCCGGGCGAGGTTCTGAGTCCAGACGGTACCGGCGAGGCCGTAGATGGAGTCATTGGCCAGGGCGATGGCCTCCTCCTCGGTGTCGAATGGAATCATGACCACCACCGGTCCGAAGATCTCCTCCTGGGCCACGCGCATGCTGTTGTCGGCGTTGGCCAGCGCGGTGGGAAGTAGAAAGTTCCCTCCCGCCAGGGTCGGATCCTCTGGCCGTTTGCCGCCCGCCACGACCGTCGCTCCCTCCTCCTCCCCAATCTCGACATAGCGCTCGATGGACTCTAGCTGGGAGGGGGAGATGATGGCGCCAACCTGAGTTGCAGGATCCAGCGGATCCCCGACTTTGATCCGCGCCGTCTTGGCGGCAAAGCGCTCGACAAAGGCGTCATACACGGAACGCTGAATCAAGAGCCGGGAGCGCGCCTCGCACGACTGCCCGGCGTTGTAGTAGATGGCGAAGAGGGAGCCGTTGACGGCATCCTCGAGATTGGCGTCCTCGAAGACGATGTTGGCCGACTTCCCGCCCAACTCGAGCGTCACGCGCTTCATGGTCTGGGAGGCGATGCTCATGATGGTGCGCCCGGTGGCGGTTTCGCCGGTGAAGGCAACCTTGGCCACCGATGGATGGCCGGCCAGGTAAGCGCCGATCTTTGCACCGGGACCAGTGATCACGTTGACGACGCCCGCAGGAATGCCGGCCTCGAGAGCCAGCCGCGCCAGCATGAGAGCCGTGATGGGAGTGTTGCTGGCCGGCTTGAGGATGACGGTGTTGCCGGCCGCGATGGCCGGGGCGATCTTCCACACTGCCATCATGAGTGGGTAGTTCCAGGGAATGATCTGCCCGCACACGCCCAGAGGTTCCCGAAGTGTGTAGGTGAACATGTGGGGCGATGTCGGCACCGTTTCGCCGGTCAGCTTGGAGGTGGCGCCGGCGTAGAAGGTCATCACCTCGATGCTGTGCGCCAGCTCGGGACGCGCGGCGAACATTACCGGCTTGCCGCTGTCGATCGACTCTGCCCGCTCCAACTCCTCAGACCGGTCCTGCATCAGCTGGGCGAAGCGCATCATGAGGGCCGTTCGCTTGCCGGGAGCAGTTCGGCTCCAGCTGGGAAATGCCTTTTCCGCGGCCGCGACCGCTCGGTCAACGTCAGCTTCGACAGCCCGAGGGACGGTCGCATAGGGCGCGTTGGTGGCGGGGTTGAGCACCTGCATTGTCTCGCCCGACACGCTATCGACGGGCTCTCCGCCGACCACCATCTCAACGTGGTCGAGATCAGCCGTCACTGTCATAGTGCCTCCGTTATTGAGGGCGCGATGGGGCTCCGCCGAGCCCGGCCAGAGCCAAAGACGAGCGTCTCAGGTGGGTGGTGTAGCCCTCAGCGCCCTTTGAATTCGGGTGTCCGCTTGTCCAGCCAGGCCTGGAGGCCTTCCTGGGCATCCTCCGTCCGGAAGAGCCGGTTCTGCAGCTCGCGCTCCATGAACAGACCGGATTCGATGCCGACCTCGATGCCTTCTTTGACCGAGAGCTTGATCAGCCCGCTGGCACGGGCGGGTCCCTCCGCCAGCTTGCGGGCGTAATCGGTGGCCCGAGCGACGACCTCGTCGGCCGGGTAGAGGTACTCGACGATGCCGAAGTCGTATGCTTCGCTCGGTGTCAGAAGCCGGCCGCTGATCATGAGGTCGAGCGCCCTGGCGGGACCAATCAGACGGGCAAGACGCTGGGTACCCCCGGTCCCCGGCAACACACCCAGGTTGATCTCGGGAAGTCCGATCTGAATGCCTTCGTCGGCGGCAAATCGGAGATCCATCGACAAGGCAATCTCGAGGCCACCCCCGACGGTGTGGCCGGTGAGGGCGGCGATGAACACCTTGGGTGTGCGCTCAATTTTCCGGAGTGTTTCCTGGGCCTCCAGGCAGAAGCAGGCCTTGTAATCCGGCGTAGCCGCCTTGAGCATGCTGATCTCTGCGCCGGCGGAGAAGAATCTCGGAACCTCGCTCTTGACGACCACAGCTTTGATGTCGGTGTCCAGCCGGATCTCATTGACGGTGTCGTTGAGCTGACGGACGAAGTCGTAGTCGTACGTGTTCGCCTTCGGTTTGTCGAAGGTCAGGAAGCCGACGCCGCCCTCCTTTTCGAGCCTCATGAACTGCTGAGTTGCTGCTCCTGGAGCCGGAGCTTCGACGGCCATCTCCATGTCCTCCTCGCCTCTTATTGACCGGACTGATCCACGTCCGACCCCTTTCAGTCTGTCATAGGCAAGGCTCGGAGCCTACATTACCTGATGAAAGAAGCCGGCACGGCAACGAGGCCGCGCCGGCTTGCTTCGTGTTCGAAGGAGGCTTGGTGCTAGTACCTGCCGTCACCGTCGGAATCGCGGTCGCGACGCGGACTGCCGTCGACATCCGTTTCGTCGAGAACCCGGCGCACCTGTCGCGCCAGGTCGAGCGGAGCCCCATGCTTGAGCAGGTGGGAGAAGTACAGCTGCGGACGTTCGGCCGTCTCCTGGTTGTAGAGGCAGTGGACCTGGAAGGCAAGGCTTCGAGCCCGTATCAGCGTGCGCTGGACTTCGGACGACGTCATCCCGATGTCGGGGCCGACGATGGCGAGTGTACCCCTGCTGTTCAGCGGTTGGAAGGTGACGCTACTCGCAATGTTCAGCTCGGGGGATATGTCGACACCGGCGAGGTTCTCCCTATTGCGCCTGTCGACGGAGATCTCGACGATTCCGTCCTCGCGTACGTCCGCCGTCCCACCGAGAATCTTCGCCATCTCGTCCTTGGGGAGCGGGGTGGTTGGATTGGAAGACGAGGACTGCGGAAACGGAATGTGGGTCGCCTTCATGACGTCCACGCACTCGTGCGCAATCTTGATTGGATCACCGATCTTCCGGAAGTGATAGTGCCAGGTCTGGGGACGTTCCCCGATATAGTGCTGATGCTGCGCCTGGATCTGCAGCCCGTTGCGGAGAACGGCATCGAGAGCTCTCTCCCGCTCCTCCTCCGTGAAGGTGATGTCGCAGTTCATGATGCACAGGCCCCTGCCCAGCGGTTGGAAGTAAAACTCGTCCATCGACTGGAAGTAGGGCGACCATCGCGCCCCGTCCGGGCCGATAAGATGCAGATCTGTACGGAACAGCATCAGACCCAGGACACCTTTGCTGACCTTTCCCTGGGTCTGGAAGATATCCTCGATTTGCTTTACCGGAAGTGTGCCACTGGGATGCTTGGGATGCTTGCGCTTGTCCTCCGTTCGTGCGAGAATCGATGCCGGGGCTCCAAGGGCCAGGGCCGACCCGATCACTCCGGCTCCGGTTAGCAAAGCTCCTCTGCGGCTGATACCTTCTTTCGGTCTGTCCATCTCCTGCTCTCCTGTCGAAATGCTCAATTTCAGTGACGAATCGACCGGCTTGGTGTGACTCGTCAACACGATTGGCAAGAAGCAAGGAGTATGCCAGTTTCTTGACGGCTGCGCACTGAGGCGAGTTACATAAGACGTGGGCGTTCTCTACTTTGTCGCCGCCGTGGCCTTACTGCTTCTCATGGGAGCCGGGATTGGGCTCGGCGTTGCCGTATGGGCGCGTTTCAACCAATGGAGCAGGACCCCGGCCGGACTGCGCACGGTGGGCACAACTATGCTGATTCCCGTCCTTGCATGCGCCATCGCGTTCGGCGTGACACGGACCCGCTTGGGATGGGAGCTGGTGCCGGGCTCGATGGTGGTGATGGCCTACGGTGCCATAGCCACGTCCTGGTTCGTCAACGCGTCTCTGGTTTCCAACGGGTTGGCGCCGCTGAGGTTGGAGGTCTTGCTGCACCCTCCACGATGGAGGATGGAGCCACCATTGGTTCAGTTATGGCTATCACTCCTGGGCGCCGCTTTGATGCTGGAGGCCGTCAGCCTGCTCCTGTTGATGACCGTTTTCTAACGGCCAAAGGTCGCGTCGGCTGTGGCGGCGCGACCATGCGCACGATCCCTGGCTGCTCTGGGCAGATGGTCGGCGCCGACTGCGACGTGCAATCCCCTACCGCCTGATTTCGGTCTTCGCCCTTGGACTTTTGCCCTGGCCAGAAGATGATGCACGACATCTCGAGTCACGATGCAGAGTTGTGTCTTGCCGGCGCGGACCCAACTCGAAACTCGCACCCCGAAACCCGAAACCCTGGCCTCTAAAGCCTGTAAGATATAACCACTCGCTGGGTCCACCGGGAGAATCTCCATGGCCGTGAGCGCCGAGCCCGCGCTTCTTACGTTTCTCATCGCCGATGTGCGTGGCTACACCCGGTACACGCTGGAGCGTGGTGACGAGGCGGCGGCCTGTCTTGCGATGACTTTTGCCCGATTGACCAGTGCGATAGTTGAGCCGGCCGGGGGCCGAATCCTCGGGCTGCGTGGCGACGAGGCGGCGGCTGTCTTCTCCTCAGCGCGCCGGGCACTGCGTGCGGCGGTGGAGCTGCAAGAGTGCTTCCTTCGTGAGCGTAGCGACGACCTGCCTCTTCACGTCGGGATCGGCATCGACGCCGGCGAAGCGGTTGCGGTCGAGGATGGCTATCGGGGGGCGGCTCTCAATCTAGCAGCCCGGCTCTGCAGCTTGGCAGGACCCGGTGAAGTGCTGGCCAGCGAGACGGTGACCAACCTCGCGCGCAAGATGGACGGCCTCACCTACCTGGAGCGGGGCGCGACCGAGCTCAAGGGGTTCACGTCGAAGGTCTTGGTAATGCAGGTGCTTCCGGAAGTGCTGCCCGTCGCCGACTCCATCACGCTTGACGTGAGCTCGATTGAGGAACAGCAACTTCCCATTGGCGCCTTCCTCGGCGCGCTGCCCGCGAACCCTCTTGTAGCACGTGCCAGGGAGGTGGAGCATATCCTAGCCGAAATGGAGGCGGTACAGGCTAGTCACGGGCGGCTCGTGTTGCTTACAGGGGAACCCGGAGTGGGGAAGACTCGGCTGGCGCAGGAGGCCTCGCTGCAAGCGCGCAACCTCGGCTTTCTGGTTGCCAGCGGCCGGTGCTACGAACCGGAAGCAAACGTGCCCTACTATCCATTTCGGGAAGCCCTCGGCACTCTACACGACTCGTCACCAGCCACGCTCAGGGCTGAAGTGCCACGAGCCTGGCCGTACCTGATGCAGCTCCTGCCGGGTGATGGTCGGAACCCACCTCTGGCCGATGGAAACCAAGGAGAGGCGCAGCAGCGGCTGTTTTACGCCGTAACCAGCTTCATCCAGACAGTGTCGGGGCAGCGGCCGGTGGCGCTGCTATTGGACGATCTGCACTGGGCCGACGGGTCGAGTATGAAGCTGCTGCAGTACCTCGGCAGACACTGTCGCAGCAGCCGGGTCTTCATCCTCGGAACATATCGCGACGTTGAGGTCGGCCGCCAGCATCCACTCGAGCGAGCTCTACGCGATCTCGAGCGTGAGGGGCTTACGGTGGAGTTTGCGGTGCGGCGTCTTGACCGGGAAGGTACCGCCGCCCTGACAGCGGCCACCTTCGGCGAGAGCGAAGTGTCCGCGGAGTTCGCCGATCTCGTCCACCACCATACCGAAGGGAATCCTTTCTTCACCCATGAGGTCTTGCGAGCGCTGGTAGAGCGGGGCAGCATCTACAAGGAGAATGGACGCTGGGAGCGCAAACAGGTCACGGAGATTGAGCTCCCTAAGAGCGTTCGCTCGGCCATTGGCGAGCGAACGTCGCGGCTCCCCCTGGAAGCGCAGGAGATTCTGGCCGAGGCGAGTGTGCTTGGCCAGACGTTCGGTTTCGAAGACCTACAACAGCTCTCGGATCGGGACGAAGACCAAGTTGAGAAGGCTCTGGACGCGGCCGAGGCCGCAGGGCTGGTCCGCACTCAAGATCGGGACGAGTACGCCTTCAACCACGCGTTGACGCAGCAGGTGCTGTACGGAGAGCTCTCTCCGCGCCGTCGCCGCCGTCTTCATTTGGCGGCTGGAAGCGCGATGGAGTCGAGTAATCGTGCCGATAGCCGCGTGGGGGAACTGGCGTGGCATTTCTTTCAGGGCGACGATCCTGAGAGGGGGCTGATGTACGCGCTCAAGGCGGGGGACGCTGCAGAGGCGCTATTTGCCCACAGCGAAGCCGAGCACCAGTACAGAGCTGCCCTCGAGCTGGCTCGAGAGCTGCAGGATCGCAAGCGTGAGGCTGAGGGATTAGCCAAGCTGGGCAACGTGCTCGGACATGGAACCAAGTTGGATGAGGCGGTATCCCATCTGAAAGACGCCGACACCTTATTCCGGTCACTCGGAGATCTTGAGGGGCAGCGACGGGTCATTGCCAGAGCAGCTCAGCTCACAGGTGTGAGACACGTGGAGGATGCTGTGGTTAAGCAGCGCTTCGATGAGCTGTTGGACAGCCGAGATCCGTCAGAGGGGTTAGCCGAACTGCTCATCTGGCGATCCAGGCTGGCTTTTGGTTCCGGGAGATACCGGGAAAGCGTGGAGGCCGCGACCCAGGCGTCGGAGATTGCTCGCGCTGTAGGTTCAGATTATCTGCTCGCCGATGCAGAGCTTCGACGCGGGACCGGATTATCGCTCATCGGCCAGAGCTCCGCGTCGACGGACGCGGGCGTCGACGTGCTCGAGGGCGTGGTGAGACTGGCGGAAAGCACAGCAAACATGGGCGCCTTAGGCACGGCCTTGAACAACCTGGCTTTCTCCTACATGCTGCAGGGAGATCTGAAGGCGAATCTCGTCTATCGCCGCAGGTCACTAGAGCTGGCGGAGCGGCAAGGAAATGCGATCGGACTCATCTTTGCCCACGCCATGGTGGGGCAGGCACTGAGCCTTCTGGGCCTGTTGGCTCAGGCGACCGGACACGCAGAGGAGGCCGTACGGAGAGCGCGGGCGATGGATCCAGTGTGGCACTCGGCGTATGCCTGTATGGAGCTGGCGCGAGTCCGAATGCTGCATGGCCTGTGGGAGGAGTCACAGCTCCTTATGGAGGAAGCCATCGGTATCGCTCGGGACCACCATGATTCCCAGGGCGTTTCGCTGTACCGGGAGATTGCCGCAGAGGAAAGGCTGCTCAGGAATGAACCGGAAGATGCTCTCGAAGTATTTGAGGGTATCCCTCCCGATGCGCTCGACGTATGGGAGCGATGGAGCGCTGCCGCGGCTCAACTCGAGGTTGGAGATACGGATCGCGCCGAGGAGATTATCGATCTCATCCTGCAGTCTGGTGGATGGCTGGCTTCGGAAGGATTCCGATTGCGCGCACTCCTTTCCTCGAGACGAGGAGCTTGGGACGATGCGCAGGGCGATCTCGACCGTGCACTCGAGATCGCACGTGCTCAAAGCTACCGGCTCGGCGAGGGGCGTGTCCTACTCGACGCGGGACTCATGCTAGCGAGCCGTGGGGATCGGAACCGCGCCCGCGAGCGCCTCACCGAAGCGTTGAGTCTCTTCCGGGAGATGGGCGCCCACGCTTATGCCGATCGTACGGAACGGGCCATGGCCGCGGTGTCTTCGGGCTAAGAGAGCCATCGGAAAGCGCCGGCTC
>DASRCF010000207.1:0-44664 GCA_035653255.1 Chloroflexota bacterium
ACGCGAGCAACATGAGCAACAAGGCTTCAAACGGAAGCATGCCGGTGAGATGAAAGTTCGGGGATTGAGATTCCTGGATGCTATTGGTGAACGCATTGGGCGTCAGGAAGCTCAGCGGGTATAGGACGGTGCGAAGTCCATTCGGGTTGACGAAGCTCACCACGATAGCGGCCGCGAGTGCGACAACCAGTGGACGCTCCGCCCCGATGGCGGAGCGAAGCCGGTCGCGCTCGAGCACCCGCTCGAGCATGCCGCCGAGGGCATAGAGCAGCATGACCGCCAACCCGATGGCGAACCCGCCGTGCAGATTGCACCAGAGCAGCATCAGCAATGGCAGAGGAACCAACAAAGACCTCCGCCCCGACAGGCGGTAGCGTTCCAAAAGGTAGCAGAAGATGGCCGTGAACAGCAGCGAGATCATCTGCACCCGCGGCCCCCACGTACCGATCGATGTCGAGGCCAACGCTGCGGTGAGAACCAACGCCAGAAGTGGGTTGACGGAGCGGAGGCGCATGGTGAGGTACATGACGAAGAAGGCGCCAGCGATGACGAGCCCAAACAGGCCGACAACCAGCTGCAATCCGGCAATCCGGTAGACGCTGAACAGCATCACCTCCGACAGCCACTCGTGATCGACCCATGGCCGCCCGTGGTACGTGAATGACATGAGGTCCGATGAGGGAACACTGCCGGAGGCAACGATGTGCGCCCCGGTGAAGAGGTGCCACCAGAGGTCGGCGTCAAAGACTGGAACGGCTGCGACCAGGAAGATGAGCCCAAAGATGGCCGCGGCGCCCACGTCATATGCTGAAACCCGGAGCGTGGTGGGCCACGCCGCCGTTCTCGAGAGCGTGAGACTTCGCGTATAGGTTGTCAGGTCGCCGTCTCCGTGCCGGATCTCTCCGCGGTAAGTGTGAGCAGGAGTAGGCGACAGCGCGGTACAAGGCGTACTCGACCGACCTCCGAATCTCCTGTGCCCTTATGGGTAGGAGCCTCGGACGTGGGAGCCATAGTACTTTGCGGTCAGCGCTTTACAACGTCGGCGCTTCCTGCTACATCAATGTCAGAGGTGCACTCGTCGCGCGCCGAGATGTGGTGGAGAGGTCATCGTCCATGCTGGAAGCCGACGCGCCGGCGAAGACAGCGCCTGCGGATCGGGTGGAGTCGACGAGGCGCCGGCGCTGGCGCTATTTTCGGTGGACCTTCGCCTTTACCTGCGCCGGCATCATCCTGGACATCGTCACCACGTACCTGGGGTTTCAGCGGATAGGCGCCGCCTACGAGCAGAACGGCATCGCGCTGTACCTCATCGGGCACCTTGGGTGGGTAGGCATGTGCGCGCTGATTGCTCTGACCTGTTTGGTCTGCTTGCGCTCATTCAAGTTGGTCTACTGGAACCTTGGACTGAGCTGGAGCCGGTACCTCAACATCGTCATAACAGCCGTCTGTCTCTTTCGCTGGATCGTAGCCGTCTCCGACACGATCTGGCTGATCAATCACTGACGGCCCACGCCCAGAGGCCTCGAAGCGGCGTCGAAAGACGTAGATTAAGGCTTCGGCCACGATGGCCTTGGACATCTTCGAGCGCCCCTGACGCCGCTCCTCGAATCGGATCGGGTGCTCGTGGATATGCAACCCGGCCAGGTGGCACTGATAGACGGTTTCGATTTGAAAGCCGTAGCCTTGCAGTCTGATGCCCTGAAGGTGTATGCGTTCGAGGGCCTGACGCCGGAAGACTCGATAGCCCGTGGTAGCGTCGTGGACCGGCAGCCCGAGGACGGTTCGAGCCACAATATTGCCTACGTGGCTCACGGTACGCCGGAGTAGCGACCAGTTGGGTGTCGAGCCGCCTGGCACATAGCGTGAGCCCAGGACCAGATCGGCATAACTGGCGTCCGCCAGCATCTCCGGCAGCGCCTGTGGGTCATGGGATAGGTCGGCGTCCATCTCCACCATCAGCTCGTAATCCTGTTCCAGCGCCCTGGAGAAGCTCTCGATGTAGGCGGTGCCGAGCCCTGCCTTTGCCGGACGATGAAAGGCCGACACGCGCGCATCGACGCCCGCGATCGTGTCGGCCAGCTCACCGGTTCCATCGGGGGATGCATCGTCGACGATCCACAGATTCGCGTGGGGGACCGCCTTCAGGATGCCCGTTACGACGGCCTCCAGATTCTCCCGCTCGTTGTAGGTCGGCAGCACCACCAGGACCCGGTCGGCACTCGGGCGGCTCATCCGGCCCTCAAAGGATCGCCCTCTCGCGGCGCGCCTTCCCGCCGCTTCTTGAGCACGTCGATCCGGGTTCGAACGTGAACCGCGGGGGAGCTGAGGCGGCCTCTCCACCTCCCGTAGGGCAGAGCATCGCGAAACTCCTTCGCATTGTCGAACGCAGGCAGCTCAACATATGCTGTCCCGTACTCGGAGCAGCTGTGCGCATCGCTGCCGGCGCCGACGCGCAATCCCCGCTCCTGGGCATACTCCCGGGCACGTCGGTTGAAGGACGGCAGGGCATTGCGTGCGTTGAACACCTCCAGCAGGTCGATCCGGTCAACAATCTCGTCGAGCTGATCCCGAGTGATGCGACTGCCACGCACCCGATCGAATGGATGGGGTACGTAGACAACGCCTCCCTGCTCACGTATGCGCTCGATGGTCTCGACCGGGCTCAACCCTGGCGGAATCCTCTCATTCAGGAAGAGACCAATGATCTCGCCACTCGCCGTCTTTATTTCCTCGCCGGGGATGACTAGGAACGGGGCTCGGCGCCGCAGCTCGAGCGCGCCCTCAAGCTCGTCGTGATCGGTGAGGGCTAGGCCGTGAAGGCCCGAGCGGGGTACCGCCTTCACGATCTCAGATAGGGACGACCGGCTGTCCTTCGAGTACTCACTGTGACTGTGCAGGTCGACGCGGATCATCGCGCCCAGTACAGCAGACCGGCGGTCAGCACGGCCCACATGGCCACATCAATCAGCAACAGCCGGTCACGAAGAAAGCCGTCCTCCGGTCCCCGCATCCCTGGCCCGGTCAGTCGCGCGTACCTTGCCAGACCGACCACGACAAATGGAAGCGTGGGTAGCATCAGGTGATGAGGCGGCAGACCTCGCGCCAGGAGGCAGTAGGCACAATAGCAGGCCGCAGCCCCGACCGCCACGACGGCGGTCAGACCATCGAGGATTACCGTCGAGTACCCTTGCAGGCTACGACGGGCGCCGGCTGAGTTCAGGCCAAAAACACCCAGCTCCGCTCGACGCTTTCCCACCACCAGGAAGGCTGCAAGCAGCGCCGTCATGACCGCGAGCCAGATGGATTCAGCCACGCCGATGGCGACGGCGCCTGCCAGAGCACGCAGCTCGAACAGGCCGCAGATGGTCAAGATGTCCAGGCCGGCACGATGCTTCAGGATCACTGAATACAGAGCCGAGAGGGCAAGATACGCCGCGGAGACCGCCTCAAAGGCCGGCCCCAGGGCTAGTGCCACGGCCAGGCCGGCGAGGGCCATGGAGGAGCCAAAGATCAGGGCTTCGCGAGTACCCAGCGTTCCCGCGGGAATCGGCCGGCTGCGCTTGAACGGATGGTTCGTGTCTGAAGCGGCGTCCACCACATCGTTGAGAACGTAGCCGGAGGAGCTAATCAGGCAGAAGACCAGGAACGCGAGGCCCGCACGCGCCACGTCGCCGGTGGTCGTTAGCCTCCCGGCATAGACCAATGCGGCCAGAACGAGCCCGTTCTTTAACCATTGCCGTGGCCTCGCAGTCGCTATTGCCGCTTGTAAACCGAAAGCCGGGCGCGGGCGGGTGATAAGGCTGGTGGCATCGGCCATTCGCGTATCTCTCGTAGATACAAAATAATGCGCCTACCGGCGCACCCCATCATGCTAGCAACGGCGCCTCGCCGCGAATCCATATGCTAGACTCCGGTTGACGTTTTCGGCCAATCGCCTGGCTCCCTGAGGGTCGAGCCGGCAGCCGGCGACGCCGCGGTGACCGTAGCTCAATGGCAGAGCACTGGATTGTGGATCCAGCGGTTGTGGGTTCGAGCCCCATCGGTCACCCCATGTCTCGAGGCACGTTCAACGTTCAACGTTCAGCAGCGGTTCGGGAGTGAGGCCCGACTGCCTCGGTTACACGCTTCGGGATCGATTCGACTCGGAGTTTCGAGAGGTTCTCAAGGCGTCTTCCGGCCCCAGGGCCACCGGTTCAACATGAGCCAGCCGCTGATGATCTGAACTGAGAGCGCGGCCACTGCAGCCAGCTCCAGGCTCACGTCGAGGCCGCTTACGGGTTGGGAGCCGAGGGAATCCATCTGCAGCCCGATCACCATCGTGTAGAGCAACGAGCTGATCGAGCCGAGGGTGGCGTGGAACAGCAGGTAGACGACACGCCCAGTCATGATGCGACCGTTCATGACCATGAAGACGCCCCAGAACCATGTCGTGAGCAGGATCAGAGTCGCCACTCCGGCGGCGGCGAACCCGATCTGGCTCACCACAAGTCGCTCGTCGTAATATGCCCACACATTGAGGGCGGCCACGACCAGCGCGGCGAGATAGCCGGTGATCGCGAGCCGGTAGTGTATTCCCGCGCGACGCCTACTGCTCGAGTCTGAGGACGTGATCACGGGTGTCGCGATCCCGGAAGGTCGCCTAGTGATATGCGGCGGCTCATGTCCATGGTAGGGCCCGCAGGCTCCAGGAGCATCCTCTGCTCGCCCGAATAAGGATGTACAAGGTTCCAGTGATCGTCATGTGGACCGAGCCGTTCGCGAGCCTGGCACGCAGCCTGTGACGGGTACCGGCCAGAACAATCACTTGGCGAGGTGGCTTCTGACGGATGTGGTCATGGGCGGCGAGTATCGAGACGGTCCAGGTCTTCTGATTTGCTTTGTGGCAGTCATAGCGCCACTTGGCAATCCATCCCAGCGTGGGGCCAAAGAAGATGTGGGAGTCGTACCGAGGCTGGGCACCCGCTACCCGGATCAACGGACCCGGAGTCGGAGTGGGGCGCGGCGGAGCAGGCGATGGCCCGATTGGCTTCCGCGTCGGGATGATCGAACATGCCGAGACCACCAGTGAAACCGTAACGGCGCAGAGTAGCGCGCGTCGGATGGAGGATTCGCCGGTCACGATCCCGATGTCACCCATGGTCGGCGCCACGGGAGGCCTGCCGACTGGCGAAGATAACGTTCGGGTGAGCTCGTAAAACGGGCGTACTCGCCCATCCAGACGGCGCGCGCGACCTGGATCACTCTTGAGTGAGCTGGTCGATCTTGGCCGCCAGGATAAAGTCGTTGATTGAGAGGCCGCCGATGGCATGAGTGGAGAGCTGAACGCGGAGACGGTTCCAGGCGTGGATGGTGAGATCGGGGTGATGCCCCTCGGCCTCGGCCAGTGCACCAACTCGATTCAGGAGATCCAACGCCGCTCGGAAGTTCTTGAGCTTCAGATCACGGACCAGGCTGTCGCCCTCGAGTGTCCATTGAGGCACCTCGGACACGATTTCGCGCACCTGTTCGGCGGTCAGCCGAGGAGTATCGGAGCCGCAGGCTCCGCATCGGCGTCGCGCCAGGTCGGTCACATTCCCTCCCCTGAAGAGCTCTCGCAAAGTGTCATTGAGGTCCGGCGGGTTAGAGCCACGCCGGACCAGGCGCCACCCTCTAAGCTACGCCAAGCCCGGAGACACGACGAACCCCAACGCCTCAAAATGACGGTCGCAGCCCAATACCTCTGCGATTCGAAGCTGGCGAGCGGCGGCGGCGCTTGAGGCATCGGTCAGCGAGAGTTTTACGTCGGCATACTGCGATAAGATCCTCCAGGCCTCTGAGTCAAGCTCTTCGTCGATCCAGTGGAGGCGGAGGAGGCGCCGCGACACAGCGGACCCCAGAGACTCATGGAAGGCCAGAGCCGCGGTTAGGCCCCCGCCATACCTCAGCCGGGTAGCGGTCTCGGCCACGACATAGTTGGTCGTCACGAATGTCGTTCGGACCGCCACCAGCTCCTGGTAACGACGAACCATCGCTATGTGACGGTCATCCCGACGGTTGCTAATCGCAATCCAGGCACTGGAATCGACGAACACGGCGGCCAATTCTAGTCGCGTGCCTACTCGTCACCGTAGAGGTCGCGATCGTGGTGCTCCGCAGAGTCATGAGGCAGTCCATCGCCGATGCCCACCATAGTCAGAATCGGGTCGTCTGCAAGCTCTCGCGCGTGCTCAGCCAGATAAGCCCTCGTCGCCTCGCGAATCACAGCGGCGGCGGACCTGCCCTCTTCCGATGCCACCTGGCGAAGCTCGTAGTCCAAATCTTCGTCGAGGTAGATTTGTGTGCGCTTCATAGTTCCTCAGTATACATCACTCTCTATTGTGTATACGTCACTACCCGGGTGGAGAGCAATGAACCCGTGCACGCGCACGAGGGTCTTTCAACTCGAAGCAAGGTCTCCACGGTGCCCACCGAAGGTGGCCTGCTTACGGCGTCCTCCAAAAGGTCGACGAGTACGGATGCGGCCGGCCGATCTGAGGCTCGGCTTGTACCTAAGCCACAAAGCGTCTGGCTGGTTGTACCTTGCCGCTACTACCCACTGAGCTTCCGCTTCAGCCAGAGGATGGGATCGTAATACTCGTCGACCACCCGCTCCTTGAGCGGAATGATGGCGTTGTCGGTGATGTGAATGTGCTCGGGACAGACGTCGGTGCAGCATTTGGTGATGTTGCACCGGCTAACGCCCGCATCCTCCTTGATTCCGCGCGTCCGGTCGACCGTGTCCATGGGGTGCATGCTCAGATACGCCTCGCGCACCATGAACCGTGGGCCGTAATACCGGCTCTTCTGATCCTTGTCACGGAGGACGTGGCAGACGTCCTGACACAGGAAGCATTCGATGCACTTCCTGAACTCGTACAGCCTCGATACATCCTCCTGATGGATGATCCAGGGGCTCTCAGCATCTGAGGGCGGCGTGAAGGCCGGTATCTCGCGGTTGACCTCGTAGTTCCACTGGACGTCTGTGACCAGATCCTTGATCA
Organism: Chloroflexota bacterium; assembly: GCA_035653255.1. Classification (GTDB taxonomy): domain Bacteria; phylum Chloroflexota; class UBA5177; order UBA5177; family JAJPKF01; genus DASRCF01. The sequence continues at coordinate 7,020 of DASRCF010000207.1, forward strand.
GCGGGAAGGTGCGCATGGGCTGGACCCAGATCTCCTGTCCCTCAAAGGCGTCCAGACGTGTCTTGCACATCAGCCGCGGCATACCGTTGATCTCGGCGCTGCAGGAGCCGCACTTGGCCGCCTTGCAGTTCCACCGCACGGCCAGATCGCCGTCGACGTGGGCCTGGATCCAGTGCATGGCATCGAGCACGACCATCCCGGGAACGGCCGGCACTCGATACTCGACCATCTCACCGCCCCCGTCGCTGCTACGGAACACGCGAAAGACGGTCTCCTCAATGGCCGTATCTGAACTTGCGTCGGAAGCCTCCGCCGCGACGGTCGCGTTTGTAGCCTTGCTAGACATTCAGAAGCTCCCGCAGCTGCACTCCGGGCTGTGGCGTCGGGACCGGCTCGACCTCCATCCCGTCACCACGCTTCCGCACCACGAAGTTCACCCGGCCCAGCTCAGAATCCTGTTCCGGGAAGTCGATGCGCCAGTGGGCGCCGCGGCTCTCCCGCCGCTCGATCGCGGCACGAGTGATGGCCTCGGCCACAGTGAGCATAAAGATGTCGTCGCGTGCCATGTGCCAGCCCGGGTTGAAGATGCGGTCTCCACGAACCCCGATGTTCATCGACCTCACTCGCAGCTCCTGAATCGACGACAGTCCCTGCCGAAGCCCATCCTCGTCGCGCTTGATTCCGACCTGCTCCGCCATGATGTTTTGCAGGGCTTCATGGACGGCGTACGGATTCTCGCCTTCCCCGCGTCTCAGGGGGCGTAGGAGCAGGTCCTGCTCGAGGGCGATGTCGGTCTCATCGATCCGGAGCGACTCGGCGTGGCTCTGTACAAACTGAGCCGCGGCCATGCCGGCACGGCGTCCAAAGACCAGAAGGTCGGTGAGGGAGTTGCCGCCCAGCCGGTTGGAGCCGTGGAGGCCGGCGGCAACCTCGCCCGCGGCAAACAGGCCCGGGATCGTTGTGGCCTCAGTTTCAGGCTCGACGCGCACGCCGCCCATCGCGTAGTGCACGGTCGGCGCCACCTCCATCGGCTCCTTGGTGATATCGACGTCCGCAAGGGTGAGGAACTGCTCGTGCATGCTGGGCAGCTTGCGCTTGATATAGTCGGCGCCCCGATGAGTTATGTCGAGATATGCGCCGCCATGCTGAGAGCCTCTGCCAGCCTGCACTTCCTTATATATGGAGCGTGCCACCACATCACGAGAGGACAGCTCCTTCTTCTTCGGATCGTACTCGAGCATGAACCGCTTGTGCTCGGAGTTGTAGAGGTAGCCGCCCTCTCCGCGGACGGCCTCAGTTACCAGGATTCCCCGAACACCCGGCGGCCAGACCATCCCGGTGGGATGGAACTGTACAAATTCGGCATCCATGAGCTCGGCGCCGGCCTCAAAGGCCATGGCCACCCCGTCGCCGGTGCTCTCCCAGGAGTTCGAGGTCACCCGATAGATGCGGCCCCAACCACCGCTGGCCAGCACCACCGCCTTCGATCTGAACAGCATGAAGCTGCCGTCGGCCCGGCGATAGCCGAATGCCCCGGCCACGCGATCGCCATCCTTCAACAGGCGCGTCATGGTCGTTTCCATGAAAAAATCGATGCCGGCGTGCACCGCGCGGTCTTGAAGGGTGCGAATCAGCTCCAGGCCCGTGCGATCGCCGACATGACACAGCCGGTTGTAGGTATGGGCGCCGAAGGCCCGCTGCATGATCCGGCCGTCCGGGGTCCGATCGAAGAGGGCACCCCACCGTTCCAGCTCGTAGACGCGATCGGGAGCCTCCTTGGCATGCAGCTCTGCCATGCGATACTGGTTGATCCGCTGCCCGCCTCGCATGGTGTCGCCGTAATGGACCTCCCAGCTGTCGTCGGGATGCACGTTGGCCAGAGCAGCAGCCATCCCACCTTCCGCCATAACCGTATGCGCCTTGCCCAGCAGCGATTTGGAGACCACGGCGACTCGCACTCCCGCCGAGGCAGCTTCGATGGCCGCTCGTAGACCGGCGCCACCTGCCCCGATGACCAGGACATCGTAGTCAAGCGTCTGGTAGGGTTCCACATCACCGACCTGGGGGGCGGGACCATCCGGGCGCGGCGCGTTGCTCACGATATCCACCGAGGATCGGCAAACGCGCCATGGATGAGGAGTCGGATGTAGATGTCGGTCAGCGCCACCGAGAACATGCTGAACCAGGCCCACGTGGGATGGCGCCCGTTGAGGAAGCTTACTGCGCTCCACATCCCCCGGCGGGTTTGCCCCGTACGCATGCAGCTATAGCAATCGAGTCCACCACCGACAAGATTGCGGAGCGCGTGACAACCCAGGGTGTAGCCGCTCAGGAGGACTACGTTAACCAGCATGATGATGCTGCCCAAGCCGATCCCGAAGTGGCCCCCGAAATCGAAGGCTCGAATGGCGTCCCACCAGAGGAACCCGAGCACTATCAAAGTGACGTAGAGAAAGTAGCGGTGGGCGTTGTTGAGGATGAAGGGAAAGCGAGATTCTCCTTGATAGCCTCCCCTGCGATCGGGGACGGCGCACGCAGGAGGCTGGCGAAAGAAGGAGCGGTAGTAGGCCTTCCGGTAGTAGTAACAGGAGACACGGAAGCCGAGCGGCACCCAGGCAACGTAGAAGGCGGGGGAGATCGGCAGGCCGTGAATCCGGATTTCCGGAGAGTAGAAGGGCGAAAGGTAGGGCTGGAAGGTACCGCTCTTCTGGATCATGGCGAACAGGGCGTAGACGGCGAACGCCGAGAGCGCTACCACCACCCAGGTCGGATAGACCCACCAGGTGGGACGCCAGAGCCTGGGGTGAGCCGGAGGCGCTTTTGTTACCCGCGCACTCACACTCATCCCTGGGGCGCAACCTCCAACACCATCACGCGCGGCCGGCGGGCACATGCAGGGCCACGCGAATCCAACCGATGCTATCACGGTCGAAATCCAGTTCAACGATGCCCGAGCTCAAGGTGAGTATGTTGAGGTGGCCCTCAAGTGTGGTACGAAATTCAAGCCGCTGATGACAGAGGCAGCTCACCCTGTGAGAGCCACCAGGCGCACCTCCGTGACGCGTACTGCAGCCGCCCGGTAAAGGGGTTGCTCCGGCCGGCACGAGGGCCGGACGATCGGACGATCGGACGATCGGACTTGAGCTTTCGAAAACAAAGTCACACGCAAATGCAGAGGAGACCAGCTCAAAAGCTATGAGGAACTTGCTGGCGGCGGGGGCGATGGGATTGGCTACGGCAGGCCGGTCGCTCACTCCGCTGGCTCTCATCTCTTGGACCATCCGATCCGGCAGGCTGCCGTCGGAAGGGTTGACGACCACCCTCTTCGGTCATCGGAGGGTATCGCAGCTACTGGTATTTGGGGCAGCGATCGAGCTCATTCTCGACAAACTACCTATGACTCCGGATCGCGTCTCTCACGGCGCCGACGTCTATCGTGCACTCCTTGGAGGCCTCGCAGGGACCCTCATCACAGATCGTGGGAAACTCCCGAATCGTCTCGCCGGTGGTCTGTGCGGTGCAGTCGCGGCCTTTGCCGCAAGCCACATCTTACTCGCCGCCAGGCGCGGCTTCACGGATAGAGGACTACCGGACCCAGCCATCGCGCTTGCCGAGGACGGATTGGTGCTGGCCACTGTCCATCATTTCCTGAAGCAATCCAGAGCCACGAACTAACTCCGCCCTCGCGCCGATCTCGAGTGCTCGTCACTCCAGCCTGCGGATAGTCGAGTCGTTTGACCTTGGGCCTCTAAGACTCGAAGCTCCGATACCGCACCTGCAACCTTGGGGCGACAGGAGTCCCGCCAGGCAAGGCCGCCAGGGGATGTCTCACGGTATCGATCCGGTTTGATGCCTGGCTGCCGCCATGTCCAGCCAGCAATCAACTGGAACAGATCTGGAACACGCTCCCGGGATACTCACATCAGCAAGGCCACCCGTAACCCGAAGACGGAGCACAGGAGTCGCGAGCCGGCCGAGCAGAGATAGGCACTCTGAAGAGACATATATTCCGCTTGGACACATCTTTTGACAAGCGTCATCCAGAGGTCCATACTTGGACTAACCAGCTTCCGGAGATGACTACACGGGTCAGACGTTCGATTAGGAGCTACGCTGTCTCCCTCATATCCCACGGCCCCTTAGGCGACGGAGCCAAGGACGGTGAAGACGTCGAGAATGGCCGCTGAGACCTTTCACCAGGAGGTTGTCGTGTCCCGGCTAAACATCGATCAGTTGCAAGCGGCTGTCATCGAGGCGTCCGGCTCGCCATCGTCACGAGATCGCGATCTGTCCCGACGCCAGGTACTGGGGTTGGCTGGCGCTACTGCCATCGCTGGTGCACCTGCTCTCAGACACCTCGAGTCGGCGGTCACCGGTCGCTTCACCGTCAGATCAGGGCCGGGAGTCGTCGCGTTTCAAAGCCGCGGCGGGAGCTGGGTCGTGGACGCGCGGAGATTCGGCGGGTCTCCTCATCTGACCATGCGGCGGTCGAAGGACCTGATCCGCGTCCAGCTGCGAGGCGCAACCTACCCCGGCACCGGCATTCCAGCTGACTTTGTGGCTGAGGTGCGCAACGGTGCATCGGGCTGGCGGTTGTCGCTCGAAATGACCTTCGGACGCTTCCGCACGAAGGTACCGTTTGAAAAGTGGCTGCGACGACGCGCGGCCGCAGAAGCTCGAATCATCATTCGAGGACAAACGGAGCGACTCGACCAGCACATCGCACTGAGGGTGCAGGGCAGAGCCCGGACGACGTTCTCCCCGGACTGGTCGCTTCGACTTCGAGGCAGACAGATCGGGTTCCTCACTGGCGTGGGTTCGGAGATCATTTCCGACGACGTTACCATTCGGCTTGTCGGCCGCGAGGAACCCTCTTCTATGCGGGGAGTGACTCATCGGGGAAGCGTCCTGAGCCTACACCGCGGAAAGCAGGCCTGGGATCTGACCCTCCCCGAAGGTCCGTCCGGCTCGACCCTCGAGTCTCTTGACGGTGGGTTCGACCGCATCGACATCGAGAGCCGCTTGATCAGAGCCGGAGGAGTCGGGCGCGTCCTGGTGGCGCAGTCGGAACGAGACGGGGACGCCCTCGTTTTCCGTCCTTCGTCTCAGCTGACTGGGCTCGACCGGAAGACCTTCGGAATCCCGCTCAGGCACGCTCGATATGCGGTGCCGCTTGGCATCGGGTCGGGAGCGGCAGCACTTGCCGCGGCCTTCTCTTCGCAGCCCGCCTGGCTCAGTGTGGAGGGTTGCTCCGTAGCTCTCGGCGCCGGCGAAGCGACCGAGCCATTCCTGCTGAGAGCTGGGAGACATCCGAACATCCGCTGTGCTCCTGATATTCTTGGAACCGCGACAGGGCTTGCCGATGCCGTCGTCGAGCCCCAGCCGCCGCGCCGGGCGACGCCACTCGAGTTTGCCTGGAGCAAGAAGCGCTCGCGAAAGGCTGGCGTTGGTTCGCTCGCTCTGCATCCGAAGGGCCCACACCACGACCTGATCATCCCCAATTACGTCGTTTCCATCCTACGGCCCGATGACCTATTGGCGCTGCGACTCGAATATCAAGGCTTCGATCTGGTCGTCGGCGGCGGCAACCCTCCCGTTCTGGTCCGGAATGCCTCCAGGGCGTACGTCGTCGCACACTTCGCGCCGCAGAACATCGCCGAGCAGGCTTTCTACGACATTGAGGGCGGGAAGTCCAATGAGACCCCGACGCCGCCGGGCACGCTGCAGGCGAATATCGCCGGTCCCAGCCGTCTTGCCTTTGACATTCCCGCAGCGGTCACGACAATCGCTTACACAATCGACGCGGTCCTCGATTGGTCAACGTTCACGCAACGGGTTGCGCCCACGGCTCTTCCGCCGGGGGCGACGACCAAGGCGACAATCTCCGAACCAACACCTGATCAAACCGACATCGAAGCTCCCTACCGCCTGCATCTCTCGCCCAGCACCTATGCCTTCTGGAACCACGTGGCCGACCCGGTGCCGGGGCCTGGAGGGCAGGTCGAGCTGTGGCATACGCGGCTGGGCGTCCGTGGCACCCACGGTCAAACGCATGACGACAACGATCCTACGGACGCGAACCTACGCACGGTGCGCGCTATCTGGTCTGACGACTACGACTCCAACAATCCTTTCACGGCTCCTCCGAAATTCAGCACCGGGGTCAGCTACTACAACCCCTATCGGTCGTCGCTCGACGCCGACGATCGCTACCAGATCACCCGCCTGACGTCGGACTTCACGGGCAAGTGGTACTCGAACGATCAGACGGGAGACTACGTCCCGAGCCCGGCCGGCGTCAACCGCTTGGCCTTGAGCACCCTCGGCGCATGGATGAACGTGCGTGGCTATTGGGACCCCCAGCTTCAGGATCTTGACTTGCTGGAGTGGGAGCACAAGGCGACGATGGCCCGCGACCACTACGTTAAGGTGGTGCTCGCGGGCTATCTGTTCCCATTTGGTCACAAGGCTGCGCTCGTGAAAATCACCGAGCGGAAGTTTACACGCACGCTTCAGGCGACGGGAGCGCCGGGGCCAATCGTGGCCTACCTGCGCCAGCGAATGTTCATTCTGGTGCGAGAGCCCGTCAAAACCTTCAAAGGTCCGCACGACCCGGGGGCACCCAGCCCACCCGACTATCCACCTGCCGATCAGACAAAGGCCGATGGGGCCGGCAACTGGAAGGAGGGCTACGAGGGCCGCCAGATGCCCTTCAAGTCCGTCCAGATCACGACGTTGGTTACACCGGATATCGAGGATCCGGGCAAGACGCCGGCGAGCGCCATCAAGCCGCCTTCCGGATTTACCACCTACAGCGGTTTCGGCGCCACAGACGCCTTTTGGCCTCTCATTCCGGTCAACGGGAAGGATGTCGACTTCTTGTGGCACCTAGTGGGGACGGACTGGGACGGCAACAGCGTCGCCTTCACGTGCCCGCTGATCTTCCTGTCCGAGATCATGTCGAGTTATATCCCGAAGCAGATTCAGAAGCCCAAGCCGCCGGTGCCCGCCTTCAGCAACTACAAGAATCTGACGCAGTGGATCCTCCCTGTATACGAGAGTGCGGTGTATCAAGGCCTGGCCAGCCCGGCTCCGGCCAAAGCGACGGTCCAGATGCACGGAGCCAAGATCGCGATTGCTCCAAGCGCCCCCTCCACCAACGGTCAGGGAACCGATCCCGCAGTGGCCACCAACACCGTCACCTTCGGAGCGGCGATTCCACCCGACACAGTGGTGACCGAAGGACCCACGCTGCCGCTCGATCAGCCACAGTTCTACCCTACATTCGTCGTAGCCGACGTCGAAATACCGCCCATAAAGCATCTCCTGGGGAAGAACGCTCAGACCAAAGTGGCCGTCGCCAAACCGTACCTCGATAACGGCTTCGACGGTAACAAGAACAAGGGCGAGGTCTTCATGGACCTCGTCAAGGACGCAAGCGGGGTGCCGCAACAGCTGCCCCTTGTCTTCGGCAAGGGCGATAGTGGTCAGGTCATGACGCCGGGAACCGTCTCGCCAAATCTTTCTATTGCCGGACTATCGCGTTCCATCGGCCCGGTTGGCGCCAAGATCCAGAATCCGGGCTCCCCCTCCGCCTCGAACGACTATAGCTCCGTATCCCAGGGCTTGTTTGACCCGGACAGCTTCTTTGGCGACAACCAGGGATTGCTGGGCAATGCTCTGCCGAAGCTGTTCGGGGCAGTCAAGCTGACCGATATACTGTCGCCTCTTGACGATTTCACCAAGCAGCTCAATAAGATCCCGGGGCTGCACGTCACTCGCACGGACACCGAGATCCGGGTGCACTTCTTTTGGGAGACGGAGCAGATCAAACCATGGGAGCCCGGCGGCCAGGTGTCGGCAAGCGCGGGGAGCCTTAACGCGGCCGTCTTTGCCCCCTGGGTGATCAACGACGACGGCAGCAATACCCTACCCCAGGATGCGAGCGGGAACGGGATCTGGCAGAGCGGCGGGAATCTCATACCCCCGAGCACCGGAGCGGCGGCGAACAAAGACGCCTCTCCGCCACCGATACCTGAGGTTGACGACGGCGGCGACCCGCCTTCAGGAACCCAGGGGGTCGACAACAGTGGGAACGATCCCAGCCATGTCTGGGTGGCAACGTACATCAATACCAGCCTGCCCAACCCGCCCACCGGGTCTCCGAACCCACAGGAGACAGTAGCCAGCCTCGGCGCCCTTTATGACGTCTCCCAGGGGGGAATCCAAACGGGGCCGCGTGCCATCAAAGTGACCGTGCAGAAGAGTCCGCATGCCAGTGGGGGAATGAACATCTACCGCAGCAAGGTGGGAACCGCATGGCCACTCTACAAGATCCCGAATCCGAAGGACAGCAGCAAGCCGACCGTCGAGGCCAACCACATCACTGGCACCGGCACCTACGAGTTCCTCGACAGCACCTCCGATGACGGACTCGACGGCAACAGCACGCCCAGCACCTGGACTCAGCTCGGCCTCGACGTCTTGCTGACCGTGCCCCTGAACGGGGACGGCCCCACGTACTCCATCACGGGAGAGGTCGCCTACGCCTCGCTGCAAATGGACGTCATCGCGGTTCCCTTTTACTCGCTGACCTTCGTCGTTCGCTCCGGTCAGAAACTGACTGTGAAGCCGGCAGTCGGCGAAGTCGTGTTCGTTGGGCCGCTCAAGTTCTTGAACACGCTGCGCAAATTCCTCAACGCTTTTTCCGACCCGCCCTACCTGGACGTCACCGATACCGACATCACTGCCGGGTACACCTTCGGACTGCCGACCATCACAGTTGGAGTCCTGAGCCTGCAAAACATCTCGGTCGGCGCCGGCATCAACGTGCCGTTCTTTGGCGACACGCTTTCCGTCTCCTTCAACTTCTGCACCAAGGAACAGCCCTTCATGCTGACCGTCTACATCTTCGACGGTGGCGGCTTCTTCGAGATAGTAATCGCGCCATCGGGCGTGATCGGCCTCCACATCGGCTTCAACTTCGGTGCGCACTTCGGTCTTGACATCGTCATCGCCAAGGGCCAGGTCTCGGCGCAGGCCGGCATCACCTACGATTACGACCAGTCCACCGGGACAACTCTCACTGCCTGGCTCGACCTCAATGGGTCGGTTGAGGTTCTCGGCATCATCAGCATCGGGGTGGACTTCAACCTCACCCTGAAGTACACCGAGGATTCGAACGGCAGCGGCCTCGACGGGTCTGCGAAACTGACGGTCGAGATCCATCTGGTCTTCTTCACCATCTCGCCCACACTCGGGCCAATTCACAAGCACTTCGCGGGCTCTGAAACCAACAGCCAGGGAGGTGCTCACGCCCTGCCCGGCAACCCGCCACCTTCGGACAATGCCGTGAGCATAGCGACGATGATCCAACAAGACACGTGGGCCGCCTACACCGCGGCTTTCGCCGGATAGGGAGGACAGACATGGCAGAAAAGGTACTTTGGACGGTTCTTCCGAACGGCATCGAGGTCGACCGGGGTCAGACCTACCTCAAGGTCACGGTGGCGGTCTCGCCCCGCTGCTACGGAACGGGTACGGCTCTCTCCTCCTACCCGAGCTTCGTGCACTGGCCCAACAAGCTCGCTGCGGCGAACTTCAAGCTCCAATTTAACGGCACCGGAGGCCCGAAACAGGTGACCGCGATCCCTGATCCGAAGAGCCCCTCGGCTGATCCAACGAAGTGGGGCTATCTCTTCGACGGTTCGACCAGCGTCACTCCGTACAGTCTGCCTGACCTGAGCAAGCGCTTCATCATCAAGGATCCGCAGACAGCGATTTACAAATACGTCAAGCCGCTGTACCAAAGCATCATCTCAGGGTCGCCCGATCAGCTGCCGAGAGTGCTGCCAGAAGACGTCACCGGGGCAGTCGGGCTGCTCTACACGCTCGTAGGGGCCAATTTTCCGGGTTTCCCTTCACTGCGTGAGCTGGACATCGAGCTGAAGAAGCTGGAGAACGGAAGACTTCGCTATCTCCCTAGCCCCGGCAACGGCACCGATGCCATGACTCAGCTTCAGCTGTACTTCAACCCTGATATCCGCCTAGAGAACGGCAAGATGGTGTCGGGCTACAAGAGGCCCGATCCGTGGCCGACGACTAACCCCGAACTGGACTTTCATGAGCAGGTTGGGTCTCTGGGCAAGTTCGCCGAGCTGCAACGCCACCTGGGTCTGGCCATCGACCTTCTCGTGCCCCTGATTTCGGGGATACCCAAGACCGGTACAACCACGGTCCAGCTAGTGGAGCCGGTTCTCCTCGGTGGCTCAGCCGATATCTGCCCGCAGACGCATTACAGGTTGACTTCCTCAGACTTTCTCAGCGCGTCCAACAGCGGCAGGTTCAAGGAGCGGATGCTGGATATCACCAACCCGGCAACCTTCAATCTGGTTCAAATCGACACCAACACTGCCGGCCTCACGATGATTGGCCTGATCAAGCAGCTCATGTCGTCACAGGAATTCCTTTATGGGAGGCAGGCAAGAACGGGAAATGTAGAGCGGATGGGCCTCCCAACCCTCCGTTCCGGTGGACTGGCCGTCCTCCAGTCGGATCATGATTCTGAGCTTTCCCACGCCCTCATGAAGGCCGTCTCCAACAACACCACCGCCGAATCGGGCGGAGGCTCCTCACTCGACCTCTATGCCGAGGACATCAACCGCGGCTATCGCCTCGACATTTGGGACTCAGCCACACGGTCCTGGCACTCGCTCCACCAACGCGGTCCTGCGTTCGAGCCCAATCCGGCCCACACGCTACCGCCGCAGAAGTTTCCCTGGAGCTACAAGTTCACTCGGGCGCCCAGCGGGAATCAGTATTTCTCGCCCACCACACTCGATGAGGGTTACGTTTCGCTGAGCGCTGTCCAGGATCCGAACGCACCAACCTCGGGCGGTACGACTCCTGAGCTCTATCTGGCCGAGGTCATCTGCCGTTGGATGGGCTGGAGCCTGGCCGCCGGCCGGCCTAACATGTTCCTCAGCACAGAGCAAGGGCTGCCCTCACTTTTGACATGTACGGGAATCTCCGGCCCTACGGCCACCTATACGGGAGCCGGCAACGCTCCCGCCGTGGGAACAATTGTCACATTCACGGTACCCAGCGGCTCGACCGCCAAGCCGCCCTCAAACGGTCCGTTCACCGTCCAACAGGTCATCGGTAATAAGATATCCCTGGCGCCCACGCCGAGCGGCTACTCCGGCATCTCCTCCGCCAATCCGCTGCAGCTCAGCTGGCAAGGCCCTCCGGAAGGTCGTGACACGCCGGCCCAGTTCGGCGATGATCCCAACGACGGGCAGCCCGGCCCCGGCGTGCACCTGGTGACTCACTTTGGGCCCGTCGACGGCTCGCTTCCAAGGCTTCGGTTCGGGCGTGGTTATCGCCTGCGTGTTCGATCCGTCGATCTTGCCGGCAACAGTCTACAACCATCCTCTGATCTAAGTGCCTATCAGGTACCACCGGCCTCCGAGCCGGCCCTGATCTACCGGCGCTTCGAGCCCGTTCTGCCCCCCAACGTGGTCCCACACGACGATCTCACCACGTACGATGCGACCACCAGCCAGATCGTCGGCAGCTCCCCCGGCGAGTCCAATTATCGGCTCGTCATCCGGAGCAACTACGCCACTTCACAGGATGACGAGCTGGCGTACCTCCGGGGAACGGGCGCCGGTCAACTCGGCTACGTTCACCTGCCCCCAGAAACGACTCGCTGGATCGTCCCACCGCGTATCGCCCAGATCGTCGCCGAGCACCAGGAACTCTTCGACAACGGCGCCGGATGGCGGTCAGACGCCCTCGACCTCATGACGAACTACGACAGCTCGTTCGGTACGGAGACGCTACCTGACGGAACCACCGTTCCGGTAGCCCACGGCGGCACATCCCTTGGGCTCCCATATCTGCCCGACACCCTCGCGGCCGGCACGACGTTCCAAGGCATTCCAGGGTACGCCGGTACAGACTTTGGTCCGGTGGGAACCATGGGCGGCACGGACAGCCTCTCCTTCCCCGGCATCTGGCCCGACTTCCAGCCCTTCAGGCTCACGGTACGCGGCATTGGCGCTGGCGCCACCCAAGCGCCACATTGGGACGCGGCGCAGAGAATCCTTACTGTATTTGTCCCCAAGGGCGGAACTGCCACAAGTCAGGTCAGCTCCTTCCTCACTACCGATGGCCTGGAGCTGCTGGGCATCTGGGGCTGGATCGAAGAGTATGCGACGGCGGGAAAGATCACCTCCTCCCAACTCGCTCACCTGAATCAGCTGGCGCTTCTCGGACTCATGTGGGCCTTGACCCCAACCGAGGAGCTAACCTTCGTCCATGCCGTCCAGCAGCCGCTGGTGTCGCCGGCATTCCCCGCCGTTCACGGCCAGACAACCCTACGCGCCGTCCGCGATACCCTCGGCCAAACCGATGCGCTTCTGCTCGCGAACCCGATGCCAATCGACGGACTCAGCACTACCAAGGTCGACATCTACGCGAGCTGGACTGACCCGCGGGATGATCTCTCGCTAGATCCATGTCCGCAGCCCAACACCACGGATGGGCACGGGCACCTTGTACCTGGGCTGCCTAAGGAGATACCTCACACGCAGCATGTGCTCGAGTTGCCCCTCCAACCCGACGATTCCGAGATCAAGTTCAACACATCCACAAACTACCGGCACAAATTTGGAGACACCAAGCATCACGAGGTCACGTACATGGCCGAGGCCACGACCCGATTCCTGGAATACTTCCCCAGCAACGATCCGAGGATCCAGATAACGCGCCCCGACCAAAATGTTCCGTCCGAGATTAAGAGGGCCATGGCGACCGTCAACGTGCTCAGCACCGCCCGTCCCCTAACGCCCAACATCCTCTACGCCGTCCCGGCTTTTGGATGGGAGACCATCCAGGGCTCAAACAAGGTCATCAGCGGCCGCACGGGGGGCTTCGTGCGCGTCTATCTGGACCGGCCGTTCTACTCCTCCGGCACCGATGAGTTGTTGGGAGTCGTGCTGATCAACAACTCTAATCAGGTCGATATAGCTGCAGAGCGCTCGAGTCGAGTTAGCCGGGCTCTCGCCGCCAGGGGGCTCAAGAGATTCGAAGCCAGCGGCGTCACCACAGTGCTGGAGAAGTACGTCACCCAGTGGGGCATGGATCCGCTGTGGTCCTCGCCCGGCATCCAGAACCCACCGATGGCCTCGAACTTCCCCAGCGCTGCCAGGACCAATTCGATCCCTCTGTATCTTGACGAGCTTGGGGGCTCGGCGGGCGGAATACCTGTCAGCGTAGCCGGTTTTCCGGTAACCTATGACCCTGATCGGTGTCTCTATTTCTCCGATCTTCACTTCGATTGGGGCGACTCGTACTTCCCATTTGTTCGCTTGGCTCTGGCCGCGTATCAGCCGAATTCGATCGCGAAACCCGACACGGTTCACCTCTCTCGGGTGGTCATGACGGACTTCGTTCAGCTGGCTCCGAATCGCATCGCGGAAGTCATCACACATTCCACGTCCGATCCGCGGTTCGTCAAGGTTGCGGTCGCCGGCGTCGTCGGCCAGCCCGGCAGCAGTAGCCCGCCGCCGGGCACGGGTGGAACCGTGATGGAGCTGACGCTGGAGCAGCAGGCTCCCGGCATTATGGCCTCGTCCGGAGAATTATCGTGGGTGCCGGTCCCCAACGCCGACTACACGCTCATTGCCTCCAAGCCGGGAAATACAGACATCACCGTGTGGAGTACCAGCTTCGACCTTCCGCACCCAGCCGGAAGCGTACCCTACCGATTAATCGTTCGCGAATACGAGTTGTATGCGGCCAAGTGGAAGCCATTCACTGCCGCCCCCTCGGGTCCGCCACCTCGCCGCGACGGCGGGACGGTCCAGCAATTCGATAAGCGCCTCGTCTACGCAGCCACTCTGCAGATATAGGGGCAATATGATGACAGGTCGTTTGATCAGCAGCATCGTGGCAGTCGTCGTGCTCACCGTGAGCCTCATCGCAAGCTCATCGCTGTCCCCGATCACACTCAGCGCGCGGGCGGCTACAACGCTGATAGTGACGACGGCTATCGACTCCTCCAGCAGCTGTCCCGGCGGCTCGGGACAGCTCGACTACACTCTCCGCTGCGCGATAACTCAGGCAAACTCGGACTACTCGACCAACGGTGCCGCCGACACCATCCTCTTTCAGATGGCGCCCAACGAGTCTTGCTGCGACATCAAGCTGGGATCGCAACTGCCCCCGATTTCTGCCAGCGGCGTTACGATCGACGGCTACACGGCCAACCAGTCGGGGCCACTGCCGCCTGCTTCGCCGAACACCAACGCGATCTCACAGGGCGACAATGCCCGCATCACCATCACTATCGACGGGATTCAGCTCCCGGCCGGGACCGATGGGCTGGTTGTGGAAGGCTCCGACGACGTCATTAGGGGCCTCGACATCGTGAACTTCCACGTCGACAGCACGGGGAGTGGCGGTTATGGAGTTCTTCTGCTCGGACCCATCTTCGGTGGACCCGCAGCTACCGGCGACGTGGTTGAGGGCAACTTCATCGGAGTGAACAACCCGGCCAACGCATCCGATTCCAACAGCGTGGGTATCGGCGTCTCGGCCGCCATCCGATCGGCGGTGATCGGTGGCACGAGTCCCGCCGACTTCAACGTGGTAAGCGGGAATCGGACCGCGGGCATTCTGCTGGTTCAGACCAAGGGCGCGACGGTGGAGGGCAACTATATCGGCTCCGACGGAACCGGTACGAAGCCTCTCCCGAACGCCACGGGAATCTCGATCATTGCCGATACCGGGCAGGACCAGATTGGGGCCACCGGGTCGCCAAATGTGATCAGCGGAAATGGCGGCTGGGGCCTGTCGATTCAGCCTCTGACGAGTTCGGCTACGCCGGTGGCGGCGACCGGAGGCACGGTCCAGGCCAATCTGATCGGCGTCACGGCCAACGGTAAGGGCGATCTTTCGAATGGTGGAGGCGGAATCCAGATTAACGACGGAACGACCTGGGTCATCGGCGGAGCCGGAACCGGTCAGGGTAATGTCGTCTCTGGAAACGGCACGCCAGTCAAGGCCAGGCCGGGCATAGAGATAATGGGTGCCCTGAGCACGAACGACAGCCTCTTCGGCAATCGGATCGGTATCACGGCATCCGGCGCGAAAATGGGTAACTTCGGCGACGGTGTCCTCGTCGAGAACGGGGCCGCCTCCGACTCCATCGGCCAGGCGGGTCAAGCTGCAGAGGCAAACACGATTGCAGACAATCAGGGGCTCGGGATTGACCTCGGTGCCTCGCCCACGGATCCCGTTCATGTCTCCGTTGACCTCAACTCGATGTATGCCAACGGGCAACCGGGAATCCGGCTCAACGGACAGAATCCCCTGTTCTGTACAGCGGGGCCGGCCTATGTCGCCAACACCACTCCGAATGACTTGGTTCCCTGTCCGCTTATCCTTGCGGCGACACCAGCACGGATCGCGGGCGAAGCCCTGACCGGATCGACCGTGGAGATCTACCAGTCCGCAGGAGCCAATGATGATGAGGGCAAGACACTGCTGGCGTCGTTTCAGGCAGGTACCTGCTCATCCCCGCCCTGTACCAACTTCACGGCTTGGAGTGCGCTAACCCCCCCGATTCAAGCCCTGAAGCCAAATGTGGGCGAGTTTATCACTGCCACCGCTACCGTGGACCAAACTGGGGCGCCTCCCGAAACCTCCTCCTTCTCCCGCAACGTGCCCGTCGGCCAGAGCCTGGTGGTTAACACTACGCGAGATCTCTCCTCTTGCCCGTCCCCCACTGCGTACTCGCTCCGATGCGCCATCAACCAGGCCAACGCCGATTCGGCCAGCCCAGGGGACGAGATCGACTTCAGCATTCCCACCACCGACCCCGGGTGCAGCTCCGCCTGCACGATCTTGCCGCTCAGCCCGCTGCCCGCCGTCCGGTCGGCGTCCACGTACATCGATGGCTACTCGCAAAACTTTACGTCACCAAACTCGAACGCGCTGAACGCCGGCGACAACGCCATGATCCTCGTTGCCATCGACGGTAGTCATCTGCCACGGGGAGCGAACGGGCTCCAGCTCAACGCCCGCTATGACTCGGTGGAGGGCCTCAGCATGGGCAATATGCCGGGCGATGGAGTGCTCGTAGGACCGGGAGGATTGCCCCTATTCGATATCGTCGCGGGATGCATGATCGGAACCGATACCACGGGCACAACCGCCAAGCCCAACCAGAATGGAGTTGAGCTGAACGGGCACACCCTCTTTGCGACGGTCGGTGGACGCGCTCTTGCAGACCCGAATGTCATCTCCGGCAACTCTAGCTACGGCATCGAAAGCTCGGGCGCAGGCGGCAACACCATTCGTGAAAACCTCGTAGGGGTCAACGCCGCCGAGAAAGCACCCCTTGCCAACGGCTACGACGGTGTCATGCTCTTCGGCACTCATGCGGACACGGTTGGCGGCATCCGCCCAGGCGAGGGCAACGTTATCTCCGGCAACTTCAACGATGGCGTTGAGGGCCTCGACACCAAGCTCGCCGTCATCGCGGGAAACGTCATCGGATTGAATGCCGCAGGCGATCCCGCCCATCCCCTGGGCAATGGTTTCGCGGGAGTGTTCCTGTACCTTGGAGCCGACAATCTGGTTGGCGACCTGCCCTTTGGACTGGGGGGCAACGCCATCGAGGCCAACGTTTTCGACGGTGTCGACATCCTGGCAGAGACCGGGGACCTCGTGGGAGGAAACATCGTCGGTTATTCCCTCGGCAACGGCGGTAACGGAGTCGTCTTCGGCGACAGCAGCTACGTGACCGGCCAGTTCAATCAGCGAGCCAAGAGGGCAGGATTGGCGGGGAAGTTGAAACGTTCGCTGCGTAACGTCCAAGCTTTAAGGTTGAAGCCTCGAGCCTCGGACTCCCTTCTTCGTTCGGAGCTCTCCGCTCACACCACCGTACACCCCGGTGGTCCAGCATTCCCTGTGTCGGTTCCCTCGTTCTCTTCCACGGGGCGTCCAGTGTCAGGGGCTCCAGTAGTCGGCGGCGAGACCCCGCTCTACGACGGCGCCGTGCAGAACCTCATCTATGGGAACGCCGGCGATGGCGTTCTGGTCGGCCAGGCGACCGGCGACTCTAACCTCCATGTGCTGATCAGTACCAATAGCATCGCCAGCAACAGCTCCGGTATCAAGCTCTTCGGAAGCCAGTCTCACTGCCTCCCCGCGACGCCGGGACCGAACGACGGTCTGCTCTGTCCGAATATCGAGTCCGCCAATACGAGCTATATCTCCGGATACTCCTGTGCCGGATGCACGGTCGAGGTCTTCCAGGCAGACGGGAGCGACCCGACTGCCTATGGTGAGGGCAAGGTATATCTCGGGTCGGCCACGGCGGACAGCAAGGGATATTGGGATCTGACTGTCGGGAGGCTCAACCTGAGCGGCGGCGAATACGTGACAGCGACAGCTACTCAGTTAGTCGCGCACAGCTATCAGCAGGTGGGGGGCTACCAATTCGAAACCTCGGAGTTCTCCGGCGACGTGCAGCTCACGGTGTCGGGTCCGGTTCGTCGAGTCGATCAGCAGACGCGAGGCCTGAGTTTGTCAAGACGCAGCCGCGGCGTGAATTGGAAGGCCTTGCATGCACTCTACTTCGTACATGTACATGGCCGAGGACCTCGATACCCTGTGCGCTACCACCCGTACTAAGTCCGGCGGTTTCCCGTCCTACCAGTAATCTGTCCGACGTCGATCTCAGAACCGTGGCTTTGGATCTTGTACGAGCCTTTCAACTCCGACAGCCCGGCCGCGGCCGACTCAGGGCCGATAGAGGCGGTCGCACCGCAGCCACACCAGACGGGCGGGTCCGGCAACCTATCGGCATTTTCTTGATTGGAACCGACAGCAAAGGAACTACCGCCGAAATGCGCTTCTCCAAAGGGCTGGTTGTTCGTCGCCCATAGACGCCGGCAAGCGCCTAAAGGTGCCCTCGAACTAACTCCGCCCTCGCGCCGATCTCGAGTGCTCGTAACTCCAGGCTACTGCCTCAGACAGTCGAGTCTGCGATCCGTAGTTGGCGAAGACTCTAATACTCGAAACGCGAAACCCGAAACTCACGTCACCGGATTCGATACTGGATGTGGAACTTGGGCGCCGAGAGAAATCGCTCCACCGGATAACGCCAGTGGAGAACATCCGGCGCCTCCGCCGACGTGTGACTCATCCGCTCCGGGAGCACGCCCGAGTGCCTCGGGCCGCCGCGTGGATCGGGCATCGACCCATTCAGCTGACGGTTGTAGGCGAACTCAGACGTCTCGAACTGGGGTAAGCTGAACTTTGTGGCCGTTCCGGGTACCGCCTCGGTCGCCGTGGCGGTGACATACGTGGACGAAGACAGACCGCTGCTCGCGGAGGGGTTGAAAGTCCAGCTGCCGTTGCTCGCCGATGCGATGGTCGATCCCAGGTACGTCGAACCCTCGCCAAAGTTCGCGTCGTTCGCCCCGGGGGTGGCGGCATAAACTTCGACTGTGCAGCCGTTGCAGGCGAAGCCCTGAATGGCGGACGGGGTCGAGGGATTGATGAATGGACAGGGGATGTTGTCGTTCGGACCCTTGGTGAGGCTGCCTCCACAATTCTGGCTGCCATAGAGCTCGATACCGCCGCCGTTGCCTGACATCTCATTGACGGGCGCCCAGACGTGGACATCGGAATCATTCGACGCCTGGCCTACCAACAGGCCTGGCCCGGCGTCGCCTTGTACTGAATTGGCCCCCACCGTCGCATAGATTGGCGTCTCACCACCTACTACGGCGTGCCTTCCGAGTCGTGACCCCACTCCACCTGCGCGACGGAGCAGCTTCTCAGCCTGCCGTTTCGCCGATTCGGTGACAGCCGTGGTGTTGCCCACCATGACCCCGTCGCCACCGTTGCTGCCTAGAAAATTGTTGGTGATGGTATCGCCAGTCTCTGCCAGGACGTCGACTCCGTCGGTGGAGTTCAGGCCGATGAGGTTCGGGCCGTATGCATTGTTGATGAGCCCTCCAACGATGTTGTTGGCCCCGAGATACAGGAAGACCCCGGCGAGACCATTGTTGAGTACGTAGTTCCCGTTGATGCTGGCTTGCTTGGCATCCAAGCCGTCCACACCGTCGTTGAAGTTATTGCCGACGATATTGCCCTCGCCGGCCCTAAAGCCTCCCACCTCGTCCAGCGTCGTCCCGTACAAGAAGACTCCATCAATGCCGTTCGGCGCCGGCTTCTTCAAGGCCGGGTTGTAGCCCACGATGTTCTCGCGGAGATTGTTGCCTCCTGCCCCTGAGGTTTTGATGCCGTAACTGGTATTGTCGGAAACGACATTCGGATCGACGACCGCGCGGCCGCCGACGTTGGCGAACCCGGCGCCATTGTTCACGTCGACTCCAATACCGTTTCCTGCGGCCGTCGCATCCGGCCGCAAACCGACAAAGGTGCCGGCGACAATGCTGAACGCATTCGGCCGCCCGATGATGCTCACACCATTGGCCGGAGCCCTCATCAGCGACAGTCCTTCAAGGGAGTCATAGCTGTTGCCGAGGGCCAACACGTTATCGTGCGAAG
This sequence comes from Chloroflexota bacterium, assembly GCA_035653255.1. Lineage (GTDB taxonomy): Bacteria > Chloroflexota > UBA5177 > UBA5177 > JAJPKF01 > DASRCF01. The sequence goes on from DASRCF010000207.1 coordinate 26,613, forward strand.
CGAGCAGATGTCCGTCAACCGCAATCGTGATCACTGCATTATCTGGATTGGCGAACCCGTTGGAGTCGGGCTTCGCGCCAGGCTGCGAGTATCCGTCGATGTACGTCGACCACGCCGAGACACGAGGGAGGGCGAGTGTCGGAGTTATCGTGCAGACCCGAGTGGCCACACTGTTGATGGTTTGGCTCGCGCACCCGCCGTCCGCAGACGGGATGTTGAAGTCGATCTCATCGCCGGCGCCGTCGACGTTCGCCTGTTCGATGGCGCAGCGTAGGCTCAACGGGCTCTCCGATGCGGGTGGCGAGGGACAGGAGGTGGGCGACGCGGTGGTGGTCACGACCAGTGTTTGTCCCACCGGCACGTCTCGGGTAAACGAGGATGTCTGCGATGGTGCTAGCGGATTCGTGGCCGTTGCGACGATGTGCTCCCCGACGGTCAGGGCCTGGGAGTACTGTGCCGCCGGGAGATTCCAGACGGTGAAGTTGGTGCAGGGCGGCGAGGCGCAGGCGCCGGCCTTCGTCGTGCCCAACCAGGTCTTCCCCTCACCGTCGCTCCCGTTTGGAGCCAGGTAGACTTCGACCGTGCACCCTGTACAGGCCTCACCGGTCACCCGCTGTGGCGTGGCCGCCAGGACCAGGGGGCATGGGGTGAGGTCGTTGGGCGTGGTGTTGGGAATGTAGGCGGCGCCATACGTGCAGAACAGCGGGAGCTGACCGTTTAGGCTTATGCCGCCAAGGTGATTACCAAAGAAGCTGTTGCGACTTATGGAGACGTGGACGGGATCTGAGCCAGAGTTGCCGAGCTCGACTCCGAAGCGTGTGTTGCCGGAGATCTCGTTTCCCGCGGCTGGATTGCCGGGAAGACCGATTTCGTCGAGGCTGCCCGCGCTCTCGATGTAGACGCCGTCGCCGGCGTTGAAAATGGGGCCGCCCAACTTGTCAAGACCAATCAGGTTGCTCAGTATCCGCGTTCGCGCCGACCCCGAACCGGACAGAGTGATGCCGTTGCCGAGGTTACCCGAGATGACGTTGCCACTTCCTGGCCGTCCAATCAGTGTCCCGAGAGAGCCGGTCACGAAGACCCCGCCGGCCCCATTCGGAGACCGTGCCAGACCGGCCGCGATGGTTCCGATGAGGTTCCCAGTCACGCGTTCGTAGAAGCTCCCCGGGATGCCGAGACCATCGGGTCCGACGGCGATACCGTAGCCGTGGTTGCCACTGATCACGTTGCCGGGGCCGATTTGATCGCCCTGCGCACTATTCGCGCCCAGGTTTTCACTGAGCGCCTCGATACCCTGACCGTTGGGAGCTGGACTGGTCCCCAGCCGCGACAGTCCGATGAGGTTGTTCTCAATCAGGTTCTGACTACTTTCCACCATCATGATTCCCGCCATGCGGTTATCGCTGATGATGTTCGCTTGCGCCTGCCCCGACCCGCCAATGAGGGTGTGGCTGGCTCCCGACTGAATGGCAACACCTACGAGATTTGGTCCTGCCGTCATGCCGTCGGGAAGGAGGCCTAGAAAATTGCCCCAGACGGTGTCGGATGTCGTTAGCGTGGCTGCGCCCGCGATAAAGATGGCGCAACCTTGGCCACCATCGCTGTTCGGTCTAAAATTCGTAATCGACAGCCCGTCGACGACGTCATTCGATCCATAGATCTGCAGGCCGTCACCGCTGCCGGTCTGCAGTCGGGAGCCGTCGATATTGACCGGAACCCGGGCATTGTCGGGATGGCCGGGAAGTGCCGAGTTCTGCTGTGCACCCGGCTGCTTGTAACCGTCGATGGTGGTGTTGGTCGCAAACAGTGCCGGCAGGGGAAGCGTCAACTCGATGCGGCAGCACTGCGACTTTATGTCGAAGACAATCGTGTCCCCCGACCCGTCCGCATTTGCCTGAGTCATGGCACACCGGAGAGTTTCCGCCGTTGCGGGGCACTTGGTGCTCGGAGAGTCGGTGGCTGTGTTAACGACAATCGTGTTGGCGGCTCGAGTTGTGGTGAGCGTCCTCGGGAGAAGCCCGGCGCCGATAGCCATGGGCATGGCCAGAAGCAGCGGCATCAGTCGGCTCAGCGATGCGGTCGGCTTCATATCAAGCTCCTCTCAGATCTGCAGCACGGCGGCATAGACGAGGCGTGGCACGGATGGCTCACGAGAAACGGCGCGTCCGCGCTTCGTGGCCGAATATTGAACCCCAGCTTCCGGCGGATACATTTCGTGTTCCCTAATGATCAAACGGAATGGGACAGAACCCACAGGGTGAGGAAGCTCGAAGCCAACTGTCCACACTCCCACGTCCTGCGCATTCAAGGACTGGCTAAGCTGGTAGGTCGAGTTGGGAATGGGGACCCATGCCAGCTCACCCGGAACCCCCGGCATCTGGTGTTCGACTGTCACCTCGATCTGAGCCTGGGGGGCAAACTCGTTCATGGCCGCCGAATACGTCGGCCCTGAGACCGACAGCTCGACGAAACGAGGGTCTTTGGGGTTGGAATGAGTCAGAACCTGCGCCACACGATCGGGCGTGAGCTGCGCGAAGTCGGCCAGGATGACCCGAGAGAGGTGGACCGTATCCGGGTACGAGATCGAGTGCGGCTGATAGCGCGCCAAGGCAAGCCGAACGAAGGGGAAGTACGAGGTCCCGCTCTTTGTGCTCCAATCAAACTGGATGTCGGAGTACCATAGAGACCGAGCCTGGTCATAGTGGACGGTATGCCCGGCGACTGCGACGGCTGGAGCGCCCGAGGAAGCAGCCGAGAGACCACCCAGCTCCTCCAGATACAGGTTCGACTGGCTGGCCACGGCTGCCGGGAAGTTCCCGATTATTGGCGGCGCGGTGATTTGAGGCGATGCCCAGAGCGGGTCCTGGCCCCACTGGGTGACGTACGACTTCAGCTCACTAGGCACACCCGTCTGTTCGTCTCGCTTGTGCAGGCCACGACTTCCAGGGTAGAGGGTAACCTTGTCGCGGCGTTTTTCGGGAGCGGCGTTGAGCTGGTTGACGAGAATCACTCCGAGCAGCTCACCATCGCCCGACGAGAACCAGGGCCGGTCGAGGTACACCCGCAGCCAGCCGCCGGAGCGAGTGCTCTTCACGATTGAACCGGCAGCAGCCGTGTTCCATGCGAAGGTGGGGACCGAGTAGAGGACGTTGGGGGCATCGGGCCGTGCGGTGCTGAGAACATCGACGGTCTTAACGGGACTCGTCCGTGTGGTGATGATATCGCCGGCGACGACGGTGCCGCCATTGACAAAGGCTCCCGGATTACTTGCCAGAGAATAGGTCACACTCGTGGTGGTCGAGTCAAGGACCGTGAAAGCGCCGTTGTAGCCCGCCGGGTCCATTCCAGACACGACCAGCTTCTGGCCGAAGCCGGGCGCCACCGGTTGGGCGTCGAATGACAGCATCGCCTTACCCCCTGACCAAGAGGCGCTAGTGACCGTCAGGGGCGGGGTGGCAATCTTGTTCTGGGGGAAGTACTCCAGGAATCTGGTTGAAGCCGTCGCCCAGTAGTTGACCCGCCGGTACTTTGTGTCACCAAAGTGGTGGCGCCTGTCGTCCGACTCGTAGAAGCGGACCTCAGAGATGAGGACCGTACCGCCGGCCACAAATCCGCCTGGGTTGGTTGCCAGGCTGAAGGTCACCGAGGAGGTGGTCGAGGAAAGAACCTTGAACGTGCCGTTGTACCCCGCGGGGTTCATACCGGCAATATCCACCTCGACTCCTGGGCTGGGGGCGCTCGTTTGGGCCGGGAAGACGACAGTCGCCTGGCCCCCTCCAGAGCTGCTCCAGAAGGCGAACTCGACCGGCAGAGCGTCGATCGGGATCTCTACGACATGCGCATGGCCGCGAATGAGGGTCGGGAGCGCTGGGCCGGGTACACCGGCATGCGATGGCGACGGAGAGGCGACAAGGTCGTCCTGGTTCATGGTCCAGTCGGCCTCGACATTGAGCTTGACGGTGCTGGGAGCATCAATCCTCATAGGCTTATCCGTGAGGACGGAGTACGTCTCACCGAGGGCACCGGAGGGGGGAAGTCGTTGCGACTCGAACGTATTGGAGAAGACCGGTTGGATCAGGGGCCGCTGAATGGCGTTGACGAGAGTGAGTTCCCGGAACGGCGTGATGGCCCACATTTGCCCTTCGACGGCATAGTTGCGGAGGCGGCCGAGCGTCACGCCGGCTGGAAGCTTGCCCGCTGCCGCCAGGTCTTCCATCCAGCCCCAAATGCCCATCAGCTCCAGATCAACCGGGCTCAAGAATGAACTCAGCTGAACCGGCATCACCCTTCCCCTGGCCAGGTAGACAGTGAGCACACCGTCGATCGGATTGGCGCTGGTGCCGCCGGGCGGGGTCCACTGAGGGGCCTTTGGGGGGCTGCCCGGAGGCAAGTCTTCGAGCACTACGCGGAAGCCTTGAATCACCGGCCAGCTCTGTGTTGGAGCGTGGTTGAAGGGTCGCCGGTACACGGCGCCCGCAGTGCCGGGAAGGCCGACGAACGCAGCTCCGCGTGAGAGGAGCTCGGGCAGATAGGGCATCGGTAAGGAATCCACGTCCTCGACCGTCGAGGAGTCGAAGGCGCTGTCGTACCGTGTGATGAGGTTGTACGAGTCGGCTGGGCTCATCGAGTCGAAGAGCTTGTGCATCTCGGCCATGAGCTGAGCCATGCGGGGCGGGGCAATGTGCCGCTGAGAGTCCAGATAGAACGTCCCCACGTTCAGCGTGTTGAGGTAGGATGACTCCTGGGTCGGAGTGCGGTTGAAGTCGGTTCTGATGACCAGCCGGTCCGTCGACTCACCGGGTGAGGCGTCCAGGGGTTTTCGCAGGACTGTCGCAGGCGCGACGATCGACTCGAAGCGACGGTACTTCACCGGCGGGTCGGTGGAAGCGGGCAGCTCAAATGAGCTATCGGTCGAAGTGTGAGCCACACTGTTGCCCGCAAGGTCGACTACGCGCGCACGTAGGCGGTATTGATTTCCGAAGCGCAGCTTCGGCAGGGTACCCTTTGCCGGGGCGAAGCGTGTCACCAAACCCACGCCGGGGCCGGGGGTGTTATCGACAGCTTGCCCAGTGTCGTCGGTACCCAGATTCTTGCCGGGCCGGGAGCCGGCGAACGACCACCCCATCCAACGCCAGAGGCCCTCATGGAGGTAGAGGTCCGGGGACGAGCCTCCGGTGAACGATCCTGTTGGATCCTGGGTGACGCCCATCGAGACGAAGTTCTCGTCATCCTCAGCAGGGGTGAAGTACCTTTCGGCAGAGGGCGCGTGGATAAATTCATAGCTCCCTGGAAAGGGCTGACCGGGGTTACCCGGATCCAAAGCGGGGCCGCGCAGATGCAGCGAGTGCCAGTGGCCACTGTCGGAGTCCCACATATCCACACGGAACCCTCGAGTGACGTCTTCGGCATGAAGAGTGATGCTCGATCCCGTTCCACCTTCGGCCATGGAGTTGTTGCTGCTCATGACGGGGAAGAGGGCCGTGAGGTCGACGGCTCGCCCATTCTGGATTACCCAGATGCCGCCCGATCGCAAGGCTGGAAGGCCGACCTGGGTCGGGATTCCGATGCCCTGTCCCATGTTTAGGATTTGCCTGATCATGCCGATCAGTTTCAGGGCAGCTCCATCGGTGTCGAGCTGCAAGAGCTCGAACACCGGATTTCCCGACCCGTCTTTCAGGGACAAGTCGAGCATGCCATGTTTGACCTCGCCGCTCGAGGACGTAGCGAAGAAGTCGCCTGAAGTCAGGGTGAAGTAGGTCTGCGGCGTGATGTCGATCGAGGCGGAGACAGGCTTGTTGGCGACACGAATTGTGGCGTTGGGGTTTCCGACCGGTACCCCAGACACGGGAACAAGAAGATCGATGGCGAGCCCGAGGCGACGGAGAAGATCCGGGTACTTGCTGAGCGAGGACACCTGTTCATGGAAGTCGAGGGTCTGCGGCTTGTGTGGGATGCCGGCCGCCGGATGGTAGTCCTCGGGGCGGTAGTAGAACAGCGAGAGCTGCTTGAGCGCCTCGAGGGAGTTGCCGGCCGGAGGTGGGAAGGTGTGGTGAGTATATCCGTAGCCGGAGTCTCGGTACTGGCTGAGGATCTTGTCGACTTCCTTTATGTCCAGGACGTGCTGAATCTTGTCGAAGAACTGGTGCAAAGAGATTCCGCCCTCTTGCCTGCCTGCAACCGAGGGCAGGCTGTTGGGGCTCGAACTGATAACCGTCTTGTAGGAATTCTCCACGAACGAATTGACGTCACTCACAGGGTTGGTGATGATAAAACGCTTGCTGAAGTCTTGAAATTGATAGTGCTTGACGAAGGTACTGGAGGTAAACAGGTATTCCCAAAGCTTTTCCTCTAGAGGGGGGCTGCCGGGGTCAGGGATGGCGGCAACCGCAGATGGTCCTGGGGAAAACTTGAACTTGAAGTGCAGGCCGGCGGCCCTCTGGGGCCATTTCAGGAAATCAGGAAAGCTGCCCAGCGTGGTGTTGGTCCCCGAGTACAGCCGCGGTGAGACGAAGAGCGTCACCTTCAGGTACGTCTTGCCACCCACTGTCTTGAGACCGTTCGGTAGTGCCGTCCAAAGGATTTTTTCGTAGCTCATAACGGTCTCCTATCTATGCCGCGAAGGCCTGAAGGTAGGCCATCCAGTCGTCTTCGGCGATCATCGAGGCTACCGGCAGGCGGTTGCCGGTGGCGCGGGTGTGGGGCAGAGCCCGTGGCGCGGGCTCACCCTCCTCGGAAGAGCCACCAAATGACTTCTTGATCGGACCCAGCGTGACCGAGGCGCTGAAGAGCAATACGCTGACCTCGACTACGAGTGAAGCTTCACCTGTACACTTACCCTGATCCGGTCCCGAGAGCTGGTAGGAGAGCTGCATGTGGAACAGCAGCGAAAGGCTGATGATGCCGAGAACGTCCAGGTTTCCACCAATGTCGACGAAGCCGGTCAGGGTGGCGCCATTGGTCTTGTCGTAGTCGAAGTAAATGCCGACCATGATGTGGACGCCGCCACTGGCAACCCCGATGTCGAAGGCGCAGTCCACACCGAACTCGAGGGCGGCATGAAGGCCGACAAGCCCTTCCGGTCCAAGATCGATCTCCAGGTAACCGCCACCACCGAAGATGTAGATCGTCAGGACGAACGGGTTGTCTTTGGTGCAGAAGTTGAAAGAGATGACAATCGCGTCCCCGAAGTACGGGATGCTGATCTTGGCGCCCAGAGAGATATTTTGGAGGCTGAAGGCGCCTACGTCGATGGAGGGCAGAGCGAGGGTATACCCGGCCTCGACATGATCGGACTTGACATCGAGGAACGGTGGATCAGAGAACGCGTTGAGGTACTGACGCAGGCCGTTGACGAACTGGAGGAAGTCCTCGAAGACGATCTCGTTTAGGGCGGGGTCGCACTTCAGCTTCTCGCCACTCTTGATGGTGAAGCGGAGGTAGACGAACGGCACCGCCATGACCGCGAACTGGAGCGAGCAGTAATCGATCTCGCCCATGATCAGGTAGGTCGGGTCGCCCCCCTTGAGTGGGACGGTGAGGTTGAGCTCGATCCGGAACTGGCACTGGCTGTGCGGTGGGTTGGCAGCCGACGAAATGTCCGAATCGCTCTTGTTGTCGGTGTACGTGATCTGGTCGCTGCCGACCACCTTGCTGGTGACGCTATCGACGAGATAGAAGGGCCAGTTCTGTCCGTTCTGAGTGCGGTAGATGTTGATCTTGGTAGTACCGGTCGGTCCCTGGTCGACCTTGACCTTCACCTTCCGGCCACTGGTGTGCTTACCGTTCTCGGACACGTCGAAGGTGGTGCCGACGCCCAGGGCGGTCTCGCCATGGCTGTTGGTATACGTGGCGGCCCAAGCATGATTGCTGGGATTGTCGCTGACATCGACGCTGCCATCGGCTCCGCCATCATCAACGTCAGGAGCCCCGGGCGGCGAGCCGACATTCGCAGGTACCGGGGAAGGCTCTGTGCCGTCGTCGTTGACGACGTCCGCCTCGAACCCGAACTTCACCCCTGGGATTTCGTAGTTCTGGATCTGGTCCGTGGTCCAGACATAGTCGACGATGATGTGTTCTTCCGAGACTTTGATGCTCAGCCCGGGAACCTTCAGCAGCTTGCCGATGTCGAGGTCATCTCGCGGGACCAGCTTGCCCGCGGCGTCAAATTCGGGAGGCGGCACGCTCTCCAGGAAGTTGAGCAGTGGTTTGATGATGCCGGTGAGAGGGATTCCGCCGAATAGCTTGGGGAACTTGTCTCCCAGCAGGCTGGAGGGATCGCTGAAGAAGGAGGTGGGATCGAAGTTGCCGGACGCTATCCCTCCGAGGTCGGATATTGCTTGGCCACCCTGCTGTACGACGTTCGCGCCGACTGGACCCAGCATGCGAGAAAGGCCGGCGATCGAGAGGTTCGGCGTCATCGCTCCCGGGGTCACCGGCTGGCCGCTTGCGCCAGGTCCGAAGATCATCGGAATCTGCTGCGAGTTGCCGTTCGTCAGGTAGCCGGGATCGACGAGGTGGCCAAAGACCTCGCCCGCGTTGGACGAGCCGCCGGGCAGGCCCATTTCAGGGACCCCGTACTGGAGGAACTCGGCCGCGAGCGCAATGCTGGGATCACTATTGGCGCCGGTTAGCTGCTTGAGCGCCGGAATCTGGCAGTCAGCTACTCCCATGACCGGATAGAACTGGGGCTGATCGGCTGGGAATCCGTTGGAGTCCGCAACATTGTCGGGCGGAATGGCGGCATCGAAGGTTATGGAGGTCATCTCGAGGCTGGGATCCGTTCCCTGAGCGCTGGGATGCGGGTTGCTCGGGGCGATCGCCACCCGCTGGCCACTCATAGGCACGGTCGCGTTTGCGGACGCCACGTAGACTTGTTCCACACCTTGGAGTCCGCTTGCGAACGTGGTGCTGGTGCCGGGCAGCGAAACCGCGCGGCTTATGAAGATCAGCGGCATGGCGAACTCGGTCACGTTGCCGTCCCAGTCAGTGCCCTTTACGTGGAACTTGAAGATGGTCGGCGTACCGTTGACCGAGATCATCGGCCAGAAGGCGTCCTGGGCTCCCGTCGTGGCCGGGCTGCCCAGGGCAGTCGGTCCCTCGAGATCTGGGGTGACCAGCGTAGTAATCTCCACCGTCTTGAAGGGCATCTGCCGGCCCTGGGTCTCGAAGGTCGTCCCCTTGAGGGGATTGCTGCCGTCCTGCCAGCCGCTCGGGTAGTCGGAGGAATTGAAGGTCTTGGTGGGCTGGCGGATGACGATAAACAGCCGCTGATAGAGGTGTGCGATGATCGGTCCCAAGCCGCCCGTAGTCGCGTCGGGGAATTGCACGAATTTGCGTTCGGTGACCTTAACCAAGGCGGCCTGGTGGCCGAACGGGAACATATACCCGGCATAGACGACGCGCACGTAGTGGTCGCGGCCCATGGTGGAACGATTGCGCCACTCTTCCACGTCGAGACCGACGGGCGTGACGGCCGGATCCCAGGCGCCTCGTACATTCATCCAGGCGCCGAGACCCGAGAGCATCAGCTTGGTGACGTCCACAGGTGTCGGGTCGTATGTCCCACCCTTCGGCTGGCTCTGACCGAACTGTCCGGATAGCCGCACGATCTGGTATCGATCATCTGCGTCCATCGGCATCCGGAAGGGATTGTGGACCTTGTCCGCGGGATAGTGCTGGCTGGGTGCGTCGGGGTAGTCCGGGGTCCAGATGGCGCGGACCCACGATGGCGCATGGACCGGGTCATTGTCGTCGTGGGGATAGCCCTGACTGTCGATCACGCCGAGCCGGGTGTGCCACAGCTCCGTCTGGCCGTTGGCTTGAACGAGGTCGGAGGTGTGGTTCCAGTAAGCGAATGTGCTCGGTGACAGGATCAGGCGGTAGGGCGCCTCGATGGCAGTCCGGTCGGCGGGTGGATCCTGAATGGGGTTGCTACTCGTGTCGTAGACCCGTTGCGTGAACTTCGACCAGTCCATGACCGCATCGAGCGTGTAAGCAATCGTCGCCACCTTTGGGGAGACGTCGAAAGCCAGCCGGCTCGGACCGGAGAGGATCGCTGCAACCTGTCCCGGTGGACTCAAGGGATCGTTTCCCGAGGTGCCATTGTCGGGATCGCCCCCGGGAGGGTTATTGTCGGTATTCGACGACAAGGGGTCGTTTGGATCGACCTGGAAGAATGCCTGCTCACCGATGCTCTGTGGGCCGAAGTGGGCGATGACCTGAGCGGCCTTTTGTGTCCGCACCAATTGAGGCGGCGCGCCACCACCGGTACGGAGGTCGAAGCCTACATACTCCAGGCTCAACGCCATCAAATCCTCCGGGCGGAGGATTGAGACCACGTAGTTCGGTATGGCCGCCTCGGGCTTCAACCCTGTTGAAGGGTGATGGATCGTCAGGCGCGCCACTCCGGGCTTCCGCCGGGCAGCAGCGCGGCCCGGCACCATCTCCAGGACCGTCGGCTTGGAGAGGGTCACCGGCTCGACCACCGTGCCCGGCAGCCCTCCCACGACTCCAAGCAGCGCCGGAGCGCAGTGGAGCCGGGTGCCCCGGGCGTCGGTCCGCAGGGAGAAACGTCCCGCATGATCGGCGTGACCCAAGAGGAAGCTGCAGCCTTCGGCGTGCATCCAGACGGGGTGCGTGGTGTAGCCGGCACTGAGCTCTCGCCGCTCACCATTCGGGGTGAAGTAAATCCGGTAGCGAACGTCCCGCAGGGGCAGCTCGAATGCTCGTAGATTCGAACCCTTGAGGTCGCGCGACGGTATGTAGGCGACGCTATCGGTCTGTTCGGGAGAGAGGGCGACCAGGCTCCGGCTCACTCGTCCACTCGCGCTCTCCTTGAGCTCGATGCCAATGGTCTCGAATCCCGAGCCGAGCTGAGTCAGCTCAAGGTCCCCCATTCGACTCAGGTCGATGGCCCAGTTCTCCGAACGACGGTCGAGGACGACGAGAGTTCTTCGCGTAGCCCGCCGCTTCCCGACGGCCGATTCCTCTTGAGGAAGCGAGATGGTAAGCCGGTTGCTCGAAAGTGGCTGTCCCAGCCCTTCCAGGCGGGCGACACGCCGGCCTCGAATCCGAACCACCCAATCCGGTCCAAACTGCCCCGTGCCCGACCCACCGAGGTGGAGTTCCGCCGTGGAACTGAGCGCAAGCCGTGCACGGACCGAAACCGGCCCCGAAGCCTGCTCCTTCCCGAGCAGCCAGCGTTCGAAGGCCACTCCGCGCGCCGAGAAACCTCCGAGGGCCATGCGCAAAGACATTCGCCAGCCGGATATGGCAGGCTTCAAAATGCAGCTGAAATCGGCTGAGAGGTCAGTTCCTGGATATCTCGCGCCGCGCAATTCGATGCTGATCATCTGGCCGCGACTCTCCACCTTGAGACGCGGACGCCCGGCGAAGTGCCGGACGTCGACCACCCAGCGATCCATACCCCGGTACCGGAAGGCAACGCGGCCCGGCGAGCGCACGAGCACGAAGGATCCGCCCAGACCATACTCGACGGCGTGCAGCAGTGGACTCGTTCCCACCGCGGCCGCACCTGCGAGCCCCAGCGCCTGGCGCCGACTGAACTCGTGCGGAGCACCTTCAAGAGGCACATCGCTTAGCGTGACGGGGTCCGCGAGCTGGGTCACGTGCGAGCGGTTCCTGACTACCATCCTTCCCTCCGAGCGTGCAGCATCGCCACGTTCAAGCGGCCAACGCTTGCAAATCGACGAATCTGCTCGAAGCGTCGTACCCGCTTGGCTGCGATCACGTCATGCCGGACTGCGGAGGAGCAAAGGAGCTTGACGCACGTCCCAAAATGTTTCGGACGATAGCAACAGTCTAAACCCACTGCAGCTTAACTGTCAAGCTACCCGTTGGGAGCCGCCAGAATCGGCTATATAACTGAAGATATCGGCCCTATTCATACCATGAGCGCGCTAATCGGTGCTCGCCGATCAGCACCCTGATTCAGCCAAAAACGGCGGGTGAGTGGGACCAGCCGGAGGGTTGTGTCATTAGGCGACGAGTTAATCAATTGTTAAGAATTCACGGATGTGCTCTCACATTTCCGCCCTTGACAAGGTGTGCCAGCCAGGCTACAGACGAGACGAGTTCCTCATAGCGTAGGTCCCTCGTGGCAGTTAGAGGTCATTGCCGGAGCGTCCCCCGGTGCTAGAATCCCGCGACGACGGGAGAGGCGATTTCTCAGTGGCAATTTCGCGTGAAGTGGTGGCGCGCCTGTCGGAGATGACCCGCCTGGGGTTGACCGAAGCTGAGATCGACGATCTGGCGGGTGAGGTCTCGGGCATCCTGGCCCACGTTGACCGCATACAGCGCCTCGATACCTCCACGGTCTCGGGATCTGTTGCAGACCGCCCGCGCGGATGCGCCACCCGTGAGGATCGCGTGTCCAACGGATTGCGCGGCGAGGATGTGCTGGCCAATGCTCCCGAGAGTCACGACGGATTCTTCGTCGTACCCGCTGTCTTCGGGGAGTAGCCGCCGCTCTGGATAGCGAAACCCTCGGCTACCTCAGCCTCATCGAGGCACGTCGCCTCCTGGACGGCCGGCAGATCAGCTCGGTCGAGCTTACCCGGGCAATGCTGTCCCGAGTCGCCGCGGTCGACCAATCACTCGGCAGCTTTCTCTTGGTGACTGAGGCCCTGGCCATGGAACGGGCGCAGGCCGCCGACCGGCGTATCGCGGACGGTGAGAGTGCGCTACTCACAGGCATTCCGATGGCCTTGAAGGACATCATCTCGACTACCGGCGTAGCGACTACCTGCGGCTCTCGGATTCTCGAAGGCTACGTACCTCCGTATCAGGGGCAGGTGGCGCAGCGTCTGCTCGATCAGGGGGCTGTGCTGATAGGCAAGACCAACATGGACGAATTCGCGATGGGAAGCTCGACAGAACACAGCGGCTTCTTTCCGGCGCGGAATCCGTGGGACCTCGAGCGCGTTCCCGGTGGGTCCAGTGGAGGCTCGGCCGCGGCCGTCTCCGCCGGCCTCGTCACCTTCGCCCTGGGCACCGACACCGGAGGTTCCATACGCCAACCGGCGGGCTTGTGCGGTGTCGTGGGTGTGAAGCCAACATACGGTCGCGTCTCTCGCTATGGCCTGGTCGCCTTCGCGTCCTCGCTCGACCAGATCGGACCAATAACGCGAACGGTCGAGGACGCTGCGGCGGTACTGAGTGTCATCGCCGGGGAGGATCCAGCCGATGCCACATCACTACGGGCGCCGGTACCCGACTATCTGGCGTCACTTACAGCAGATCTCCACGGCATCCGAGTCGGCGTCGCCCGAGAGTACTTCCCAGATGGTCTCGAGGCCGGGGTCCGCGCGAATGTGGAGGCAGCGATCTCGACGCTCGAGTCGGCCGGCGCCAAGATGGTGGACATCTCGCTACCGATGACTGAGTACGCGCTCTCGTCGTACTACATCGTCGCTCCCAGCGAGGCCATGTCGAATCTCGCCCGCTACGACGGCGTCCGCTTCGGTCATCGTGAGCACGGGGACACCATCTGGGAGATGTTCGATCGCACCCGAAATGCCGGGTTTGGGCGCGAGGTCAAGCGCCGGATTCTGCTTGGAGCCTACGCGCTTTCAAAGGGCTACTACGACGCCTATTATGTCAAGGCGCAACAGGTGAGGGAGCTGGTCCGTCAAGATTTCCAGCGTGCCTTCGAGCAGGTGGACGTCATCGTTGGACCTACTTCGCCGACAACCGCATTCCGGCTGGGAGAGCGGCTCTCTGATCCGTATGCCATGTATCTTGCCGACGTGTTCACGCTGCCCGCCAACATGGCCGGCATATGCGGCGTCTCGGTTCCCTGCGGCCTCTCGGAGGGCCTCCCAGTCGGTCTGCAGATCTTGGGAAACAGGCTTGACGAGGCAACGATGTTGAAGGTGGCGCACGCGTATCAACAGTCGTCTGAAAACGGCACTCAGCGGCCGCCGATACTCCAAGAACATGCCACCGCGGCCGGGTAAAGGAAGGTCCGAATGCGTGGTCAGCTTGGGTTCGAGCCCAACACTGAAGCATACGCACCGTGAGCGGTGAGCCGGCCTACGAGCCCGTGATCGGACTGGAGGTTCATGCGCAGCTCCTCACGCAGAGCAAGATGTTCTGTTCGTGTTCGGCCTCCTATTCCGGCGCGGCGCCGAATACTCACGTGTGCCCCGTCGACCTGGGGCTGCCCGGCTCCCTCCCAGTGGCAAACCAGGCGGCCGTCGAGCAGGCGATCATGGTCGCGCTCGCGCTCAACTGCCAGATCGCTCCTATTACCAAATTTGACCGCAAGAATTACCCCTACCCCGACATCCCCAAGGGGTATCAGATCTCGCAGTACGATACTCCCCTGGGCCGTGACGGGTACGTGGATTTTGAAAGCGAGACTGGATCGGAGCGCTGCGGGATTATTCGGGTGCACATGGAGGAGGACACCGGAAAGACGATCCACGGCCGGATGGGCGGCAAGGACGTAAGCCTGGTGGATTACAACCGCTCGGGCGTTCCGCTGCTGGAGATCGTGTCTCATCCCGACCTGAGGAGCTCGGCGGGGGCCCGCCGGTACTTCGAGACGCTGCGGGAGATTCTGGTCTATCTCGGTGTCTGCTCAGGAGACATGCAGGAGGGCGCGCTCCGCGCGGATATCAATGTCTCCGTCCGCAGACCTGGATCCGAGCATGGGGTGAAAGTCGAGATCAAGAACCTGAACAGCTTCCGGGCTGTTGCCCGCGCTGTCGAATTCGAGATCGACCGGCAGGTCAGATGCCTGGAAGCGGGCGGAACATTGACGCAGGAGACGCGCGGCTGGGATGAAGCCGCTGAGAAGACCGTACCGCAGCGAAGCAAAGAGTTCGCCGAGGATTACCGGTACTTCCCGGAGCCCGATCTTCCACCGCTCGACGTCCCAAAGGTGTTGGTGGATGCCGTTCGCTCGCGCATGCCGGAGGCCGCGGCCAAGAAGCGGGAGCGGTACGTAAACCACTACGGACTCACGGCCTACGACGCCGCTGTTCTCACTCAGGATCCGGAGCTGGCGCGTCTGATGGACCAAACCGTGGCGGCAGCTCCGTTCGCCGAGCCGAAGGCGATTTCCAACTGGCTAACGGGCGAGCTGCTCCGCCTCCTACATGAGACCGGCATGGAACCGGCGGTGGTGCCGATAACCCCGCAGCTCCTGGCTGGGCTTCTGAAGCTGCTCGCCGATGGTACGATCAGCAACGCCATCGGCAAAACGGTATTTGAGGAGATGTTTCGGAGCGGGACGAACGCCGCCACCATAGTGCGAGAACGCGGGCTGACGCAGATGGGTGACCCGGAAGAGCTGCGCCAAGTGGTCGAGCAGGTCCTGACGGCGAACCCGGGGCTGGTCAAACAGTATGTGGAGCAAGACCGGAAGACCGAGGGCCCGCTCATCGGTCAGGTAATGAAAGCTACGGGCGGCAAGGCAAACGCGGCTATCGTCAAAGATCTGATCGCCGAGAAGCTCAGCTAGCATCGACCTACTATCAAGTAACCGCATCCCTGGGAGACGGCACTTAGCCCGCAGAGAGAGCGGACTGCCGAGTGCGTCTCGTATCCACCTCGGGCCGTCTCCGACCCTTTGGTACCGAGACCGGCCCGCTGCAGAAGGCCCTGGCCGGGCTCAGTCGTAGACGAGGGCGCCGCCACCCGACCGCCTACATTTGTAGGCGAGCCAATGAGGAGTCCGTCATGAACGCGCCCCGCACAGGCAGCATGAGAGGCCAGCTGGCCTTCTTCTCCATGGTGTGGCACAAGCGCGAGTATCGCGCCTTCATCCTCACCATGGTGTTCCTCTCACTCGCGGTTTCGTCGACCTTGCCTCTCATTACGCTTTACCTTGTCGACCATCTGCACGTCTCTATCTCGCTCGCCAGTCTGTTCTTTGTCTTTGAGTCCCTGGCGGGACTGGTGCTCGGCCTTGCGGTCGGACGTTGGTCCGACCACTGGCATTCACGCCTGCCGGTGCTGCGACTCGCTTCTGCGTGGGTGGCAGCCGGCTGGCTGGTCTTCGCCATTTCTCCGTATTTCTGGCTGAGCGTCGTCGCGGGCGCGCTGTTCCTCAGCGCCGGCACGATCACGATGGGACAGGCGTTTGCGGCCGTGCACGATGTGATGGTGCGTGATGATGAAGGTCATCCCGGGTTCGTCAATACGACGGTTCGGACGGCGTTTTCGTTCGGCTTTGTGCTCGGCCCGCTGCTCGGTTCCCAATTGGCCGGATTGGTTAGCTTTCGGGCCGCGTTTGTGCTCGCAGGTGGCCTCAGCCTCCTCTGCCTCCTTCCGTTGTGGGGCTTGGATATTCCAGTTTCCGGCGGCCTCGACGGTGCGCAGAGGAAGGAGAGACAGGGTCAAGACAACAGGCGGCTATATGTCTTTGTCGTACTCTGCGTGCTGGTGTTGATTGGCACGGGACTGCGGATCACGTACCTCCCTATCGACGTCACAAAACACCTGGGTGGCAGCATCGAAGAGTTCGGAACCGTTATGGCGGTTTCTCCCCTGGCGGAGTTGTTGACTCTACCCGCCGTAGGTCTGTTGGCTCTACGCTTTTCCATTGGTAGGCTCTTCACCCTGGGACTCGCCGCCGCTGTGATCGAGTACGCCATCCTCGCCTTCAATACCGCCGTGTGGCAGGTATATCTGACGCAGGCCATCGACTCCTTGGTCGTGGCTGTTGTGTTCGGGCTGGGGCTGACCTACGCCCAGGAATTGAGTCCTGGTCGCGCCGGCCTGGCCAGCAGCGCATTCGGCGCTGCCTTCGGGCTTGCCATCTTGGTGGGCAATCTCATCGGAGGCATCGGTGTCTCTCTTCTTGGAGTGCCGCTCGTGTTCCTCATTGGTTTAGTGACATCGTGTGTCGCTCTGATGATATTTCTTGGTCTAGATAGAGCGGTGAGAGCAGCTGTTCGGGGACGAGATCCGGGGACACTCACAGAGAGGATCTCCGGGCGTAGGTCACGTTAAAGCTCGCCGGCAACTGCCGGCCCCTGAAGCGTTTGTATCCCCGGCGGGTGTGCCCGGCCCATCCCCACGGATTAGCCGTTGTCTACTGTCAGCTGCTATAAGCCTGGGTCAGGGGTCCAATTGGACCCTCGAAAACAATCTCTTCACCATCGATCTCATCCATCTGCCGGCCGATCGCCACCAGGCCAAGCTTTTGGGCTATCCGGAGCGACGCAGCGTTGCCGGGAGAGATCGAGGCTCGGAGACGCCTGACGCGGGGCTGAGTGGCCGCCCACCGGGCGAGGGCAAAGGAGGCCTCAGTCGCAAACCCTTGACCACGATAGCTCTCGATCACCGTGTAGCCGATCTCCACCATCCCGGTCGCATCGGGCGGGGCATGAAAGCCGATGTCACCGACCACTGTGGACCGACATCGCAGGACCATCAAACGGATAAGCCACGCAGTCTGGGCGGGATCCTGTTGAAGCTGGTCGTATCGATGCCGGACAATCGGAGCGAGGTCCGCGAGTCTACCTTCATCCAGTGAGAGCCCGAGAATGCGCTCTGCCTCATGTTTCTGACCGTTCAATAGGGCCGAGTACACGGAGACAGGGAGGGGAATCAGCCGCAACCTGTCCGTCACGATCAAATGTTGCTGCGGGTCACTCGCGTTAGCTGAGCCCATGTCGTCTGCTGCTAGAATCCTGAGCCCCGGGCGATTAGCTCAGCTGGTTAGAGCGCACGGTTCACATCCGTGAGGTCACTGGTTCGAGTCCAGTATCGCCCACCACGCACTACAGTTGGATGATTCAGGGACTTCTCAGCGCCCGGAGGACCCGGCATCGGACTGAAGCAGGCCAATCGTGAGCGACTGTGCCCGCCTCCGCGGCCGCGCAAAGCTCTCCGTCGACCTCGGCCGGTCTAATCCCAACGCCCAGGCCACCGAGCGCTCACACATAGCGAAGAAGGGCCGCGGATCGTCGAGGGCAACGGAAACCTACTGAACAGAAGTGCGCGGCACGAACGCTACACGCATTGCGGGCGAGCCGGGTGCGGGAACACCGGAATATCGTCTGTGTAGACGCGCCCGACC
>DASRCF010000208.1:0-16766 GCA_035653255.1 Chloroflexota bacterium
TGGGGCCACGACTTCCGGCCCGAGTATCGCGAGCTGCGCGCGCTACGGCGCTCGTTCCCCTCCATCCCACTGGCCGCCTTCACCGCTACCGCGACTGCTCGGGTGCAGGAGGACATCATCTCGCAGCTCGAGCTGCGAGAACCGGCCCACTTTCGCGGCACCTTCAACCGGCCCAACCTCTACTACGAGGTCAGGCCCAAGCAGGACGCGCTGGCCGTGCTCATGCGCTACCTCAAGGCCAGACCAGGCGACTCGGGAATCATCTACTGTCTCAGCCGCGCGGGGACCGAGGAGCTGGCGACGGTGCTACAGGGTGAGGGAATCAAGGCGGTGTCCTATCACGCGGGGCTCGATCGGCGGCAGCGTGAGCAGCGCCAGGAAGACTTCGTCAAAGACCGCGCACAGGTCATCGTAGCCACCATCGCGTTCGGCATGGGCATTGACAAGCCCGACGTTCGCTACGTCATCCATTACGACCTACCGCGGACGCTGGAGAACTACTACCAAGAAAGCGGACGGGCCGGCCGTGACGGCGAGGCGAGCGACTGCATCCTCTTCTACAGCCCCGCCGATATCAGCCGGGCGCGCTGGTTCGCGGACCAGAAGGAGGATCCCCACGAGCGGGCCATCGCCCACGAGCAGCTCAAACACATGACCGCCTGGGCCGAGACGACGGAGTGCAGGCGCACCACTCTGCTGGCCCACTTTGACGAAAGGATCGAGCCACCCTCCGGTCGTTGCTGCGATAACTGCGCCGCGCCAACCCCCCTGCAGGATGTCACCGTGCCGGCGCAGATGTTTCTCTCCTGTGTCAAACGCACCGGCGAGCGCTTCGGCCGGTCGTACGTCATCGACGTGCTTCGAGGCTCGCGATCCGCGCGTGTGCGCGAACAGGGCCATGAGTCGCTTCCGACGTACGGAATCGGGCGGAACCGGTCCAAGGAGGACTGGCAGGAGCTGGCCGCGATGCTCCTGCGGGAAGATTACCTCGTGCCCCGGGATGAGTTTGGCGGGCTGAAGGTGACGGAGCGGGGCTCCCAGGTGCTGTTCAAAGGACTGAAGGTAGTGGCCCCCGTTCGGCAGCGGCCCCGGGCACAGATTCGGGAGCCAGAGCGGCGTGACCGCAGCGACCTGTTCGAGCAGCTGCGGCTGCTGCGCAAGCGCCTCGCCGAGGAGGCCGGGGTTCCGGCCTACGTGATCTTTCAGGACCCGGCGCTATGGGAGATGGTCCAGCGCCGGCCGAAGACTCTGAGCGAGCTGAGCCGGATTCCGGGCGTCGGCGAGAAAAGGCTCCACGACTACGGCTCAGCCTTCCTATCGGTGCTGGCAGCCGCGGCTGAATCCTCGGACCAACCGGACCCGGCGAGAGCCGGCGGAAGAACGGCGGAGCAGCGCTCGCTGAACACCAGCGCGATGGTGAGCCTGCAGCTCTTCCGCAGTGGGCTTGGCGCGGAGGACATCGCGCGCGAGCGAGGCCTGGCGGTGACGACGATCGAGAACCACCTGGCGACCGCCCTGCTCAACGGCGAGGAGCTCGACATCAACCGGCTGGTGCCCGAGGAACGCCGCCCCGCCATCGAGGCAGTGCTCCGACGCATGCCGGGGGGTGGGCTGAGTCCCGTAAAGGAGCAGCTGGGAGACGGCTACAGTTACGGCGAGATCCGGCTGACGCAAGCCTGGATGGAGCGGCAGCTCCCGGAGTAACGGGTTTTTAGCTACGATCCTGCTCCCGCGGCCTCAGGCGGGAGCAAATCGGCGCTGCGGACCACGATCAGCCGTTCGCCGAAGCTCTGGATGGCGGACGCCGGTACTTCCCTGCTCTGATGCTGCTTCCGCTCCGCGGCTGTGCCGGTCATCACCAGAGTGAGCAGCCGGCCCGTGTTGAAGTCAGCGTCGACGTCGGCCAGATGGCCCACCTCCACTCCTCGATCATCCAGCACCTGCATGCCGTTCAGGCTGTGCAGTCCCCGAGCGGCCTTCAGCTCGTCGGTGGCATCCACCTCGACCACCACCTCAGGAGTCTCAACCGTCACGGCATCCGGTCCGATGGATTTCACATCCTTGAGCGGCACCGCCTTGTGCCCTGAAAACAGGCCGCCCGGCTTGATACGTAGGCCGACGACCTTCCCGGCTTCCACATCGAGGAAGGCATCGTCGATGGTCCCCAACTCCTGAGCGTCCGCGACGCTGACCACTCGCGATCCGTGCATGTCGCCGAACTTCATGGCCGCTGTCTGACCTCCTGCTGGCTATCGGTTGGCTGTGATCCTTGACATTGTGGCAGATGTTCGTAACGTCTCGGTGATGGCTGACCACGCGCTCGACATCGATCCGGCAAAGGCCTTGGCTTCACTGGACAGCTTCTCCCGCCTGGCCACGCTGCGCCCTCTGCGGGGGTACCAAATCGAGGCCGGTGATGCCATCCTTCGGTCCGTATTCGAGAACCAGGGCCACACGTTCACCGTGATGATGGCCCGGCAGTCGGGCAAGAACGAGCTGTCGGCACAGCTCGAAGCCTACCTCCTGCACCGCTTCGCGGCGGAGGGCGGGCAGCTGGTGAAGGCGGCGCCGTCGTTCCGCCCGCAGATCACCAACTCCATCATCCGGCTCCGAGAAACGCTGTCGCACCCCTTCTCAGCCGAGCGCTGGCTCTCGCGCCACGGCTTCAGCATCGAGCTGGGACTGACCCGGATAATGTTCTACTCGGCCGATCCGTCGGCCAACGTCGTCGGGGCCACGGCCTCCATTCTCTTGGAGATCGACGAGGCTCAGGATGTCGACAGCGATGTCTACTGGCGCAGCTTTCGGCCCATGGCCGCAACCGCTCGCACCACCACCGTGCTCTACGGAACTGCTTGGGACGAGGACAACATCCTCGAGGACCAGCGCCGGCACAATCGCCGGCGCGAAGCTATGACCGGCTTGCGGCTGAACTTCGAGGCACCGTGGCAAACGCTGGCGGCGCTCTCGCCGCAGTACGAGGCCTTCGTCCGGGACGAGATCGAACGGCTGGGTGAGAACCATCCGGCCATCCAGACCCAGTACCTTCTCAGACCCATCGCCGGCGCTTCCAGACTATTTCCGGAACCCTTGATCCTGAAGATGCATGGCGACCACGAGCGCCAGCAGGCACCTGTTTCCGGCGTCCGCTATGTCGCCGGGGTAGATATCGCGGGTCAGGTAGTGCAGCCCTTCCGTAGCGGCACACCCTTGCTGAACCGGCACGATGAGACCGTGATCACTCTGGCCGAGGTCAGCCGCGAAGGCGCCTCGGTCAGCCTCCCCATCGTTCGTGTTGTCGAGCACTACCGCTGGCGGGACCTGACTCACGTCGAGCAGTACGACCGTATCCTACGTCTCTTTCGGGACACCTGGCAGCCGGCGCGTGTCTCCGTCGACGCTACCGGAATCGGAGCCGGGTTGACCTCGTTTCTCGATTCGGCGCTTCCCGGACGCATCGACCCGGTCATGTTCACCTCACGGAGCAAGAGCGAGCTGGGATTCGGGATGCTGTCGGCGGCCGAGACGGGGAGGCTTCGGATCTACCGGTCAGAGGGAAGGACGATGCACGAGTTCTGGCAGCAGCTCCGCCGAGCCCGCTACCAGCTGCGAGCCTCAGAGGAGATCAACTTCGCCGTGCCGCAGGCGGAGGGCCACGACGACTTCGTCATGTCGCTGGCGCTCTGTGTACGGGCGGCCACGGCTCTGACGCCCCCCGCGGCCGGTACACTCCTCCGAGCCCAGCCCGGCCCTGACGACTCGGGCTGGTAGAACCCCTCGCATCCGTCACAGATGCGGGCCAACGTAGCCCGGCCCTTCTGTGGCCGGGCGTCCTACTCGCCAGCCAAACGTAGACCCGGCTCTTCTGTCGCCGGGCGTCCTGCTCATCAGCAAAACGTAGCCCAGCTCTTCTGTCGCCGGGCGTCCTACTCGCCAGCCAAACGTAGCCCGGCCCTTCTGTGGCCGGGCGTCAGCTATATGAGGGCGGCGCGGATTGCCTCGAGCGAGCGGCGCTGGCGGCCCGAGGAGTCGAAGTTCTCCGGCCGCAGCCACTCCTCGAAGGCCTGCTTGACAGCCGCCCAGTCGCCGTCGGTCATCCCGAACCAGGCGGTGTCGCGGTTGCGTCCTTTGACGACCATGTGCTGCCGGAAGATGCCCTCGAAGTGGAAGCCGAACCGCTCGGCGGCACGCCTCGAGCGGACGTTCCGGGCATCGCACTTCCACTCCAGCCGTCGGTACCCGAGGTCGTCGAAGACGTGCCGGGCCAGCAGATAGATTGCCTCCGTGGCCTGAGGCGTCCGCTGCAGCGCCGGGACGAACCAGATGTGACCGATCTCGATGACGCCGTGCGCCGGGACCATGCGGAGGTAGCTGCAGATACCCGAGGGCCTGGACGTACTCCGTTCGACCACCGTGAAGAAGATGTCGTCCGTCGATGCCGCCAGCCCCGTGAGGTAGCGGCGAAACTCGGCCTCCGACGGGAACGGCCCGTGGAAGAGATACTCCCAGAGGTGGGGGTCCCGGCCGTCGTGACTCGACTCGAAGAGTGGCCGGCTGTCGGTATTGAGGTCGATCGGCCGCAGGGTTACGAGGGAGCCGGTCAGAGTCAGGCGCGCCGGGCTCGGTGCCGGCTTCCAGCCCCATTGGCCTCCCTCTTCGGCTGTCCGGGAGACCGTTGAATCACTCATCAGACCAAAGATACTCTGCCGCGATCTCCTGGTATGGAGCTTGCAAGAGCGCGGGCGGCTCGGAGGGCGGCTTCCAATATTTACCGGTTGTTTACCAAACCTTCAACTCGCGTTCAGGCGGGGAGCCTACGTTTTTCTTAGACGGTGCCAATCTGCAGGCACAGGCAAGGCGGCCCAGCCGCTAAGACAAGGAAATTGGAGGAAGTGATGGTGAAAGCTGTAACTCTCGTACTCGTGTCGTTCTCGCTCTTGATGCTCCCGGGCGTAGCCAACGCGGCAGGCGCCCACGCCACGCCGGTCAACTCAATTCGAGGCGTGGCGACCGGCGAAGCCTTTGCCTCGTATGTCCACGCCGTTCGGGGGTCGGTCACCTACACCAACGGCCCCGTGCTGTTGATCGCGGGAAACTGCCTGACCGCGAACTTCTCTCATGCCGCCAGCGGCGCCCGTGTCAGACTCGTTCCCTCTGCCCTTTCTACGGGAGGCGAGTCTCAGAGCGTCGACGACACAGTGCATGCCGCCTACGGGACGTCGACCGCGAGTGTCGAGTCGATATCGAGGATTCAGCACGTCAACCTCCTGGGAGGCATGATCAAAGCCGGCGCCATGACCGCCGAAGCCAATACCTCGGCCACGGCCAAGTCGGTTTCCAGCAACGCTAATGGCACCAGCATCGCGGGGCTGGTCATCAATGGTCAGAAGGTATCCGCGAAGCCAAACGAGACCGTGCCGCTCTCCGGGGTTGGAACCGTGACGATCGATCAACAGTCAAAGCCGGCCACGGGAAGCTCGAGCCACATCTGGGTAAACCTGATCAACGTGCACTTCGCCAAGGGCAACACTCTTGGTGTCACTCCCGGCAGTGAGCTGATTGTGGGCCATGCCTACTCTTCATACGCCCTGACCTTCAGTTCCGACCTCGTCGGCGCAGGTTCCTACGGGTTCAACTCCTATGTTCAGAGCGGCAAGGATGCCGCCTTCTCCAGTGGTCCGCAGGCTCTGGCCGGCATTCCATGCCTTGGCGGATCGGCCGAGAACGTCGTTAACAAGGTGCAGAGCCCTGCCGGCTCGACGGCGACCATCGACGATACCGCCAAAGGCAGGTTGACGTCGAGTGGGGCGAAAGCCCATGCCCAATCAAAGGTCGCCTCTCCACTGCTTCCGTCTGTCCTGAGCTCCATGGTGAGCGCTGGGGCATTGGATGTAAAGGTGAGCGCATCCTTCAAGGGCGTTACTCCCGGCCACTCCTTTAGCTTCACCGCCGGTAGTCTGAAGATCAACGGCCAGACCGTTTCGAGCGGCAGGGTACCGGCCAACGATTCGGTCGTTCTGAAGGGCGTCGGCTACGCCATCCTCAACGAACGGCACGTCAAGACGACAAAGTACTCGGTGCAAGCCTCCATCAACGGGATCGACGTGCACGTGACGAAGAAGAACGCCTACGGGCTCCCTGTCGGCGCCACCATCGTCTTCGCGCACGCGCAGGCCTCAGCCAGGCGGGTGTTCCTCACCAAGCCCTGAGCCGTTCGCAAACTTCGCCATCAGCGGCCCCGAGGAATCTCGGGGCCGTTTCCATTTCAGCTCGCGTGTGTCGCCATCGAACGGACGCCAGTCGTGAATGCGGATCTGCGGGCTCACGTATTGATTCCACTCATTGCGTTCAATCGAGAAGGCCAGGTCGACGGGTTGGTCCTCGGGATAGCCGAACAGCTCCGGATCGCAGCGGAACATCAACGCGTCTACCCGTGTCGATCCCGACTTCGCCACTGCGCGCATGTGCCTCGGCGCCCGGTCGGGCTCGCACGACCCAAGTGCCCGCCGGTGTTGCAGATAGACGCCCTGAACCACGAACACCGGCTCTTCGAATCCCGATCCGTAGGGCGCCAGCCGCTCCACCTGCTCGACGGCGTGCATGCCGACCTGCTGCAGGCGTACGCGGGCGTCCACCCTGAGCCCAGCTCCCAGCTCCTCGACGTCGATACGCTCCCGCGCGTTCTGCTCCAGCAGGTCGAACACCGCTCGAAGCCGGTCCGGCTCGACCGAGAAGCCGCAGGCACGCGAGTGGCCTCCGAAGCGTCCAAAAATGGCCGGCTCAGCCGCATCAACCGCCTCGACCAGGCGGAGGATGTCCACACCGTCAACGGAGCGTCCCGAGGCAGGCACGACGTCGCCTTGGGTAGTGGAGGCGGCGATCGCCGGCACTCCGTAGCGCTCGGTCAGCTCGGAGGCCAGTAACCCCGACACCCCGGGCGGCCAGGCTCCATCGACGCAGAGGATCGGGGGCCGGCGTCCGTCCTGAATTGCGACGACCAGCTCGACCGGGTCGCCGATTCGTTCCGACAGGTCGGCGAGATGACGTTCGACCTGGAGCTGGCGGCTGGAGTTGTGCTGGTCGAGCAGAGTGGCAAGGCGCTGCGCCTCAACCGGATCGTCGCAGGTGATCAGCTCAAACGCCTCCTGCGGGCTGGCCATCCGGTTGGCGGCGTTGATCCGCGGTCCCAGATAGTAGGCGACCGAGGTCTGGTTCAAGCGCTCACTGCTGACGCCGGCCACCGTGAACAGCGCGCGAAGCCCGGGGCGTTCGGTCCGCCGCAGCTGGCCCAGCCCTTTGACCACCAGCGACCGGTTCTCGTCCCGGAGCGGTACCACGTCGGCGACAGTCCCCAGCGCCACCAGGTCGAGCAGCCGCTCCTGCTCGGGGGCCGAGAGAAGCACCTGAGCCAGCTTGTACGCCACCCCCGCCCCCGACAGAAACGGCCACGGATAGTCACTGTCCGGCCGTGTGGGACTGACGACGAGACAGCGCGGCAGGACCGCGTCGGCCCGGGGCTGGTGGTGATCGGTGACGATGACCTCGACTCCCAGACGGTGTGCCTCCTCCACCTCCTCGACGGCCGTAATGCCGCAATCTGAGGTGACCACGAGCTTGACGCCACGCTCCGCCAACCGTCCGAGCTGCTCCCGCTGCAGGCCATGTCCGTCGTCGCGAGTGGGGATGATGACGATGGGATCTGCCCCGAGATAGCGAAGCGTTTCGAGCAGGATGGCGGCACTGGTTAGCCCGTCGCAGTCAAAGTCGCCGTAGAGGGCGACACGGTCGCGGGACTGAACCGCCATTCGAATCCGTGCCGCCGCATCCGCCATGTCCGGCAGCAGCAGGGGGTCATGGTCGACGTCGACGCCGTCCACGAACGCCTGGATCTCAGCCGGGTCCACGATGCTGCGCTGGTGGAGCAGGTGGGTGACCATCCGGGAAACGGTCGGATCCGCGGCCTGCTGGAGCGCCACCGGCGGAGGAATCTCCCAGACCTTGCGCCGGCCCTGGATGCGGATGACAGCCGGTCGCTCCAGCGTCGTCATCGCACTGTCTCGGGTTGCGGCGTCACGAGGATTCCCAGCGGGCCGGCATCACATCAATCTTAGATGGCGAGTGGGCATCTCGGACCACAGGAACCGAACCCTTGGCCGAGCCATGCCGATTCACAGCAGCTCGGCGGGGCTGGGACCGCGACCGGCCATCCAGAGCTCATGAGAGATCAGGCTTAGGAAGATGAGCGCCGCGCCGCTCCACTGGACCGGGTTGAGCCGCTCGCCGCCCAGCCACACGGCAAAGGCGGTGGCGAAGGCAGGCTCAGCCAGCAGGATGATAGCCGTCCTGGCCGGGGGGACGCGTTGCTGGACGAACGTCTGAATCCAGAAGGCCAGGGCGCTGGCGACGGCTCCAGTGATGGCGATGGCAGCCCAGACGGACATCGAGGGCGGGGGAATGAATGGCCTGTCGACCGCGGCGACAAACAGGAAGCCGAACATGGCCACGCCCATCTGTCCGAACGCCAGGCTCTCGACCGGCTGATTACCTGAACGTCGGCCGAGAAGCACGGTATGCAGCGCAAACAGCAGCGCCGTCATCACCTCGAACAGGTCGCCGATGCTCAAGCCGTGCCGGCCCTCGACCGTCAGCAGTACCGTCCCGCACAGACCCGCCAGGGCCGAGACGACGGTGGCTCGGGCCAGTGGAGTGCCGAAGAGCAGCCGGTCGAAGAGTGGCGTGATGATGACGAACAGGCCCGTCAGCAATCCGGCATCGGCCGCAGTCGCGGTGAGCAGGCCGACCGTCTGGAAGAAGTACCCACATGCCAGGGGAATGCCGATGACCGCGCCAGTGAGCACTCCTCGACGAGAGGGTCGCCGCAGGACGAGCGGGGCCAGCAGCAGCGTGGCCAGCAGAAACCGGAGGAACAGAAACGAGCCGGGCGGATAGCCGGCCACGGCCTCCTTGACAACCGGGAACGTCCAGCCCCACACGGCGGTCACGCCGAGCAGCAGAGCGGCCGGGAGCAGGCCGGAGGCGCGGGACGTGTTCAAGGTTCAATGTTCAAGGTTCAATGGCAGCCATGGAAGTCTGTTCGATGGGGGAACCATTCAATGTTTAAGGTTCAATGTCGAGGGCGTGATATGGAACGGTTCCTCCGACCGCTTCGGCGGCGCAGGTTCTCCCGGATGGACCAATCGTCACCGGTGGTTCGGGCCCGCCAGGACCTCCGCGCCCGAGAAACCGTTCCAAAAAAGCTGGTCACTTCCTCGCATGGCCCGCCCGAACCTCGGACCCGTCCATTGAACGTTGAACATTGAACATTAAACGCCCCTCGCGCTTTGTTACAGTGCATTGATGAAGGCAGCCGGCGACGCCAAGCATCCCGATCTCGTGGCCGGCGCGGCCGTTCTGGCCTTTGCCGCCGCCATGCGTTTGATCTTCGGCATCCTGACCGGCGGCACCTACGACTACGACGAGTTCGTCTATCTATTGCTCGGTCGTGCCGTCGCGCGAGGCGGCGTGCCGTACCACGATTTCCTCTTCTACCATCCTCCGGGCATCCTGATGATGGTGGTAGCGCTTCATCCGCTCATCTCCCATTCCTGGCTTTGGGGTCGGGTCGTCACCGGAGCGATCGACTGCAGCACCTGCCTGCTGACGTTCCTCATCGCGCGCCGCCTATTCGATCGTGACGTGGCGGTGATCGCGGGCGTTCTCGCCGCGACCAGCCCCATCATGTTGATCACCGGGACCCGAATCCTCCCCGATCCCTTCGTCGGCTTCTTCACTCTGCTGGCGGCCTATCTCCTCCTGGTCCGGCCCACATGGGCCTGTACCATCGTCGCCGGGGTGTGCCTCGGCATCGCGGTGCTGTTCAAGTATCCGGCGCTGCTCATCCTGCCGGCCTGCCTGATTCTGGCCGGGCGCCGCCGGGGCGTCGTGTTCGCCGCGGCCACCGCGGTGACCGTCGGTCTGTTGATCATTCCTCTGACGCCCGAGCTTCACCAGTTCGTGACCGACACAATCTTCTTTCAGACCGGGCGGAATAGCCAATCGATCCTGGTAAGAATCGGCGGCGTGGTGCTGTTTCTCGTGCTGCTGCAGCCGCTGGCGGTCTTCGGGCTGTTCACGCGGCCGCGCGCGCCACTGTGGATCCTGGCCAGCTACCTGGCCGGGTTCGCCTACGTGCTCAGCCCCCAGGTGTACTACCACTACATGACGCCCCTGGTGCCGTTCGCCGGCATCTTGGGCGCCCTGTACCTGACCCGGCTCCGCCTTCCCAAGCTGCGGCGGGCTCTCCCAGCCGTCACCGCCATCGGCGGGCTGGGGGTGATGGCCCTCTGGGCCGCCGTCATCGTCTTCGGCGGAGGCCAGCCGCTGCACCTCACCGCGGCCCCGCTGTCGAACGTCCTGACCGAGCGGCAAGAGATCGATCGGGTGGTGGCGCCGTCTCAGTCCATCCTGTCGGACCGGCCGGAGATCCCGTACCTCTCGAACCGAAACGACGCCGAGGAGTACTTTTGGAACGATGCCTCGGTTCAGGACGCGCAGCAGCTCTTCCCGCTGCTGCTCAAGACACACTACGTGGTGCAGTCATTCGGTCCTTCGGCGGGCTATCCGCCGGGTTTCTTGGACTTCATCTCGGCGCGCTACTGCCGCCGGCTGATCGGCACCCACCAGCTAGGCGGATTCCTCTACAACACCGGCTGCACGGTCCCCTACCTGCCGCCCCGTCAGTAGGATCAGTCCGAGACCGAGATTCCGCGGCTGCCAGGTGGCAAGCGCCCAGTCGATACAATGGCAGAGTCAATCGACAGCTACAAGGGCTGAGGGGGCGGAGGCGAGTGTGCCTGCGCGTGAGCTTTTCGGCTAAGCACCAAGTCTGAGAGGAAACGAAATGGCGTTATCGACAACATTGGGATACCCGCGCATCGGCCGGGACCGAGAGCTGAAGAAGGCGACAGAGGCCTACTGGGCCGGAAAGATCGGCGTCGACGAGCTGCAGCAGCGAGCGGCCGATCTGCGGGCTCAGGTATGGCGGCGACAGCAAGAGGCCGGCCTAGACCTCATCGCCTCCAACGACTTCTCCTTCTACGACCAGACGCTGGATACTACGGCGCTCGTCGGCGCCGTTCCCGCCATCTACGGATGGAATGGGGGCCAGGTGGACCTCGATACCTACTTCGCCATGGG
This sequence comes from Chloroflexota bacterium, assembly GCA_035653255.1. Lineage (GTDB taxonomy): Bacteria > Chloroflexota > UBA5177 > UBA5177 > JAJPKF01 > DASRCF01. Next base: position 11,197 of record DASRCF010000208.1, read on the forward strand.
TCGCGGCTCCGTGAAGAAAGACCTGCCCGCCATGGAGATGACCAAGTGGTTCAACTCCAACTACCACTACATCGTTCCCGAGTTCAGACCGGGTATGGACTTCTCCCTGGCCAGCGATAAGCCGTTCTCGGAGTTCGCGGAGGCCAAGCGTCTGGGCATCATCACCAAACCGGTGTTGCTCGGTCCGGTGACCTTCCTCCTGTTGGGCAAGTCGCGAGAGGATAAGTTCAACCGCCTCGACCTCCTCGACACGCTGCTGCCGGTCTATCAGCAGGTGCTGCAGCGATTCCAGGAATTGGGAGCGGAGTGGGTCCAGCTCGACGAGCCGGCGTTCGTGGCCGACCGGACGGACGAGGATCGCGAGGCGCTTCGGCACGCCTATGAAGTGCTCTCTCAGAGTCGCGGGTCCGTGAACCTTGCCGTGCAGACCTACTTCGACCGCGCCGGCGACTCCTATGAGACGCTGGCGTCGCTTCCGGTCCAGGGTCTGGGGCTCGACTTCGTGCATGGGCGGCAGGGAAACCTCCGCTCCGTCAGCGGCGAAGGATTCCCGGAGGACAAGACGCTGATTGCCGGAGTCGTCGACGGGCGCAACATTTGGATCAACGACCTCGACGCCAGCCTGCGGCTGATCGAAGACCTTCCGGTCAGCACCGACCGGCTGATGATCTCCCCGTCCAGCTCGCTGATGTTCGTGCCCATCGACGTGGGGATGGAGACCGGGCTCGACCCGTCACTGGCATCCTGGCTGTCCTTTGCCGACCAGAAGCTGGACGAGGTGCGCACCATCACCACCGCCGTCAACGAGGGTCGCGACGCCGTCTCGGAGCCGATCGAAGACCGCGCCCGAGCCGTGCAGGCACGAGCCGTGGCGCAGTCGATCCATCGTGAGGCGGTCAAGGAGCGCGTGGCCGCGCTAACCGCGGACGACGACCGGCGGTCGGTGGAGTTTCCCGAGCGGCAGAGGCGTCAGCGAGAGCGGCTCGGTCTTCCCCTGCTGCCGTCCACCACGGTCGGCTCCTATCCGCAGACGTCGGAGGTGCGAAAGGCGCGTCGAGCCGCCGAGAAGGGCGAGATTTCGAGCGAGGAGTACGACCGCTTCCTCGAGGAGCAGGTCCGCCACGTCATCTCCTTCCAGGAGGAGATCGGCCTGGATGTGCTGGTCCACGGAGAGTTCGAGCGCAGCGACATGGTGGAGTACTTCGGCGAGCGCATGGAGGGCTTCGCCTTCACCCGCCACGGGTGGGTGCAGTCCTACGGCTCCCGCTACGTACGGCCACCGGTCATCTTCGGGGACGTCAGCCGGCCGCAGCCCATGACGGTGCGCTGGTTCAAGTACGCCCAGTCGCTGACCGAGCGGCCGGTCAAGGGCATGCTCACGGGGCCGGTGACCATCCTGAACTGGTCCTTCGTCCGCGACGACCAGCCTCGACCGGAGACCTGCACCCAGATCGCCCTGGCGCTGCGGGACGAGGTGATCGATCTGGAGGCTGCGGGCGCCAAGGTGATCCAGATCGACGAACCCGCGCTGCGAGAAGGGCTGCCGCTGCGACGCGAGGACTGGGCGCACTATCTCGACTGGGCGGTGCGCTGCTTCCGCATTGCCGCCTCGGGTGTCGCTCCGGAGACTCAGATCCACACCCATATGTGCTACAGCGACTTCAACTCGATCATCGACAGCATCCAGGCTATGGACGCCGACGTCATGTCCATCGAGAACTCCCGCTCCGACCTCGAGCTGCTCGACGTCTTCCGGCGGGTTCGTTACCGGAATGAGATCGGGCCCGGCGTCTACGACATCCACTCGCCCCGGGTTCCGTCCGCCGACGAGATGGCGGCCAACCTCGAGGCGGCCTCAGGCGTCCTATCCGTCGATCAGCTCTGGGTGAACCCCGACTGCGGCCTTAAGACGAGGCGTTGGGAAGAGGTTGAGCCGTCGCTGCGGCACATGATCGACGCGGCGCAGCGGGTGCGAGAGCGGGCCCGGGTGGCCGTGTAGTTTCGGGTTTCGAGTTTCGGGTTTCGAGTTTCGGGTGGCGCGGCGGTTAGGTTCGGACTGAGAGCAACCAGCCGCAGCTGACGGCAAGCGCGGCCGCGGCGGTGTAGTACCGCAGGCCGTGATCGGGGATCTGACGCCTGGGTACTGCGGCCAGGCACAGTCCGATCGCAGCCCCAACCACTCCGTAGATGGGCGCCGGCGAGGACAGCGACACAATGGCTCCGACGGCCGAGCCCAGTGTGACCAGCGTCAGGGCCGCCTGCAAGCTGTGCCGGCGACCCAGCCGAGCGGCCAGACCGGCGGCACCGTGACGCCGATCGGCGTCGATATCGGGAATCGAGTCGGCCAGATGAACGGCTGTGGCCAGTGCCGGTCCGATGATGGTCAGTGGCCAGAGCCGGGAGCTCCACGAGTTCAGGGCCACCGCGATCCACGCCGGCAGCAGTGGAAATGCGACCGCGAAGGGGAGCCAGCTCCAGATCGTGCGCTTGAAGACGGCACTGTAGGCCAGGCCGGCCCCCGTCCCGAGGAGCACGAGGACCAGCGACAGCGGTCCTAACCGGCCGGCCAGCGCGATCGACCCGAGGGCCGAGAAGAGGGCCATGAAGACGGCGGCTGAAGGCGACACCAGCCCAGCGGGAATCGGCCGCTCCGGTCGAGAGCGTTTGTCGAGATCGAGATCGCAGAGGTCATTGAAGACGGCGATAGCCGCCTGCGAGAGCCCGACAACCCACAGCAGGACGGCCAGGCGGACAAACCCCAGCGGGTGCCGATGAAGCAAGAGGGCGAAGAGACAGGCGGCGAGCAGGGTCGCCGCGACGGGGCCGGCATGGAGGAGCGAGAGCCATCCCCCCAAGCCGCCGCGGGTCCGTCTAGGCATGTCCAATCGAGGAGGGCGCCGCGACCAGCCCTAGCCTGACTGGCCGCCTCCGGGAGGCCGGTCGCCGGGGCCGAAGACGAGGGAGGCGTTGATTCCACCGAAGCCGAAGGCGTTGGAGAGCGCGAACTCGGGAGCGGTGTCCAGACCGCCTTTGGGGACGTGATTCAGCCGGCAGTCGGCCCCGGGCTGCTCCAGGTTCACGGTCGCCGGAAGATGCCCGTGCTCCATTGCCATGACCGTGATGGCGGCTTCGATCGCCGGGCTCGCTCCCAGCGCGTGACCGTGGACGGCCTTGGTACCGCTGACGGGAGGCGTGTCCGGCCCGAATACGGAGATGATTGCCGCGGACTCGGCCGCGTCACCCAGCCGGGTTCCGGTGGCGTGGGCCTGAATGTACCCGACAGCTCCCGTGTCAAGGCCCGCATCCGACAGCGCCTCGCGCATAGCCCGGGCCGCCTCGCTCCCGGCCGGCAGCGGAACGGTCATGTGGTGGGCGTCGCTCGTGGTTGCATATCCCAGAAGCTCGCCTCGAATCCGCACGCCTCGAGCCCGAGCGCTGTTCCATTCCTCCAGCACCAGCACCGCGGCGCCCTCACCCATGACGAACCCGTCACGGGCGGCGTCGAATGGTCTGCAGGCCGACTCCGGCTCCGCGTTGTTGGCCGACATGGCCTTGATTAGGGCGAAGGAGCCGAACGTTAGCGGCGCCAGCGGCGCCTCGACACCTCCTGCCAAGATGACGTCCGCCTTACCTTCTCGAATCATGCGAAACCCCTCGCCGATGGCGACGGCGCCTGAAGCACACGAGTTGGCGTTGCTGATGGACGGGCCGCGGAGCCCGAACGCGATGGAGACGTTGGTCGCGCCCGCGCCGGAAAACACGCTCAGGGCGAGCCCGGGAGCCACGGATCTGATCCCCATGGCCAGAAAGCGCTCATGCTGCTCCTCGCCGAACGCGATGCCACCCAGGGCACTGCCGATGTAGACTCCGACGCCATCGCCTTCAAGGGCCGTAGCGTCAACGCCGGCATCGTGGAGCGCCTGTTCGGCCGCCGAAACGGCAAACTGCGAGAACCGGTCGAGCCGAGAGGAGCGAGCGGCGTGTGTGCCATTCGGGGGCACGAAGTCATGAACCTCGGCAGCCATTCGAGAGCGAAACTCGGAGGGATCGAAGCGGGTCAGGCAGCCGATACATGAGCGCTCCGCGGCAACCGACTCCCATAGCGCGCAGGGGTTTGTTCCGGCCGCGGTCACCACGCCGATGCCCGATACCGCTACTCGACGGCGCATCCGGCCCTCTCGGCCTCGATCACCTCTTTCATGCGCTCGAGCGTCCTCCCGGCGATGTAGTCAATGAAGTGGTGGGCGATCAAGCTGTTGATCTGCCTCCAGAACATCGCCGGCCGTCGCTGGGCCAGACGGTGGGAGATGACTACACGCGTTCGTGGACCATCCCCGCCTGCCGGCAGCTCTTCAAAGCGCCACTCTACCTCCATCCCCTTGGTGAACCCGGCGGTATGCCGGAAGTGGATCCGGGGTTCCTCCGGATTCGCCCAGGTTATGGCGCTCCACCGCACGGGTATCCGACCCCGATAGGCTCTCATGACCATCAGCCTTCCTCCCTCACATCGTCCCAGGATCTCCACGGTGCGGTAGTGCGGAAGAATGTCCGGCCATCGTTCCACCGCCGCCGCCACGGAGAAGATGGAACTCGGCGTGGCCTGAATCTCCACCGCATTCTCAACCTCCGTCTCCGTCATGCGGGAAGCAGCAGACGGGCGGCGATCCAGGGTTTCAGAAGGGTGCTGCTCTGGCCGACGTCTCCGAGCACATTTCCGACCGTCTGAGCAACAACCGTCGACCCGCGGGACCGAGTGCATAGAGTCTCCAGCAGCGGCGGAAAGGCCAAGCCTGCCTGTACCAACCAAGTGACTCGTTCCTTGCCCGCGAACTCCCGTTCCCGGGCACGAGCATACTCCGCAAGATTGGGCGCAGCCTCCGCTCGTATACGTTGCAGAGCGTGGTCGATGGTCTCGGCTGCGAGCTCGGCTCCTCGCAGCGCTCGGTAGATGCCCTCACCCGTGAACGGGTCGAGGAAGCCGGCCGCGTCGCCGACCAGCAGATAGCCGAGTCCCGCGGTGGAGGCAACGCGTCGCGACATCGGACCCATGCCTCGAATCCGCTTGATACGCCGGCCCCGATCCAGCTTGGCCGCCACCTCCGGCATCGTTCGTATGGCCGCTTCAAAGCGGGACTCCAGTCGCAGGCCGTCGCCTCCGGCAGGCAGCGGCATCACCAGGCCGACGTTGACCCGCCCCTCGGGCAGCGGCGCCAAACCACAGTAAGTGCCCGGCCCCACGTGCATCTCGCCGCACTCGTCAATGCCCTCAACCTGGTCGTAATGAGCGATCAGGCCCAGGCGGCGAGGCCAGCGGCTGCAAGCATCGATTCCCAGCAAGCGGCAGACGACAGAGCTGAGTCCGTCAGCCCCGACAAGCACTTTCGACCGGAAACGGACGGCGCCGGAGTTGAGGCGGTCCATCTCGAGCACCGCACCGGAGGACTCCATCCGCACGCCCGTGCACCGATGCTTCTCCATCACCTCTACGCCGCGCGACCTGGCGTACCTCAGCAGGGCAGCGTCCAGCTGCAGACGTGGCAGAGTGAAGGCAAAGCGGCTGCGCCATCCGG
>DASRCF010000209.1:0-4780 GCA_035653255.1 Chloroflexota bacterium
TTCCCCCTGGCCAATCAGGACGAATCGACCTATCTCCCCCAGAATGACGAGGCGGCCAGGACCGCGTTCGCATTGACCGACCCAACCGGGGACAGTCTCACGCTCGGTCCGCCGCGGCAGTATATCGCGGGAGGGACCAACGTGCCCCTGGTCATACTCCGCGCGCCACCGGTGCACTTCGATCAGTTCGGCAACCAGTCCTATGACGTCAACAACTGTTTCGGCTCGAATCTGGGCACCTGCGGGTTCAGCAGCTCCTTCTCCGACTCGCAACAGACCACGTTCAGCACCGACGTCACCCAGACCGATAGCTGGGAAGCTTCTGCGACAGTCTCGGGCGGGATCAGCTACGCGGGCTTCGACGTCGAGGCCTCGCTCCAAGGCCGGTACGGAAACAACTTCTCGCACGACAGCACCAGCAGCGTCAATACCCAGGTGACGGTCCAGGTGAACGCCAACGTCGACGATTACGTCTTCTACCGCAAAACCGACTACGTGGTGGAGGAGTATCCCATCTATGGGGCGGGTAACACCTCGGGCCAGCCCAATGCGTATGTGGCCGTGATCACGGGCGTCAACACCACCTACAACTTCGAGAACACGGGACCGGGTGCGAGCGATGCTCCCATGATGGACACCATCCACCAAACCGGCAATCTACTCTCGTACCCGTACTACAACCCCGCCGGCCAGGCCGAGCCTTCCAACTCGATCGACGATAACCCGGAGGTAGCTTCGAGCTCTTCCGGCAATCCGGTCGTCTCCACGCCGTTTCCGTCGATCAGCTTCGGCGAGACAGGGTCGGCCAGCGGGCAGGACAGCTTTGCCAACCAGACCGGCCAGACAATCTCCAACACGCAGACCGACGGTTACACCCTGACCGCCTCGGTCGGCTACGAACAGGAGGGCGTTCCCGTCAAGGCCAAGGTTGAGGGCAGCTACCAATACGACCAATCGAACTTCCAGAGCCAGTCATCCAGCTTCGGCACGACCATGCAGATCAACTGGAACACCGGCAACCTCAACAAGTCGATCCCGGGAACCAACTACACCGTTATGCCCTACCTCTACTGGAATCGCAGCGGTGCGTTGGTGCTCGACTGGGAAGTCCAGCTTCCTACCTCCAATAGCGGCGTGCCCACGTTCTGGGAACAGATGTACGGCCATCAGTCCAATCCGGCTCTCAACCTCCCTGATTTGCTTGATGCAGCCAAGGGCTACGCCGCCCCCGTCGGCGGCCTGCAGTTCCACGATCCGGAGATGGTTCTCACGCCGGCTGCCCCTGTTCCCGGAACCACCCTTTCGGTGACCACCCCGATCCACAACTACAGCTTGATGAATGAGGTCGGGTGGCCGGGCGTCCGCTACTACCTGGGCGACCCGGCTCAGGGCGGCTACTACATCGGCACCGGCACCTCGGGGTGCTATGGAACGGGTGACTGTCTGCCGTCGCAGTACACTGCCCTGTCCGGTGTGCACTGGCAGGTGCCGGGAGGGCTCGGTGGGCGCGACATCCGCATCTATGCCTCGGTCGATCCGGGTCACGCCATCCCAGAGGTTCACTATACCGACAATACAGGCTGGGGATTCACTCATGTGTATGGCTACCTCAGACCCACCGACGACGTGTCCATCTCGGGCTCGGACATCAGCTCAAGCGCGGTGAACCCGGCACCCGGGTCGACAGTCACGCTGCGGGCCACGGTTCACGGCGGGGCCGTGGCCAGCGGTCCGGTACAGGTAAGGTTTTGGAATGGCAATCCGGCAACAAATGGCGGGCTGATCACCACCACCTCGGTACAGTCGATCCCGGCGGGTGGGACCTCGACCACACCGCCCGTGCAGTGGACCGTCCCGAACCGGCCGGGCCAGTACAGCATCTACGCGCAGATACTACCGGCGAATGACTACGATCCCAACATGGCCAACAACACCGCCGGTACCACGCTGACGTCGCCGTCGCTCTTCGTCGCCAACACGCCGAACAACACCATAAGCTCATATCCGGTCGGCGCCACGGGAAACGTCGCTCCAATGGCCTGGATCGTCGGGCCGGCCACGGGTTTGAGTGGCCCTCGAGGATTGGCCGTCGATACCTACGGCAACCTGTACGTCGCCAACCAGAACAGTAACTCGATAACCGAGTACGCGGAGGGCAGCAACGGCAATGCCGCTCCCATAGCCGTCATCTCGGGCTCGGCGACCAAACTCTCCCAGCCCGAGGGTCTGACGATGGACGGTTCGGGCGATATCTTCGTCGCCAACCAGGGCAACAGCTCGATCACCGAGTATCTGCCCGGCAGTCACGGCAACGTCGCACCCAAGGCGATCATCAGTGGAACGTCGACCGGCCTCTCGCAGCCCCAGGGCCTGACGATGGGCGGTAACGGCGACCTCCTGGTGGCCAACAGAGCCGCCAACACGGTAACCGAGTACGCCCCCGGCGCGAGCGGAAACGCCAGCCCAGCGGCGACGCTCGGCGGCGCGGCCACGGCGTTGAAGCTACCCCAGGGCGTGCTGTTCGACGCCGCCGGCGATCTCCGTGTGTCGAACGCCGGGTCGAACGCGGTGACCATCTATGCTCCCGGATCCAAGGGCAACACCGCTCCCCTGTCTACCATCTCGGGGACGAGCACGGGGCTGAGCACCCCCGGCGGCATGGACGTCAATGGATCGGGTCAGGTAGCTGTGCCCAACGCCGGCGCCGGCTCGGTTACACTCTTTGCTGCGGGTGCCACCGGCAATACGATGCCGGCCGGCACCATCGTGGGGTCGAAGACCCGTCTTTATCATCCCAGCTTCGTCGCCTTCACGCCGCCTCCCGCCGCGATCACCGGGGTGGCCACTGGGATCACGACGACCGAGGCTAAACTGACCGGGATCGAGACTCCCGACGGATCGGCGACGCGCTGGTTCTTCCAGTACCGGCGTAAAGGGGTGAGCACCTGGTCGCACACCCCGGCCGTCTACGGGGGTTCGGGCGGGTTCCGGGTTCGGGTACAGTCGGTGGTCAAGTCGCTGCAGGCGAGTACCGCCTACCAGTTCCGGCTGATCGCCGTGAACCCGGGTGGGGAGGCAACAGGCGCGGTGGTCAGCTTTACCACAAAGTAGGGACCGGGCCTCGACCGTCCGGAACTACGAATTGGTAGAAGACCGGACGATTTCCTCGAAGAGATCGTCCGGTCGCCTTTTCCCTCGAGCGGGACGAGCCGACGGCGGTTACTGGACCAGGCCAGGAGTGGATTGATGGCCGTGCCGGCGTGTCCAGGCTCGGCTAGAATAGTTCCGTCAGACATGCGGGTGTAACTCAGCGGTAGAGTGTCTGCTTCCCAAGCAGAAAGTCGTGGGTTCGAGTCCCATCACCCGCTCCACCCTCCCCTGATGCTGATTGCTTCGCGGTCAGCAGATCCCCGGTCAACGACCTCCGGTACCTCTGCGTGTGCCGCTCGTGGGCGACAACTGTTTCATACACGCCCGCCAACACCTGCTTACGAAGGCCGAAACTGAGCCTTCGATTCCTAGTCGCGTCGAGTAGGACAGAAACCGCGTACTTGCCGTAGCTGAAGTGCAAGCCTCTGATTGTGACGAAAGCTCTACTTCCGTTACGTAGCTTTGGCTGTCCGCTGTAAACGGAGCACACGAGTTCCAGTCGACGATAACTGAACTATTGCCGCTGGAGTAGGCTGGAAGAGCGCGACAAGGTGATTGGATGGTAAACGCAGCCACAGCCGGACGAGTTGAACGTCAACCTAAAAGAGATCTCCTTGGGCCCGACGTCGGTAGACGCATTCGAGCCGTACGGACGCTCAAGAAGATGTCTCTTGCCCAAGTCGGTGGTGAGGAGCTGTCCCGATCGTTCCTCAGCCTCGTCGAGTCGGGGAGAAGCCGAATCTCACTGCGAGCGCTGGCCATCGTAGCCGAGCGCCTGGACACTCCGATCTCGCACTTTCTTCAAGACGAGGATGTTCTGCGGGCAAGAGAGCTTGGGCTTGAGTATGCCGAAGTCGAGCTGGAGAAGGGCAACGCCGTCGAGTGCATAAAGACGATCGAGGCCGAAGAGGCCTATGCGGGCGACGCCAGGGCGCAATGGCTTCGAGGGCGGGCTTACGCTCACATGGAGGATGAGGCTAGGGCCGGGACCATCCTTCGAAATGCCGCCCGCCTGGCGCCCTCAGAGGTGGACCCCAACCTCGCCGCGGAAATCCTGTATTCTCTTGGCCGAACACTGTACAACTCCAGCAGCTACGAAGAGGCCATTGAGACCTGGCGGACCGGCTTGGCGCTCGTTCTACACGGCCCCAGCAATCCGGCGCTACAGGCAAGATTCCACATAGTCATCGGGCACATGCTCTATGTACAGAATCAGCCTGCGCAGGCTATTCAACAGTACGAACGTGCCCAGGAGCTATACGGAGCGCTGTACGACCTTGGCAACGTAGGATCCGTGTTTTCCGCCATGAGCCTCGCCTCCCGAAAGAGCGGTGATCTCGATGCGGCCTTGAAGTACTCCAAGCAGAGTGTGGCCGCGTTTCGGTTGAAGCGTGACTGGAAGCTTGTCGCTCGTGAGCTCAACAACATGGCGATGCGATATCAGGAACGAGGCGAATTGGAGACGGCGAGTGAGCGTGCTGAGGAAGCTGTCGAGAGGGCCCACGAGATCGGGGCCACCGACATTGAGGCGCATAGCAGAGGAACTCTGGCCCTCATACGGTTTCAACGGGGAGACATGGACGGGGCGCAACGCGAAGCCATAGTTGCCGAGGAGCTCGCGGGAAAAGAT
>DASRCF010000210.1:0-5686 GCA_035653255.1 Chloroflexota bacterium
GCTCCCGTTCCTCGGCCTTTCGAAACACCAGGTGTCCGGCCTCGTTGTCGACCAGCACCGTATCGCCTTCATGGAAGTGGCCTTGGAGAACTTCCATGGCCAGCGGATCCAAGATGCGCTTCTGGATCGTGCGCTTCAACGGCCGGGCCCCGTACACCGGATCGTAGCCCTCATTGGCGATTAACTCACGTGCCGAGTCCGTCAGCTCGATGTGTAGTCTCCGCTCGCCCAACCGTCGTTCCAGGGCCTGGAGCTGGATATCGACAATATTCTCAATCTGCTTCCGGCTGAGTGAGCGGAAGATGATGATCTCGTCGATGCGGTTTAGGAACTCCGGGCGGAACTCCTGCTGCAGGATGTCCATCACCCGGCGGCGCATCTCGTCGTGCAGCCGCTCTCCGGCCAGATCCTGAATGACCGACGATCCGAGATTGCTGGTCATGATGATGACGGTGTTCTTGAAGTCGACGGTGCGCCCGTGACTGTCGGTTAGCCGGCCATCGTCGAGGATCTGGAGCAGGATGTTGAAGACGTCGGCATGCGCCTTTTCGATCTCATCCAGCAGGATGACCGAATATGGCCGGCGGCGTACGGCCTCGGTGAGCTGTCCTCCCTCCTCGTAGCCGACATACCCTGGAGGCGCACCGATGAGCCTGGCGACGGTGTGCTTCTCCATGTACTCCGACATATCGATGCGGACCATGGCCTGCTCGTCGTCGAACAGGAACTCGGCCAGCGCCCGAGCCAGCTCGGTCTTACCGACGCCGGTCGGTCCGAGGAAGAGGAAGCTGCCCAGGGGACGGTTGGGATCTTGCAACCCAGCCCGAGCCCGTCTCACGGCGTTGGCCACGGCCTCGATCGCCTCCTCCTGACCGACGACACGATCGTGAAGGCGCTCCTCCATATGGAGCAGCTTCTGGATCTCGCCTTCCATGAGCCGGCTAACCGGCACGCCGGTCCACTTGCCGACGACCTCCGCCACGTCTTCCTCGTCGACCTCCTCTTTCAGGAACGTGTGCTCACTCTGCAGCTCCTTGAGGCTTTGCTCGGCTGCCGCCAGGTCCTGTTGGAGCTGGGTCATGCGACCATAGCGGAGCTCCGCCGCGCGGGCGAGATCAGTCTGCCTCTCGGCCCGCTCGATGTCGACCTGGGTGTCCTCAATCTGCTGCTTGATCTCTCGAATTCGAGAAATTGCATCTTTCTCCGCCCGCCAGTGGCCCTTCATCTCGTCGGACTCGGCGCGCAGGTTGGCAATCTGCTGCTCGATCGCTGCCAGCCGCTCCTTGGCGGTTTGAGCGGTCTCTCGCTTGAGGGCCTCCCGCTCGATCTCGAGCTGCATGATCCGCCGCTCGATCTCGTCGATCTCCGTCGGCATGGAATCGATCTCCATGCGGAGCCGTGAGGCGGCCTCGTCTATGAGGTCGATCGCCTTGTCGGGCAGGAAGCGATCGGTGATGTAGCGCTCGGACAGCACGGCTGCCGCCACGATGGCTGCGTCGGTGATGCGGACGCCGTGATGCACCTCGTAACGCTGCTTGAGACCACGAAGAATCGTGATTGTGTCCTGAACCGTCGGCTCGGCCACGACGATGGGCTGGAACCGTCGCTCGAGGGCGGCATCCTTTTCAATATGCTTGCGGTACTCGTCCAGTGTCGTCGCGCCGATGGCGCGAAGCTCACCACGTGCCAGCATCGGTTTGAGCAGGTTCCCGGCATCCATCGCGCCCTCGGCCGCGCCCGCGCCCACGATGGTGTGCAGCTCGTCGATGAACAGGATAATCCCGCCCTCCGAGCTCTGGATCTCCTTGAGCACGGCCTTGAGCCGCTCCTCGAACTCGCCCCGGTACTTGGCTCCCGCCACCAGCGCTCCCAGGTCGAGAGCAATGACCTGCTTATCCTTGAGTCCCTCGGGCACATCTTCATTGACAATGCGTTGGGCCAGGCCCTCGACGATGGCCGTCTTGCCCACGCCGGGCTCTCCGATGAGCACCGGGTTGTTCTTGGTCCGACGAGAAAGAACCTGGATGGTGCGGCGAATCTCCTCGTCACGGCCTATCACGGGGTCCAGCTTGCCCTGCCGGGCCAGATCAGTCAGGTTGCGGCCATATCGCTCCAGCGCTTCGTAGGTGGTTTCCGGATTCTGGCTGGTGACCCGCTGGCCACCTCTGATCTCCGTAAGTGCCTGAAGTATCGCCTCCGGCGTCACGCCGTTCTGTCTGAGCAGGGGACCGACTCCCTGCTTGTTCTTTGGGTCTGCCAGGGCGAGCACGAGGTGCTCGACGGAAACGTAATCGTCGCGCATTCCCTCGGCGATGTCCTGTGCCTGTTGGAGGATCTCCGCCACCGAGGCGGAAAATGCGGGCTGCACGTTCGACCCGTGGATGGCCGGAAGGCGTTCGACCTCCGACTCCACCTGGCGCCTCAGGCTCGAAATGTCCACGCCAAGCCGTTGCAGGATCGAGGAGGCCACGCCGCCTTCTTGATCGAGAAGAGCCAGCAGGACATGCGCCTGCTGCACGTCGCTGTTTCTGTGGCGTTGGGCCAGCCCCTGCGCCTGGACCAGCGCTTCCTGCGTTCGTTCAGTGTATCGGTTCACGTTCATTGCGTTTTCCTGTTATTCGGTTGGTTTCTTGCTGAGCTGGCCCGAGCCGTCTTCCACGGGCAGCCCACAACTCAGCAGGCTTCTGTCAAGAGCGGGCTCATGCCCGTCCCCGGCAACGAGGCGGGAAGCGAAGGCCTCTAGGGGGTGTCCTGAAGCCGGTGGATGATCTCCTTGAGCCGGGCGATGTCGTTCTCATACCGCTCCCGTTGTTCTGCAAGGCGTCGCTCAAACTCCTCCTGCATCTCCTCCACTTGCTCGCGCATGTTCAGGATCACCTCGACTCCCGCAAGGTTTACGCCCAGTTCGTCGACCAACCGGCGGATCTGCATGAGCTTATCGATGTCGTCAGGAGAAAAGTACCGAATGTCGCCCTTGCCACGGTAAGGCTCGATGAGCCCCAGTCGTTCGTAGTGGCGGATGGTCTGCTGATGAACGCTGACCATCTCCGCGGCTACGCTGATGGTGTAGTGCCGGCGACGCTTGATTGCCGGCTCTTCGCCCCGCAGCCGGCCTGCCCTGCTCTCGACCGGCTCGTCGCCGGCGGTCGCGTCGGTCGAATCCTGATACGTCACCATGCCTCAACTCCTGCCTTCTGCGGTACGACTGCCATGCGACAGCTCCGGCAAGCCGGCACACTACGGGCCGAACCAAAAGTGAACCGTAGACGTTTTGCGGGCTTCTCTTCCCGCTTCGTGCGCATCATGCTCCTGTTGCCGCCAGCTCCTGAAAAAGTGTGCGTTGCTGATCGTCCAGATGGGTCGGCAGGGTGGCATTGACCTTCACGAAGAGGTCGCCCCGGCTCCCACCCTTGACGTCCGGCATTCCCTGGCCGGTCAGCTTGAAGGTCCGTCCGTTCTGTGACCCCGCGGGGATCTTCATGGTGACCGAACCGTTCAGAGTTTGCACCTCTGTCTCTCCGCCAAGCACCAGCTTGGTCATGGGAACCGCGGTCTCGGTATGCAGATTGCTCCCGTCAAGGCGGAAGCGGGGGTCGGCAAGAACGTGTACGACGAGGTAGAGGTCGCCCTGGTCGCCGTGAGAGCCGGGGTTGCCCTTGCCCCGGAGGCGCACCTTGGAGCCCTCGTGCACGCCCGCCGGAATCTTGACATCCAGCCGTTCCGTCCGGCCGTCTGGACGGCTTATGGTGAAGGCACGCTGACTCCCCTCGAAAGCCTCTCGCAGCGTCACGTCGATCGGCTGTTCGATGTCCGAGCCTCGGATTCGGTTCTGAGTCGCGCCCCCGGCCTGACCTCGCCGGCCGCGGCCGAACAGTGACCCAAGGTCGAACTCGAAATTACCTCCCTGCCCGGTCTTGCCGGCGCCGCCAAAGAGGCTTTCGAAGAAGTCGCTGAACTCGCCCATGTCCGAAGTGGTGTAGGTCTGCCGGAAACCACCCGGAGGCGGTTGCCTGAAGCGCTTCTGCCAGTCGGGACCGAGCGTGTCGTAGGTTTTCCGTTTCTCGGGATCGCTGAGAACGGCGTACGCCTCATTGATCTCCTTGAACGTCTTCTCGGCGTCCTTGTTGTTCGGGTTGACGTCAGGGTGGTACTTGCGGGCGAGCTTGCGGTACGCCTGCTTGATATCCTTCTCGCCCGCGCTCTTGTCCACTCCGAGGGTCTTGTAGTAGTCCTTGTATTCCATGACGAGCCTAGTCCTGGGTTCGCTTCTGTGGCGGGAGCCAGGGTAGATGAGGGCGGCTACCTTGAGGCCGCGACCCAGGGCACATTAAACTTGTTCTCCGGTCTGGTGAACGGCCACAACCACTTTTGCCGGCCGCAGCACCTGATCCTGATAGAGGTACCCACGCTGTACCTCATTGACGATGGTGTGGTCGGGGACCGCAGGGTCGACGACCGTGCTGAGAGCGTCTGCCTGCTCCGGATTGAAGGGCTTTCCCACCAGCTCCATCGGCACGACTCCTTCAGCTCGTAGGAGCTGATCGAGCTGATACTCGGTGAGCCGGACTCCCTGGATGACGCTCTCGTTTTGGCCTGGAGCCTCGTCCGAGCCGTAGGTGAGAGCCCGCTCGAGGTTGTCCTTGACCCCCAGGAGCTTGAGAAGCAGGTCCTTCTTGGAGTTTCTGGCCAGATCGGCGTACGTGCGCTCAATCCGCTTCTTGTAGTTCTCCATATCGGCGTGGGCGCGAAGAAACTTGTCGTAGTTCTCCTCGGCCTGGCGTCGCGCCTCGTCAAGCTCGACGGCCAGGCTCGACGGGTCTGCGACTTCCTGAGCCTCTGGCTCCTGGGTACCTCCGCCGACGGCGTCCTCCTCGGTGGAGGTTCGCGTTTCTGAGCTTTGTTCCATGTCTATCTCCTGAGATTGCGTATCGGCTGCCGGTAACGATCCGGACCTCTGAGGGAGGTCCGGATCACGATGGCGTTCAGATTACGCTCCCTCCTCGGAGGAGTGGAACTCGGCCTCGACGACGTCATCCGGCGTCTGGGATTCCGTTGTCGCGCCGGCGCCGTCGGCTCCTGCCGGCTGGGCTTCCGCCTCGGCGCTCGTCTGCTGATATACGGCCTGCGCGGCCTGGTTGAAGGTCTGCTCGAGGCTCTCCTGAGCCGACTGAATCCGGCTGATGTCGTTTTCCTTCAGCGCGTCCCGGAGAGCTTGCAGCTTGTTCTCGATGTCCAGCTTCTCGGCTGCCGGTACCTTGTCGCCCGACTCCGACATGAATCGCTCGACCGAGTAGGCGAACTGCTCGCCCTTGTTCCGGGTCTCGGCCTCTTCGCGCATCGCGCGGTCCTGGTCGGCGTGCTGCTCGGCCTCCTTGACCATGCGCTCGATGTCGCTCTGGTTCAGGTTCGTCGAAGCAGTGATGGTCACCTTCTGCTCCCGTCCCGTTCCCAGATCCTTGGCCGTGACGTTGAGGATGCCGTTGGCATCGATATCGAAGGAGACCTCGATTTGGGGAATGCCGCGCGGCGCGGGCATAATCCCTTCCAGCCGGAACCGCCCCAGAGTCTTGTTGTCGCGAGACATCTCGCGCTCGCCCTGGGTCACGTGGATGTCGACCGCCGTCTGGTTGTCCTCGGCCGTGCTGAAGGTCTCACTCTTGTGAGTGGGGATGGTGGTGTTGCGCGG
>DASRCF010000211.1:0-8087 GCA_035653255.1 Chloroflexota bacterium
ATGGCCGGTTACTGGCGCCAACCCGACGATACGGCCGAGACGCTCAAGAACTCGTGGCTGCACACGGGGGATATCGCGGTCATGGACGAGGAGGGCTTCTTCTTCATCGTGGACCGGAAGAAGGACCTGATCATCACCGGAGGGGAGAACATTGCGCCCCGCGAGATAGAGGAGGCACTCTACCAGCATCCGAAGGTACTGGAGGCGGCTGCCGCCGGCATCCCCCATCGTTTCGGTGGCGAGATCGCCAAGGCATGGATCGTCCTGCGTCCGGGTGAGACGGCCACCAGACGCGACATCTCCAAGTGGCTCGAGGGCCGCCTGGCCCATTACAAGATTCCGCGGGCGATAGAGTTTCGAGACGCGCTGCCCAAGTCGCCCATGGGGAAGGTGCTGAGGCGGCAGCTGGTCGACGATGAGATCGCAGCCAAGAATGATCGGGAAAAGCAGTCCCGGGCGAGTGACAAGGAGTGATGGCGACGGTGACCGGACTCCGGCAAGCATCCAGGCGTCCAGCTCGTTGGACAGTTGAGGTCGACGGCGAGGTCGTGGCCACACTGTCGAGCGTGGAGATGGGAGCGACCGGACTGTTCGAGGGTCAGTCTTTGAGTCCGGACGAACTACAGACGAGCCTCGACCGGGCTTTCGGCGAATCGGCACGAAGCTTGACGCTGCGGTACATGTCCTATCGCCCCCGCAGCATCCGAGAGCTTAGATCCTATCTCAGGCGCCATGGTATCCCCGACGGTGTTGTCGACCGGGAGATGGAGCGGCTGGAGACGGCAGATCTGGCCGGTGACGTCGACTTTGCAGCCTTCTGGGCCGAGAACCGGACCCGCTTCGCTCCGAGAGGACGGATGGCGCTGGCGCATGAGCTCAGGCAGAAAGGTGTGGGCCGGGGCGACATCGAGGCGGGCCTCGCCGGACTTCCCTCAGAGGAGCAGCTCGCCTATCAAGCCGGCCTCCGAAAGGGTCGCCTACTTGCCTCATCCGATCGCGACCACTTCTTCCAGGCCATGCACGCCTTTCTCCGAAGGCGTGGCTTCTCCGGGGAAGTCGCCTTCGCGGCTGCCAAGCGGCTCTGGGACACCGCACAACAGGCCGACGACCCGGATGATTGTTGACCGCGGTTATGTCGAGACGGTGCGATTAGAATAATGTGCTGTCGATTGTCCGGGACATTTCCTCTGGTGTGCTTCCGGCCGAACAAATTGATATCGTGCACGGAGGCACAGTGAAATCGCTACGATTTGTCCATACCGTCCCGATGGTGGGAGTGCTGCTCCTGCTTGCCGGCTGCGGCCTGCAGCAGGTACAACCGAAGTCCGGCAGCTCCACACCCGGGGCCACTCCCACGGCGACCCCGGCGCCCCTCCCTACTGTGGTGGTGACCGGGGGGAATGAAGCCGCGATCGTCAACGGTCAGGGGATTCCCATGTCTCTGTTCCGAGACTTCATGAACTACGGGGTGCGACAGGCGCAGGGAACCACTCCTACCAGCACCATCTACCAGCAGAACATGCAGCAGCTCATCCAGAATGAGTTGGTTCTTCAGTACGCCAAGTCCCACGGGATGACGGCGTCGGAGAAAGCTATCAACGGACAGATCAACCAAGCCATCCGCGGTGGCGGTGGTCCGGCGGCCTTTCGCGCCAGCCTGAAACAGCGAGGCCTGACGCTGGCGGATTTCAAGTACGTGGCGCGCGTCAATCTCCTTCTCCCGAAGGTGGAGAACGCCGTGACACCCCTGGCAAAGTCCGGTCCCGTGGCCACGGCTGAACACATCCTCATATCGCCGGGGGCCAACAAATGCTCCAAGGTGGCGCTGACTACGGCGACGGCGAAGAAGCTCGCGCAGAAGCTTCTACGAAAGGTCGAGCATGGGGTGAGCTTCGCCAAGCTGGCAAAGAAGTGCTCGGCCGATCCGGGTAGCGCACCCAAGGGCGGGGTGCTCTCCAATTCCACGAATCCTTCCAGCCGGCTGCTCTACCCGGGCAGCTTCGTCCTGCCCTTCGACACCGCCGTCTTCACGGGACCCGTCGGCACACCACAGCTCGTGCATTCCCAGTACGGGTACCACGTGGTCCTGGTGCTGAGCCGGCATACCGCGCCGTACTCCTCATCCGTTGCCAAGACTGCACAGCAGTTCTACTTCTCGCTCTGGCTACAGGCTCAGCAGAAGAAGGCGTCAATCCAGAAGCTGGCAAAGATCAAGTAGCTCCCACCGCGCAGCGCCTTGCTGATCCTCGTTATCCCCTGCCACGCTCATGCGGGTCCAAGCTGAGCCTGATGGAAGGTGGGGATTAAGCCGGATCGGCGCTGGGGGGACAGATCCTGCCTGATCCACATCTGGATGACTCCCGCGGAAGGTCTTTACGGGCAGGAGGGTCGCTTGCTCTCGAGTCCTCTATCCACAAGGGCCGACAGGCGAGTTGTAGATGCTTGTAGTGGGATACCCGGAACAATAGGAATCGTCCACCAGCCAGGTGCCGCCTCGATTCACGACTACGTAGTCAATGGCCGGGTTCGAGGAGCTGTGCGCGGTGGATGGTCCGCCAAAATTCCATACCACCTCGATGACATCGCGAGTCGGCGTTCGCAGCAGGGGTGTGAAGGTCAGATCTGTGGGAACATTCTGACACCGGCAGATCGGATCGGCTCCTCCGCCGCGACCTGATGTCGGGTTCTGGCGCAGCCGCGCTTCGAGTTTTGAGGTGACGGGGCATGCTGGCGGTGTCCACTGAGGCGTGACCTGGTAGCAGGGTCCGGATGTACCTGTCGGATGCGTGGGACATCCAGTGATGTTGCTGGCCGGTGCTGCGCCCCAACAAACCATGGTTTGAACGGCGCTGATGGCCGCCGACGCACTCGGTATCGGCGTCGCTGTGGGTACCACCGTAGGCGTGGAGGTGGGAGTCGGAGTCGAGCTGCCCGGCAGCCCAACAGCACATCCCCCAAGAAGTACGGGAGTCAGCACCACCAGGAGCACGCCTGGAGCGAGCTTTCGACCCACGTCCTCCCTCCTCTGCACCGTCTCCGAACAGCGTCAGTATACCCACGATTTCAGGTGAACGGCAATTCCTTTGATGGGCGGCCGTAATGATTTGTTGACATCGCCGTAAGATCCGCGTAACAGGTTCCCACTCAAACTCAGGATGAAGTTGTCTTTGAAATCGATGGGAGATATGGCAATGACAGAGAACCTGCGGGTCGTCACAGGCATCCTCAGCTTCCTCGGCGCCTTGAGTAGTCTGCTTGGAGCCGTGATCACCGTCGTTCAGCTGATCGCCTAGAGACCACCGCCTCACACCGCCCTCGCGACAGGTCGGCGCCATGGCTTTCTAGGGCACGAAGAGGATGCGGGAGCAGTTTGTGCACTGGACCAGGCGCTCTGCCCGGGCGTGTTGCACGTCGGCCGGAGGAATCTGAACCCGACACACCTGACAGACTCCGCCTTCGATCCTGGCCACCGCCTGGCCATGCCGGTCCTGTAGGCGCGTGTAGAGGCCAAGCTGAGCCGGCGCGATCTCGGCTGCCCGCTTGCTCCGCTCGATCTTGAGCTCCTCGAGCTCGGCGGCCAGCCGTGCCCGGTCGGCCTCCAGCTCAGGCACCTCTCGCTCCCTGCGCTGGCTTCGTTCCTCGGTCTGCGACCTCGCCTGAGCCAGTGAAGCCTCGAGAGTCTCCACCTGCTCCATCAGCTCGATCTCTTCGTCCTCCGCCTTCGACCTGCGGGCGTCGGCATGAGCAATCTCGGCTTCGATTGACGCCATCTCCCGCGCGTCATGAATTGCCCCTCCATATAACCGCTGGTTGAGCCGCTCGGCAGTCTCGCCCAATTCTTCAACCCGGCGCTCAACACTCCTCAGGCTTCGCTGAGCCGTTTCCAGCCTTGCCTCAAGGGCGCTCGTTTGCTCTCGCAACCGGTCAAGCTCGCGGTCTCCCTGAAGGCGGACGCCCAGGGACTCCAACTTGGCTCCGTGATCGACGATGGCGAGATCGATCTGCTGCAGCTCGTAGAGCGGCCTGACCAAAGATGACATCATTCGAGTGTAGAAGCCGAGGCATGAATCAACCAGACCATCAAGGCGTCAACGCTCTGAGCCCGACTCGCATCGGCGACTTCAGGCGCCATGTACTGTCATGGTTTCGGCAGCACGGCAGGGATCTTCCCTGGAGGCACACCCGCGATCCGTACCGGATCATGGTCTCAGAAGTCATGCTCCAACAGACCCAGGTCTCGCGCGTGGCCCCGGCCTACCATTCGTTCCTACAGCTGTTCCCTGAAGTTGGAGCGCTCGCCGTCGCGCCCTTCCGCAGTGTGCTCGAATCATGGCGCGGACTCGGATACAACCGGCGCGCACTCTACCTGCACCAAGCGGCAATGGCGATCCAGTTCGATCGTGGCAGCGCCTTTCCCCAGACGGTCGAGGAGTTACGACGGCTTCCGGGAGTGGGGGCATACACTGCTTCCGCCATCGCCTGCTTTGCCTTCGATGCCCAGGTGGCCGTTGTTGAGACCAACGTCCGGTCGGCGATCCAGTGGCTCGTCGACCCCACGTTCTCGGCGACTCTCCGTGAAGCCGAGGTGCAGGACATCGCCGCTCGACTCCTGCCGCCCGGACAGGCCTGGGAGTGGAATCAGGCCATGATCGACTTTGGCGCCCTGAGCGTGAGGAAGCCGCGTCGCGCGCGGATATCGGGGAGCGAGAACTTTCGTCAAAGCAATCGCTACTGGCGGGGCCAGATATTGCGCGCTGTATCGGCAACTACGGCCCCGGTATCGATGTGCCGCCTCTTGCGGGAGCTGCCCGAAGACCGAGAGGAGTACCGTGTTCGCGAGCTGGTGAGCACCCTCGCCGAGGAAGGGTTCCTGACCGTCGACCTGTTGCGACAGAGGATCGCCGTACCGGGCGATTAGGTGCGCGGTAGCCCGAATCTCGCGTTTCGCCGAACGAGTTTGCCCAAGGTCAGCTCGAGTTGTCCGGTTCTGGATGGGAACTTTCCCAAAGGGTCAGCCGTCGAACGTCGGGGATGGCAGGCGTGATGGGTAGACTGAGACAACCGGGCCGGAGAGGAGGCCGAGTGTCGCTCTTTGAGATCGGCGTCGATCATCATGGCTGCCCCGTGACGGTTAGAGAAGCGATGGTCGTCACCGGTGAGGCGGAGCTGCAAGCCCTGCGCCGGCTGATGGAGAATCCGCTGATCGACGAGGCCGTCATCCTCTCCACATGCGCCCGCACGGAGATCTACCTCTCGTCGGGCGACGATGCGGCGGTCACGGAGGCCCGCGCCCTGCTGCAGCAGCTCAATCCATCGTCCGTGCCGTACTTTAGGGTGCGACGCGGTCGAGAATTGGTGTCGCACTTGTTTCGAGTGGCGGCAGGGATCGAATCGCAGATCGTGGGCGAGCACGAGATCGGCGGCCAGGTGCGTGCCGCGGTGGCTCACGCCCGCGAGACGGGAGCACTCGGACCGGCGCTTGATTCGCTCTTTCGGGCCGCCATCCGGTGTGGCCGGCGCATTCGCCGTGATACGGCCATCGGACAGGTCGATGCTTCCGTGGCCCGAACGGCGTCGAAGATGGCCCGTAACCATCTCGACGTTCACCAGGCCTCAGTGCTGGTCATCGGGGCGGGGCGCATAGCACGCCTTCTGCTCGAAGAGCTTGCCGATGCGTGCGAGTTGACGGTCGCGAATCGCAGCCTGGGATCGGCGGAATCGATCGCAACGGGCACCGGAGCAAGCGTCCTCTCGCTGCACGAGGCAACTGCTCGCCTCGACCAATTCGATATCGTCTGCTGTGCGACCCGGGCCCGCACTCCCGTACTCGAAGCCCGTCACTTCACGCGGCCCGGCCCCAAGCTGGTCTTCGACCTCTCGGTGCCACGCAACGTCACCGTTGGTGACGGATTGCCAACGGGAGTAATGGTGTACGATATCGACGCCGTGCGCGCACCGGCTCCAAGGGACCAGGAAGACCTGGCCCTCGTGGACAGCATCATTAGTGCCGAGGTGCACGACTTCCTAAGTCGGGAGAGCATCCAGCGCGTGGGGCCGATCATTCATGCGTTGAGAGCACACGTCGACGAAGTCCGGCAGTCAGAGCTGGATCGCGTGGCGAAGCGCCTTGCCGGGCTGAGCGAAAGGGAGCGCAGCCTGACGCTGGAGCTGACCGAACGCCTGATCGACCGCATGTTTCATCACTTGGTGGTGCGGCTTCGATTGGCGGCACTCACCGATCCCGATCTGATCAAGGCGGCGGAGTTCTTCTTTGCCCACGGGGAAGATTCGCTATTCCCGGTCGACGATGCAGGCGCGGGGGATGAGAGCAACCCCCACATTGATTCACCAATGGGCCGGCGCCTCCAGGAGACTCGCACGCTCTCATGAGCAGCCGGTCCCTGGTCGTCCTCGAGGGCGACGAGACCGGCCAAGAGCTGCTGGAGCAAGCACTCCGCGTCCTCGATCCCGATATCGTCGGGTTCGAGACTGAGCTCCAACATTTCGATCTGAGCCTGGAAAATCGGCGCGCGACCGAGAATCGAGTTGTCTTCCAGGCTGCTGCGGCGATGCGCGAGGTCGGCTTCGGGTTGAAGGCGGCCACAATAACCCCTGTCCACGCGGGCGACGTGGGCTCACCGAACGCCATCCTTCGTCGCGAGATCGAGGGAACGGTCATCGTCCGTACCGGGCGGCGAATACCGGGCATCGCGCCGCTTGCCGGACTGCACGCTCCTATCGCCGTGGTCCGGATGGCCGTCAACGATGCCTACGGAGCCCAAGAGTGGCGGCAGAACGAGAGCGACGACGAGCTCGCCTACCGCACGGAGCTGATCCGCCGAAAGGATTGCCGTTCGGTGGCGGAATATGCGTTTCGCCTGGCCAAGAAGGAGACCGCCGTGGTCTTTGGCGGACCCAAATTTACGGTAAGTCCGATCTATGAGGGGATGCTCAAGGAGGAAATGGATGCCGCCCACAAGCGTCATCCGGACGTCGCCTACCGGCCGGAGCTCATCGATGCCACGTTTGCGCTGCTGCTCACGGGTGGGGACCACCCCCTGGTCATTCCCACATTGAATCGAGACGGCGACCTTCTGAGCGACCTGGTGATGCAGCTTTTCGGATCCATCGCGGGAGCAGAATCCATGCTTCTCAGCTTCGACGAGGATCTGCGGCCGAAGGTGGTCATGGCTGAGGCACCGCACGGAACGGCTCCGGCCCTGTTCGGCAAAGACATCGCCAATCCTATGGCTATGATCCTGGCCGTCGCGTCGGTGCTCTCCTACTTCGAGGGTGACCCGGAAGCAGAGCGGGCCGGGAGGGCAATACGTGAGGCCACGCTCGAGGCGGTCGAGGATGGAGTGCGCACACCAGATATCGGCGGCTCGGTTGGAACTACCGAGTTCACCGAAGCCGTCATCGAGCGCACGAGACTGAAGCTGGCGTCGTAGGCGCGTACCTGAAGCCCTCGCGACACCCGCCTGCACAATCGCAGTGCGGAGAGCGGACTAGGGAACGACGGCCGTCGAAGCGGGCGGCGCCGTCGCCACGGTGGCAGGCGTCGTCGCGGTGGCCGCCGGGGTTGGGGTGCCGCTTGAGCTCTGCACAAACAGGTGGTGCCACGGCGTCCATGATTCCGCGTGCAGAGGCGTGAGAGTTCCCAGGCGCCAGCCGTAATGGTGCCCGGGAGCAAGGAACTGGTCGACGCACCGGCCGAAAGGCCGCATTGGTCGTGTGGCCGTGCGGCTGATGAAGCGGCGAATGCGCGTTGGTCCGCCGCCGATGTAGAGATGGAAGCCCGAGGCATTGGCGTTGGCGGTCCAACAGAAGGACACATTTTGATTGGCGGCCACGGTCACGACAGGGCCTGGAGTGAGCGGGATCGCGTGAGGCAGCGCTGGCTCGCTGGCGACAGTAAGTTGGGCCCAGCGAGAAGGCCGTTTGGTGCTTCCGTAAACGGCCGCGACTCGCCACGCATATTGACGCCCGGGCGTGAGAGTGCCACTGAGTTGTAGATTCGGCGCCGTTGTGCGGTACCGCCGGCCGTCGACCGAGACCACGTAGTAATTCGAGCCGGCCGTGGCGTT
>DASRCF010000212.1:0-23451 GCA_035653255.1 Chloroflexota bacterium
GACCCTCTTCTTCAAACGCTGCGGCCCACTTCTGGGTAGGCCAATGTGGCCCGGCTCGTTCAAAGGTCCAGGCGGGCAAATGGTGGCGTGTCGGGTCTCGTAGGTCAGAAATCCTCTAGACAAGCGGGGACATTCGGTCAACAGAAGCGGATGTTGCCCGCTTGTAGTCCTACGGCCGGTTATCCTTCCGCGGCTGCCAGAGTCGTCCCGCCTGGCAAGCCTCGCAGCGGAAGCCGAAGCTCCTTATAGCCGGCTCGCTGAGACGGAGTAGGCCGCAGCTGGAACTGGTGGGGCCTGCGTAGAGGCGACGACTCCGGTCCCCACCTCGAATCTCTCCTCAACTTGGGTGCGCAAGCGCCCGGTGACGCGTGTCACGTTCACCGAGATCGCTAGTCCGAAAGGGCTCCCCAACGATATCGTGTGGACTGCCGGAGATGGTGATGGATGATGCCTGCCTGCACGGGAATGATGACCTGACGCCTTCCGGATCATTAGCACGAGATGGAAGCCGTCTTGTCAGCCTCACCCTCATGCACATTCAACAGGAGCCCTACAGACCATGAACCGCCGCCAGTCGCCCGCTCATGCTCGACAAATCCTTGCCGCCGGCATTGCATGCCTCCTCCTCCTCGCTGCCTCGACGACCATGGCCTCGGCCGCTCAAGTCAAGATCACCCTCTCGGGCGCCGTTTACTCGAGCCTAAACAAGCCCATCGCCGCCGCTCAGGTTCAGTTTGGCTCCGCCACAGCGACCACCAACGCTCACGGCGACTACAGAATCGTGGTGGATGCCGCATCGCACCTCAGCGGTAGCGCTTGGGCTCCGGGGTTCGCCGAGCAGGTCTTTGGGCTCAGCCTCTCCTTCGTCCCGGAGAACAGCGTGACGGTGCAGATCGGCACCCTCCATCTTCAGGACCTCTTCGACAATCCGACCTTCCACGCCAAGCTTCGAGGCCTGCATGCCGTGATGAACGGCGCCGAGCGCACCGTCAACGCTCACGGGCGTACGGGTGTGGCTCTCGATCCCCACGTCTACGTCACTCAGCCTGACGGCCGCGTCCAGATGTACTCCCTAACCATCCGGGGCAGCACCTTCAAGTCCCGCATCCCCTTTCGGACCAAGGGAGTGTATCAGGTAGAGATCCTCAGCTCCCAAGAGCTGCAGGTCTTCAATGTGCCTGTCTACGATGGCGTCACCCCGGCCATCCTGAATGGCCCCTCATTCCCGGCAGATCCCCGGAATCACGGCGAGAGGGTACTGGCTAAGTTCGCACTCAAGCTGGTCAACAAGGTCAGGACAGCCGCCAGGGAGCCGAAGATTCACGGGAACTCCCGCGTGGACAGAGCTGCCCTGGGCCATTCACAGGACGCCGCTCGCTATGGATACTTTTACTCTCACCCCCACATCGGCTCCAACGGATCGAACCCTGCGCAGCGCATGGCAAAGGCCGGCATGACCTGTAGCTCCTGGGGTGAGGACGTGGGTCTGGGTGCCTCAATCAGTGCGGTAATGGACGGGTTCGACCTGAGCCCGAGCCACCGGCGCGTACTCCTGGGGGCCTACCAGATGGCAGGAGCCGGAGTGGTTGTGTGGAGAGGTCAGTACCTGGTGACCCTGGACTTCTGCAGCACCGCGAAGTCCGGCAAGCGGAAGTAGCTGCTCAAGCAGACGTTAAGCCCAACCAAGGCCCCGGCATAGCGCTGGGGCTTTTCCTTTCCTCTCGACGTAGCCGGCCCGACCCGTCCGTCGGAGCCGAAGCCCCAGAAGGCCTCGGCCAGCGTCCCACTCCGGCCTCGGACTAATGACCAAGAACGGAAGCCGGCACTGCGGGGTCCCCGAACAGCTCGTAACTCTGGATCGGCTGAATTGTCGAGGGATCTCGCGCAAGAATGGCGTCCTCGGCATGCTGGAGCGCCTCGGCGATCGTCTGCTCCTTGGAGGCATGAAACAGCTGCGTGTACAGGGCTTGAGCCAGCTCGGCCTGGGGCTGCAGCAGATCCAGACCGGTCGAGCCTACGGTAAGCGCGCCGCCTCCGTGTTTGGCGAACAGGAGGCGTGCGTTCAGAGCGCGATCGGTCGGATCCACGTCGTAGGCCGTCTGGCAGCCCCAGCCGAAGAAGACCTCTGGCCGAGTGCCGTTGTCCAAACCGGACACGTCGCCACTCTCAAGCAGGGCGGGGGGATTGCCCCACTGGTCGATGTTGCCGTGCCCCACGAAATCCACGATCCTGACTCCGTCCTTGATCGCCTTCAACAGCACCTGTCGGGCTCCGGACGCTCCGAGCTGCGACTCCTCGGCAAAGGTCGCGGCAAATTGACCGGGCAGCGACTGAGCCAGCGCCTGGCTCGTGCTCTGGAATCCGGGATCCTCGCTGCCGGAGGCAAAGACGGCAGCGGGATGAGCCGGTAGCGGCGCGGACAGCAGGCGGATCGTCTTGGCGACCGCGGTCTTCACCTGAGCTCGAGTGACGGCCGGAATGCGGCCGATTGCCATGGTCGGAGCGCCGCCCTTACCAGCAACCATCAGCTCGTCCGAGGGAATCTGGCCGTAGAAGTCATCCCGCGCATAGAGCGACGGCACCAGACTCTTATCCTTCGGGTTCGCGGGACAGGTCTGCTTGGAGCAGTTGAGATACCCGTGATAGTCGTACGTGTCGACGCCCACCAACAGCACGTCGCGTGTTCCGAGGTGGCCGGAGGCGTAGCCGAGATAGCGCCGCAAAGCCCTGCCGTCGACCACGCCATGGCTGTAGGCGTCGTACACATCCTCCGGTGTGGCCACTTTGACAGACATACCTCGGCTCTGGTGATAGTGGACAAGTGGTTGCAGCGGCCGCCAGAAGAGTCTGGGCGCAATGATCACCAAATGCGCCGGACCCCGGCTCAGGTAGCTTGTGCCCGGTATGGTCGACACGGCTGCCGGATGCAGCAGCCCTTGCTTCCCGACGGCGATGTAGGTGCCGTTCGCCGGCGGCACGAACGCGATCTCATACCCCTTCTTGAATCGAGACACGCGGCCGCCTGTGACAACGGCCGTCCTCCCTCCGGCGACTCTCCACAGTTGGACGGCTCGGCTCCGGAAGCCGCGGATGCGTGTCGACTTCTTGGCCGGAAGGGTCGCGGTTATGCGGTCGGACTGGGCGACGAGGAAGCGCGCATAGGTGAGGTCGATGGTCTCGACGTCGGTGATGTCCAGGTTGTACTGATTCTGCACCCTTCCCGTCAGCTCCAGCCGGACATCGTTGGTTCCGGACCGCAACCAGTCTGAGGGAATCGCGACCGTGGCGGACCTGTAAACGTTGCCGGAGAACTTCATCTCGGCTGCTCGATGGCTGTTGACGCCGATGACGAGGTCGTGCTGTGCACCTGGACCAGAGAAGTCGGTTACGCCCCACGCGCGGACAGCGAGCCTATCGGCGACGCCCGGGCTACGAACGACGTGCGAGAGACGGATGTGGTCGTCGACGGTGTCCGGCCCGCCGTTGGCGATCAGCTCGGTGTAGAACCAGTGCGCTCCGGTGGCCATGGGCTCGTACTGCGTCCGCCGGGCCTCACTGAAACTGGCCGGGTAGGAGGCCGTTCTCGAACGCCCCTTCTTGAGTGAGGCGATTCCAGGCGCCGCACGCGCCGACCTTCGGTCGACCAGCAGGTCGTAGACCGCCGTGCCGGTGTACAAGGTTTTGATCGAGCGACCGTAGAACTCTACCCAGGAGGACCGGCTGAGACGCCCGCTGGTGGAGACCTCGCGTGCCACTCGATGACCGTCGGTCACGACCGCCAGACGCGAAGCCGGGATTCCACTCCAATCGATGCCGTGACTCCGGAGGTAGGTCCCGGACACGCGATAGAGGCCCGTGTGATCAATGGAGAGTGCAACCGGACCCGAGCGCAGCGAGTGGCTCGAGGATGGGGTCGCGGTTGGCGGAGAGGAGCGGTGCACGGCGGCAGCCGACGAGACCATGACAGCGACGGACAGGACGGCCGCCCGGATACGCGCAGTCGAACTCATGGTGCCGAATGCACTCTAGCGCCCGATGTGGTAGGTCACCGTCGTGGTTACGTACCCCGTCTTCGAGACCACAACCCTGATGACGCCCGGCTTCTTGGGAGCAAAGTGCTTGAACTCGGCCTTCCCCTCGGCATTGGTTAAGGCAGTGCGGACCTTCTTGACCCCCACCCTCCGTGCCTTGAGCACAACTGTCGCACCCGGTACCGCCGCATGCTTACTCAGTGCCAACACGTGAACCGGCCGCCGCTTTCCAGCGCGGGC
This sequence comes from Chloroflexota bacterium, assembly GCA_035653255.1. Classification (GTDB taxonomy): domain Bacteria; phylum Chloroflexota; class UBA5177; order UBA5177; family JAJPKF01; genus DASRCF01. Next base: position 4,272 of record DASRCF010000212.1, read on the forward strand.
GGCGGTGTGAACGTTCACCTGCAGCTTGGCCGGCTTCTTGGCTGTTGCACAGCTCGGCGTTCCTCCGCTTCCGACCGACCATCCTATCGGCATTCCTCCCCCGTCCTGCCGGACGCCGTTGACAAACAGAAGGGTGCAGTAACCGAGCTTTGGCCATGCCGTCTTGTTTGCCGTCCTCAACGGAACGTAGAAGTCGTCCGCCAGGCCGACGTAGAGCTGTTTTGTAATCAGGGGCTTCCCTGAAAGCCCGCCCTTGAACACCTCTACATCGACGGCATCCGACGACGAGGGCGTGAGCACCGAGTAATCGAAATACACCGTCGTGACGCCGGCCTGGAAGTGCGTCACTGCCGGCCTGTCCGCTCCCGCGGTCGCCGCCATGTGCCCATTCGCGATGGCGACGGCGGACGCATTCACGGACGCCGGCAACAGAAGTCCCGGACATAGCATCAAAACGGCAAGCAGCAGCTGCTGGCCGAGTCGCGTGAGCTTCACGCGGTTAGTACGAGGCGGCGAGCGAGTGCAAAAGTGCTCAAGAATCTGGGTCGACTTGGCCTTGCCGCCAGCAGCGAACCTTGCTATGGCGGAGTGAATTGTCAATAATAGCGAAGCGGCAGTGCACGGCAACTCCATGGTAGACGAGATTCCGGTACGAGCCGCCCCGATGGCTACAGGAGCAGAAGTGAGATCGAAGATTGCAATCCTAGCCGTGCTGATGGCGGTGTTCCTTCTCGTTGGAGCAAATGCCAACGGTCCGGTCAACGTCAGAGCCGCCTCGACAACACCCACGGTGGTGAAGCTGACCGTCGAAGCAGAGGGCATTTATCGCGTCACCTACGGATTCCTCGAGGCGCACGGAATCCAGCCCTCCACTCTGAGCTTGAGTCATCTTCAGCTCAGTGATTCTCAGGGCCTTGTGCCCCTCTATCTGCATCGCGGGGCGCCGTCCGACTCGACCTTTGGACCATCAGACTACGTCGAGTTCTACGGTCATCCCATCAACAACACCTACACCACGATCAACGCTTACATGTTGGAGGATGTCCCGGGTAACGGCAGCCAGGTTACAACGGTAACGAGCTCAGTTCCGTCGGTGACGTCCTCAGTTGGGTTGGCCAGCTACACCGACCAACAGCGCAGCCTTCGCTCCGCTCCCGTCTCCGGCATCCCCAATGACACTACGAATGCAGCCTTTCCCTCAGCCGGAGACCAAAACTGGAAGGAGGCCGATCTGCTGGTTGGATTCGGTGGGATAGAGGGCGCATGCCCCAGCTCCACGGTGTCCTCTTCATCCGATTCGGCCTCATGTGCCGTTCGCTTTCAACTCACGAACCCTGTAAACGGGGGGACGTGTTCGATACGTGCCCCCGTCGAGGGATACACCGACTCGGCCTCCGCCCCCACACCTGCCCATGAGCTGACGTTAGCGGTAAACGGCCACACGGTAAGCGTGGCCAAATCGAGCAACGGCAGCTTCATCTGGCACTCCCCGAGTGGGCAGCCCGCCGCGGTAGCCGTGGACACGGGCACCTTTCCCTGCTCGGATCTGGTGCCGTCGAATCAGCTCACCTATACCTCAACCCTTCAGCCGGGAGTCTTCCAGGACGAAGTTCTGCCGCAGAGCTTTTCCATCTCCTATCGGGAGCGACTCTGTGCGACGCACAACCAGGTTGAATGGATCGGTTCTGGAGGCAAGTTCGCCGTCGGCGGATTCAGCTCCGCGACCGAGGAGGTCTGGCGGATCCAGGGCCCGAGTACAGAAGTGATGGCCGGCATGAAGGCAGTGAGCGGCGGCGCATGCGCCCCGGGGAGCCATGGCGTGGCCTTCGACGACCCGGGGACGGGCACGGCGAGGTACGTCGCCACCAACGCTCCGCTAACCCCCATGACTGCGTCTCGCGTCGACCCAGGTCCCTTGACAGTCGGTGCCCCAAAGAGCGCCCAATACCTCATCATCGCCAATCCGGCCCTAGCGGGCGCGGTAGGACCTCTGGTCGCGCTGCACCGCTCTCAAGGGATGACCGTCAGGACAGTGACGGTCACGTCCATATACGACCAGTACCGAGGCGCGACCGGCACCTTCGTCGCCCCGGGAGCCGCGGGCAGGCCCGGTGACGGCTACGTCGATCCACTGGCCATCCGCGCCTACGTCGCCTACGCTCACTCACACTTCGGCACCAGGTATGTCCTGCTCGTTGGGGGCGACACCTTCGATTACCACAACTTCTTCAAATGCCCCTCCAGCGGCATCTGCGGCTCGGCGAATCCCGACAACCTGAGCCTCATGCCGTCGCTCTACGTCAATTCGACCTATTCGGGCCTGGTTGCCTCAGACAACGAGTACGCGGTCCCGCCGACATCCTCCACCGATGCGCCCGACCTCGCCATCGGCCGCCTGCCGGCACTGTCGGTGACGCAGCTCCGGACGGAGGTGAATCGGACCGTCAACTTTCATTCCTGGCTGCCCGCCTACAAGAGCCGTGCAGTCTTCACTGCAGGGTACGGATCAAGCTCCTCCTACTGTGGTCAGACCGGCGATCCGACGTTCGCCGATACCAGCACGCAGATGGCTGCCGCTCTCCCCAAAGGCTTCAGCGTCAGCGCGTATTACGACAACGGCGACACCAGTCATGATGACGCGATCAAGCAGGATCTCATGAAATCTTGGGATGCTGGGCAGGAGATCGTCAACTTTACAGGCCATGGGAATCTGACCGAATGGAGCAGCTGTGGCGGGATTCTCAAGGCCCCGGATGTCTCCCTGCTCACCAACAGCGACAAACCGGCGCTCGTGTTTCAGTGGGGCTGCCAGGCAACCGACTATCTCGATCCCCGAGCGGCATCGAACCTGGACCTGCAGCTCCTCAACGCCGTGGACTCCAAGGGCAATCCGACGGGTGCAGTGCTGACCCTGGGATCGAGCGGCGAGGATCTGGCCGTGCCCCAAGCCACGCTGGCCGGCGGCACGTCCGAGCTGACCCCTGACGGTACCCCCTACTTCTATGGATACCTGGCGAAGGGCGACAGCGTAGGTACGGCACTGGAGCTGGCGAAGGATGGAATGGTCAAGCTCCACGGCAGTGACGGCGACTACATGGACGTGGTGCGCTCCTACAACATCCTGGGTGATCCGGCACTAACACTCAATGGGTAGTCCCGGACGCGAGTAGCAGGACGGGGCCGCCCCATGCGGCTATCCCCGAAGGATCGGAGCGAAAGCTCGTCGATGTTCGACTCCTGAGGCCTGAACCGAGACCGGGGAAGGCCGAGGCCTAGGCGCTCTCGTCGTAGCCGATGAGCTCCTCGTCCTCGTCCCGGGCGGGGAGCGGTGAAGGCTCGAGGAGAGGGCCCTCCTGTTTGAGGATCACCTTCTCGGTGATGGTGCAACTCTTGATGTCGTTGCGAGACGGCATGTCGTACATAATGTCGAGCAACACGTCCTCGACGATGGTCCGCAGCCCTCGGGCGCCGGTCTTCTGGGAGAGTGCCTGAACCGCGGTTTCCTGAAGCGCTTCCTCGGTGAAGACCAGCTCGACCTTGTCCAATTCGAAGAACTTGCGATACTGCTTGACGATGGCGTTCTTGGGCTCGGTCAGAATTCGAATCAACGAGTCCTTGTTCAGAGGCTCCAGCGCCACGATGACTGGCAGACGACCGACAAACTCGGGGATGAGGCCGTACTGCAGGAGGTCTTCGGGAATGACCGCACCCTGCTGAGGCGTCTCCTCATCCTTGACGAATTCGGCTCCATAGCCGTAGGGCCGGTTCTTTCCCACGCGCCGATCGACGATCTTGCTCAGTCCCTCGAAGGCGCCGCCGCAGATGAACAAAATGTTGGCCGTGTTGATCTGGATGAAGTCTTGGTGTGGATGTTTGCGACCACCCTGAGGAGGCACGTTCGCAACAGTGCCCTCGATGATCTTCAGCAGAGCCTGTTGCACGCCTTCACCGGACACATCTCGCGTGATGGAAGGATTGTCGGATTTGCGGGCAATCTTGTCGATCTCGTCGATGTACACAATGCCCTTCTCGGCGCGTCCGATGTCGAAGTCGGCCGATTGGATCAGCCGCAGCAGGATGTTCTCGACATCTTCCCCCACATAGCCGGCCTCGGTCAGAGCGGTGGCATCGGCGATGCAGAACGGCACGTCGAGGATTCGCGCCAGTGTCTGAGCCAGGAGGGTCTTGCCACAGCCGGTGGGGCCGATGAGGAGGATGTTCGACTTGCCCAGCTCGACATCGTCGATCTGCATGCCTGCGGCCACTCTCTTGTAGTGGTTGTAGACCGCAACCGACAGCACCTTCTTGGCCCGATCCTGTCCGATCACGTACTGGTTGAGCTGCTCCATGATCCGCTTGGGTGTCGGGATCTTGGTGATCGGAAGTCGCGTGGCCGGCGCCGCGGACTGTTCCTCGGCGATGATCTCCTGGCAGAGATCAATGCACTCGTCGCAGATGTAGACGCCGCCAGGTCCCGCAATCAGGCGGTGCACCTGCTCCTGGCTCTTGCCACAAAATGAGCAGCGGTACTGCACCCGAGGAGTCTTGGAGCCCGCCATTAGATTCCCCGTGAGGGCACGGCGTTTTCGGCTGCCGAGATGATCTCGGCGCACATCCGCACGCATTGGTCACAGATGAACACCGCGTGGGGCCCGGCGATCAACTTCCCGACATCGCTCCGCGGCCGGCTGCAGAAGCTACACTGCTTGTCGCCCCCCGCCTGTCCAGAGCTGACCTGCGACCCCCTGCTCACCGGTCAGCCTCCCACCGGCACGGCTGCCGGCTGCTGCGACACAACCTCATCAACCAATCCGTACTCTTGGGCCTGCTCTGCTGTGAAGAAGCGATCCCGTTGAAAGTCGGTCTTGAGCTGGTCCACCGGCTTTCCCGTGTGGTGTGAAAGTATATCAAGATTTCGCTCCTGCAGCCGAAGCAGCTCCCGCGCATGGATTTCGATGTCGGGAGCAGAGCCGGCCAGACCGCCGGTGATGATGGCCGGATGGAAATGAATGGTGGCATTGGGCAGCGCATAGCGCTTGCCGTGTGCTCCGCCGGCCAGCAGCACGCATCCCATGCTGGCCGCCATCCCGATACAGAACGTCGACACATCGGGAGCGATGAGCTGCATGGTGTCGTAAATCGCCAGCCCTGCCGTAATCGAGCCGCCCGGAGAGTTAATGTACATGGAAATATCTCGGTCGGAATCCTCTGATTGGAGGAAGAGCAGCTGAGCACAGACCAGCGACGACACCTCGTCACTGATCGGAGTGGCGACAAAGATGATGCGCTCCTTGAGCAGCCGCGAGTAGATGTCGAAGGCCCGCTCGCCGCGGTTGGTCGTCTCAATGACTGTTGGAACGAGGTAGTTTTCGGACGTCATGGCCGCAGTTTCATGGTTCGATCTCCAGAGTGTGGCCTGGAACAGGAAATATCAAGGGGGAAATCCGAACCGGCAACGTGGAAGGCCAGATCAGCTCCACAGATCCAGACGAGTGCAAGAATGTCGCCTGGCGTCGTTCGCGCAATCCGCTGGTGCTCATATGTGTGTGACGCTGCCCTCGCCCTCAGCTACCGGACTGGGCAGTAGCTGCTTCCGCCGGTTGGTCGTCGTCGGCCTCCGCGGCTTCGAAAGCGATTGAGTCGTCCGCATCTTCGTCTTCGTCCTCCTCAGGCTTCAGGCCGCTGACGATTTCCACCAACAAGTTTAGGGCCTTACTCCGGGCAAGATTCTCGGCAACGGCCTCATGGAGGCGCTCGGAGTGCACGAGCCGCTCGTAATCACGGTCGGAACGCGTCACGTACTGAGACATCGTTTCGACCTGCGCTTCGATCTCCTCCGGCGTCACCTCGATTCCTTCAGCCTCGACGATGGATTCGAGTATGAGGTCGCGCTTGACACGACGCTCGGCTTGAGGCCTACTTTCTTGCCGGAATTGTTCCTCCGACTTGTGGGCAATGATCAGGAACTCATCGAATTTCATGCCCGCCTGTTCGATCGACCGACGCGCGTCGCGCACGATGGAGTCCATCTCTTTCTCCACCAGCGTCTCGGGTGCCGGTGGGTTGGTGCGCGCGATCAGTGAGTCGATAATCTCCCTGGCTACCCGCGTCCGCGCCTCCTCTGCCCGCTCCCGCTCCAGATTGCGACGGATGAGCGCACGCAGGCCCTGCACATCCTCCGCGCTGCTTACATTGCGAGCGAACTCGTCGTCGAGCGGGGGAAGCGCGCGCTTCAGCACCTCCTTGACGATTACCGTCACCGTCATGGTGTTGGGGGTTGAGTGATCCTCGCCTTTGCCCTGAGGCAGCTGCAGCACCAGATCCTTGATGTCGCCCACCCGGGAGCCGGCCAGCTTTCGGCTGAGCCCTGGAAATCGGGGATCGTCGGCAAACCGGTTGCGCTCCTCCTCGCTCTCCTCCTCCGCGACCAGCTCGACCTGCAGGTCTTCTTCGGCTGCGACCTCGTGGCCGCCGATTCGGCCGGTTACGTTCACACGGACGGCGTCGCCGGCCTCAGCCGCTCGTGCAGGCGCCGGTTCCCAGGAGCCGCGGTCCCAGCGTAGCTTATCGAGGACATCGTCGACGTCCGCTATGGCAACGATGACCGGAGGGGCGGGGATCTTGATCTGCCGGTAGTCGGGAAGGCTGATCAACGGCTTGATTGGGACCGTGGCGGCGAAGCGGAACTCCTCCCCTGGATGCACGTGGCCGTGATCGTCGCCGGCATCGAGCGTCCCCTGCGCGATTGGGTCGAGTCCGCTCTCCTCCAAAGCCTTGGGGTACCAACGCCTCAGCACCTCATCCGTCGCCTGATGCAGGAAGTACTCCTCGCCGATCGTTCGTAGCACCACCTGGCGGGGAGCCTTACCGGGCCTGAACCCAGGGATCTTCACCCGCTGTGACAGCCGTTGATAGGTGGCGTTGACGGCCGACTCCACCTCCTCGGCTGACACCACCACGCTCATCCGGGCGCTGCCATTCTCCTGTGGCGCTACCTCTACCTGCATCCGCTCCTTGCCCCGTCTGCCTCTGCTCACCGTACCGATGGCCGGCCTGCATCTCCAGCTCGACCGGAGTGGTAGGGACGGAGGGACTCGAACCCTCACGCCAAATGGCACATGATCCTAAGTCATGCCTGTCTACCGGTTCCAGCACGTCCCCGTGACGCCGGCTCGGTCACGCGCTGATTTAGGATACCAATGAGCCCGGTCCACGCCTCCTCTGGGGAGGGATAGTGTAGTACGTGAGTGGGAACGGCAGGAGACGGCCCCGTGCCTGAGCTACCCGAGATTCAGGGTCTTGCCGGATGGCTCGACCGGACGCTGACGGGCCAACCAATCGAACACGTCAGATTGCGGTCGGTCTCCGCTCTGAAGACCTATGACCCACCGATATCCGCCCTGGCCGGTCGAAGGCTCGACAGGGTCTCCCGGCGTGGCAAGTTCCTGAGCCTTCACGCCGGCGACCTTCAGCTGGCGCTGCACCTCAGCCGCGCCGGCTGGCTGCGCTGGAGCATGGGTGAGACCAGCCGCAAACCCTCACTCCGCGGACCGATTCTGCTCGAGCTCCGCTTCTCCGAGGGCATGCTCGACGTCACGGAACAGGGCCACGAGAAGCGGGTCGCATTGTGGCTGGTTCACCGGCTGGACGAGGTGCCGCAGATAGCTGAGCTGGGCCCCGACGCCCTCGACCCGGAGTTGGACGAGGAGCATTTTCATCGGCTGCTCACGGCACGGTCGGGGACGGTTAAGCGGGCCCTCGCCGATCAGCGCGTCATCGCCGGCATCGGGAATGCCTATTCGGATGAGATCCTCCACTCGGCTCGTATCTCGCCCTTCACCCGCACCTCCCGCCTCGGTCCTGCCGAAACGCGCGCCCTGCGCGATGCCATGCGCTCCATCCTCAGCTCCTCCGTAACGCGCGCCGTGGCTCTCGAGGGACGCCAGCTCAAAGACGACAAACGCTCTCACTTTTCGGTGCATGGCCGGACGGGGCTGCCATGTCCCGTCTGCGGCGATACCATCCATGAGGTCTGGAGTGCCGGTCGCTCGTTCCAATACTGTCCCGGCTGCCAGACGGGCGGCCGGGTCTATGCCGATCGCCGTCTCAGCCGGCTTCTGAAGTAGAGAACTTCAGTAGCAGTAGCAGTAGCAGGACCATTTCCACGCTACGCATTCAGCCGGAGCCGGCACACGATTACACCGTCGTGCTCGTCGAACGGCTCGAAGCCCAAGCTCGTGTACAGCGACGCCGCGGCATGGTTGTCTTGGTGATAGTCCAGCAGGATTTCGTGACACCCCGCCACATCTCGGAGCCGCGATATGACCAGCTTCGTCGCGGCCCGTCCATATCCCCGTCCCTGATGGTCGTGGTCGATCATCAGGCGCGAGAGCCGGTAGGATCCGTCCCAGAGAGGGCGGTCGTTGAACAGTACGAAGCCCACCATCGTCTCATCGACGTAGATCGCCATGGGCGTGCGTTCGGGCTCGATTCGGGATTGGGCGATCGAGATCAGGTTCGAGGCCACGAAATGAGCCTGGTCCTCGGGGAGCTCGAGCGAGGCGCACTCCCACCAGTTCTCTCGCGTCAGCTCGCGCAAGCTTACTTCTTGCGTCATCTGTCTCGATGGAGCTGTCGGACAGTCTCCACTGTGTCTGCGTCCGACGGGCTCTTGTCCGGTCGATAGCGCACCACTCGCGCGAATCGCAGTGCCATCCCTGAAGGGTAGCGCCTGCTCGCCTGGATCCCGTCGAAGGCTACCTCCACCACCAGCTCCGGCCGGACACGCACGGTCCAGCCGTCGCTGCTGAGCTGCAGCTCTTGGAGCCTCTCGGTTTGCCAGGCAAGCATGGCATCGGTCATCCCTTTGAAGGTCTTACCCAGCATGGCGAAGCCCCCGGTCGCGACATCACGAGCCCCGAGGTGGAGGTTCGAAAGCCGGCCTGTCCGCCGGCCGTGGCCCCACTCGGCCGCCAGCACCACCAGATCGAGCGTCGCCGGAGACTTGACCTTGATCCACCCGGCGCCCCGGCGGCCGGCTTCGTAGGCCGACGACAGGTTCTTGACCACGACACCCTCATGACCCCGTCTCAGCGCATCCTCATAGAATCGCTCCGCCTCGGACGGTTCCGGATCGAGGATCCTTGGAACCCAGAGCGATTCGGGCACGGCGTGACGGGCAGCCTCGAATCGGCCCATCGCCGGCAGGTCGATGAGATCGGCTCCATCCAGATGCAAGGCGTCGAAGACAAAGAAGCTCAGGCGCGCCGGGGTCGAGACCCGCGCGGATCTGCGACTGGCGACGCGACTCCCGGTCTCCTGGAATGGTCGCGGCCGTCCCTGCGCATCCAGCAGGATGACCTCACCATCGAGAATCGCCGTATCAACGCTCAAGCCGCGGATAGCCTCGACGACCTCGGGCACCCGATCCGTGATCGGCTCGAGTGTTCGCGTAAACACCTCCACCTGGTCGCCTCGCCGGTGGGCCTGGACGCGAACGCCATCGAGCTTCCAATCGACGGCGGCCGGACCCGTCCGTGCCAGAGCCTCGCGGAGAGTCGGAGCGCTCTGAGCCAACATGGGCTGGACGGGAATGCCGGGTGTGAGAGAAACGGCATGGAGGCCCTGGGCTCCCGACTCCATCGCCAGCCGACCCGTCACTCGCAGATCACCCGAGAGCATGGCCGCTCGCCGCACCGCTGCCGGAGAAACCCCTGCCGCACTCGCTATGGCCTCGGCCATGATGCCCGCCTGTGCTCCGTGGCGCAGCTCACCGCCGATCAGCCGCATCAGAAATTCCTGTTCGGGGGCTGTGGCGGCCTGGAAGAGGCGTTTAAGGAGCTCGGAGCGTGTGGTGCCGGAGCCGGAGCCGGCCGCGGCCTCCAGACCGTCAAAGACGGCATCGACGTCGAGAACCCTGAGCGACGGATGCTGCGCAGGCGGCGGCCGGTCCCGCAAGGATGCCCAACCGACGCCGAGCCGTCGCTGGCGGGGGTTGCCGGAAAGCAGGCCAGTGGCCACGGCCACCTCCTCGCCGGCTGCGCGTCCGAGACAGTTCGCCAGACCCTGAATCTTCGATCGGCGGGAGGGAATGGCGGCTACGGCTGCGGAGGTCTCAACCAGATCGGCCAGTAGCACCCGGTATCACTCGTAGATCGCGGCTGAAGATCCTAGCCCGCGCGTCGAAGCTCGGGCCCCGCCGGTTCCAGGGGGATGGCGAGACTCTGCAGCAGCCGAACCGAGGCGGCAGTGACCTCGTCGACGGCCAGCTCGAAGGCGCCTGCATTCGCGCGCGAAGGCTTGCGATATCCACTGATCTTACGCACGAACTGCAGCGCCGCGGCGTGCACGTCTTCCTCAGTTGCCGTCGGCTCAATCCCTCTGAATGTCTTGATGCTCCTGCACATCTTCGTCTCCTTGCTGTCGGCTCCTCTAGCGTAGTCTGAAACGAGCGCCGCAAGGGTCGATCTCAGACCGACAGCCGACTGCGATGGCTTAGGATGCGGGTGAAACTGGAGACCGGTGATTCGCGACTTGAGCGCGAAGCTCGGTCGGGCGCCGGCGTGGCGGAACAGGCAGACGCAGGGGACTTAAAATCCCCTGACCGTAAGGTCGTGCAGGTTCGAATCCTGTCGCCGGCACCACTCCCCTCAAGCTTCCTTAAGAGTCGCAGCAGAGCGTCGTACCATTGAGCATGCGTGTGGCATCTCGAGTGAGTCTGCAGCTGGCGGCGTCGGGACTAATTTCGGTGTTCCTGTCAGTCGGGCTGAATTGGCTGCTTAGGGCAATCTTCTCTACGGTTACTCCGCCGTCTTCAGAGGGACCGTCGGAAGGTCGCCGCCGGCCGCCGGTCAATGTCAATCCAGTGGCGGTGTTCGTCGTTATGCCCATTCTCGTGGGCAACAGTCACAACGCCTTCGGCATCCACCGCAGCCTGATCGTGGGCCGTCGCCGCCGGCGTAAGCACCGGTAACCGCCTGCAGCTCGCCGCTCCAGCCTCCTGAACCCGCGCACGATGGTCTCGCCGGACCTGCGGTTGCACCTCCGCCCGGAGGGACCGCCGCCAGGTGAGAATGCGCAGAGGGGCACATTGAGAATCGCTACCTGGAACGTGAACTCGGTTACGGCCCGGCTGCCACGCCTGCTACAGTGGCTGGAGTTGACCCGGCCCGACGTCCTCTGCATACAGGAAACCAAGGTCGCCGACGATCAGTTTCCCGCCGAACCGATTTCGGCGCTCGGCTATGAAGTCGCGGTCCACGGTAGTGGCCGCTGGAATGGCGTGGGCATCCTGTCCAGAGTCGGGCTCCGGGACGTCTGTCGAGGCTGCGTGGGCGAGCCGGGGTTCCCGGAACCCGAAGCGCGGGCCGTTTCCGCTACCTGTGGAGGGGTGCGCGTCTGGTCGGTCTACGTCCCCAATGGTCGTGAGGTCGGCGCCCCGGCCTTCGCGTTCAAGCTTCAGTGGCTGGCTGCGCTCACGGAGACCCTTCGCAGGGAAGCGGCAAGTCACGATCTTGCGGTTTGTGGCGACTTCAACGTCGCCCCGACAGATGACGACGTCTGGGACCCGGCTGCGTTCGTGGGCTCGACTCATGTCACGGCAGAAGAACGGGCAGCGGTCGCGGGGTTGACCAGCCTTGGCCTCGTGGATGTCCAGCCGCGAGCGTTCAAAGGCCGGCCGTTCACCTACTGGGACTACCGGGCGGGCAATTTCCACAAGGGGATGGGGATGCGAATCGATCTTGTCCTGCTGAGCCAGGGTCTGGCGCGACGCATCGAGGATGCCTACATCGACCGAGATGCCAGAAAGGGCACGCTCCCCTCGGACCATGCCCCGGTGGTCGTCGACATCGGGGACGGTGAAGCGTCCGCCTGATCTCAGAGTCAGGTTGAGGCAGATCAGGACTGCCTGGCCTTTGTTTTCCTGTCCGGCTCGGTCACCGAGGCCACCCTGTCCCAGACGCTCTCAAACTTTCGTGTTCGGGCGCCATCGACAGTCAGACGGCGTCAACCGCTCAGAAGAGGAATGCTTCTCGTATTAGGCCGGCACCGGATAGCCCTCTTCATCGAGCCGCTCGACGATCGCATCCCGGGTAGTTTCCCCTCCATCGAAGGTGACGTTGACGGACTGCGAACCAATGTCGACGGAGACTGCCGACACACCAGGCATCACCGACAGGGCAGATTCGATGGCTCGTTGACAGTGTTCGCACGAGATGTCCGGGGCTATCAGCGAAATTGTTTCCACGAGATCTCCTCCTTTGACTGTCGTCGGCGCATCAGAGCTTAAGCGCGGCGGCCGCGCCTATGACTCCCGCGACGACGACCAACGCGGCCACGGCGAAGAGCGTTGCCTGACGCGTCCCACGGAGTCGCAGCGAGTTGGAGACGACCGTAACCGAGGAGAGCGCCATCGCCCCGGCCGCGAGCATGGGATTGATGATTCCCAATGCCGCCAGCGGTATCAGGATAACGTTGTAGAAGAATGCCCAGAACAGATTCTGGCGGATGGTACGGACTGTCGCCTTCGACAGATTGATCGCAAATGGGAGACTGCGCAGATCCCCCTTGACAAGCGTGATTGCGGCCGCCTCCATTGCGACGTCGGTCCCCGTCCCCATCGCGATGCCGGCGTCCGCTTGGGCGAGTGCCGGGGCGTCGTTGATGCCGTCGCCCGCAACGGCGACGACCTTGCCCAGTGTCTGCAGCCTGCGCACCTCCTTCGCTTTGTCCTCCGGCCGAACGTGCGCCAGCACGCGATCGATGCCGGTTTGTGAGGCGATGGCCGAGGCGACTAACTCGTTGTCGCCTGTGACCATGGTGACTTCAATGCCCTGCTGATGCAGCTCGGCCACCGCCTCGGCCGAGCCCTCCTTGACGGTGTCGGCGATGCCGAGGACTCCAACGATCGAACCATCAACCGCAACCAGGACTGACGTGCGGCCCAGCGCTTCGAGCGCCTCCACCTCCGCCTGGTGTCCGTCGAGCTCAATGCCCCGCTCGTTCAGCAGCCGCTCATTACCGACGATGACTCGACCCGCCGTGACGGTTGCTCCAACGCCACCCCCGGCGATGCTGACGAAGTCCTCCGCTTCATCATTGACTGAGATGCCGGCGGCTGTCGCCGCCGCGACAACTGCCCGCCCCAGCGGGTGTTCCGACGGCTTCTCCGCCGTTGCGGCAATCGACAACAGATCGCCTTCCGCCGACTGGATGTCATCCATGTGTGTGAACGGGATGACGTCGGTGACCGTCGGACGCCCGACGGTGATGGTTCCAGTCTTGTCCAGCACCACCTCATTGACCGAGCTCAAACGCTCCAGCGCCTCGCCTCCACGCATGAGGATGCCGTTCTCGGCGCCGCGCCCGGACGCGACCATGATGGCCGTCGGCGTCGCCAGACCCAGTGCACAGGGGCATGCCACTACCAGCACCGCGACGGCGGCGATGATCGCTACGGCAAATGGATGCCCGGTTATCAGCCACAGGGCAAGCGTGAGGGCGGCGATACCGAGGACCGCCGGGACGAAGTACTCCGAAATCTGATCCGCCAGCCGCTGAGCAGGAGCCTTTTCCGACTGCGCTAGGTCGACGAGCCGGATGATTCGAGCAAGCGCAGTGTCCTTGCCGACCCGGGCCGCCCGGACTGTCAGCGCACCGTCAAGCGCGATCGTCGCTCCGATCACCTCATCACCAGGTCCATGGTCAACCGGGACGCTTTCGCCCGAGATCATCGATTCGTCGACGCTTGCACGCCCCTCAATGACCGCACCGTCGACTGGGATCTTTGAGCCGGGACGGACGAGCAAGACATCGCCGCTGCGCACCTGTGAAACGGGTACCTCCACTTCAACGCCATCGACCAGCACAACCGCGGATGTGGCGCTGAGTCCGGCAAGCCGCCTGATCGCCGAGCCGGCCTGTCCACGGGCTCGTGCTTCCAGGTACTTCCCGAGGAGAATCAGGGTGACGATGGCTGCCGCGGAGTCGAAATACGTGTCACCGTTGGCGTCGAAGAACGTTACCCAGGCGCTGTACAGAAACGCCACCGATGAGCCCAGCGACACCAGGGTGTCCATATTGACGCTGCGGTGGCGCAGACCCTGGATCGTCCCCATATGGAATGACCGTCCGACGTATGCCCATACGGGAAGCGCCAGGATCAGAAGCAGCAGGTTCTCATGCGACAAGGAATGCGGGAAGCCCAGGCTCAGCACAACCAGGGGCATGCTGAGGGCGGTACCGATGCCGATGTCGACGAGATGGCGGTGAGCCTGCCGAGTCTGCGTCTCGATAGCGTCGGGCTTCTGACCGACAGCCTGTTCATGCTCGACGGCCGTAGCGTGATAGCCGGCCCGTTCGACAGCCGCGAGCAGCGACGCCGTCGACGACGATCCCTGAACGGTTGCCGTTTCAGTTGCCAGATTGACGCTGGCCGCCGCGACACCCTCGACCTTGGAGAGTGCACGCTCGACGCGACGAACACATGATGCGCAGGTCATCCCGGTGATGTTGAGCTCAATCGGTTCCTCAGAAACTGGCCCCGTAGATCCGCCATTCTGCACAAGGGTAGGGTCTTCGCAAAGCGATCCCTCTGTGCCTCGAACGACGCTCATCGTGGGCTCCTGTGCAGGAGGCTCATCGGCCCATTGCTTTACCAAGGGTGTCGATCAGCTCTTGGATTTTTGGTTCGGCATTGTCCGCATGGACGGCGTCGACTACACAGTGGCTTACGTGCGAGCCGAGAAGCTGAAGTGAGAGCCCGCGCGCGGCCGCCTGGATGGCCGTGAGCTGATTGACGATGTCTATGCAGTACCGGTCTTCCTCGATCATCCGTCCGATTCCACGTACCTGGCCTTCGAGTCGGTTGACGCGCTTGATCAGCACGTCCTTATCCCTGGCGTAGCCATATTTGGTCATCTCGGACCTGTCACCTGTTTTGACTCATTATACCCCTATGGGGTATATACACCACACGCTCCGCTACCACGGCTGATATACCCTGCTTCAGACCCGTTTGGCTCGGCTGGGAGCGACTCGGGTCGGCTCTCCGGCCACCTTGGGATACTGCGGTGGCCAGGGCGCTTCGGGTAGGCCCGATTCCTCATCACGCCGATACAGGTCTAGCAGCGGCTCCAGAGACTGGAGGCGCGTGCCCGTTTCCTCCCAGGGATCGCCCGTACGTGCAACCCGCTCTGGGACGGACGCGATGGTAAGTGCATCGGGATCGATTCCGTCGAGCTCATCCCAACGGAACGGCGTGGACACCTGGGCCCCGGATCGAGCCCGCACACACCAAGCGCCGAAGACGGTCTTGTGGGGCGCGTTCTGGTTAAAGTCGACGAAGACGCGACGCCCGCGCTCCTCCTTCCACCACGCAGCCGTGATCAGCTCGGGACTTCGCCGCTCCAGCTCGCGGGCGACGGCAACCGCCGCATGTCTGACGTCGTACGAGCTCCAGCAGGGTTCCAACCGGACATAGACGTGGATTCCTCGGTTGCCGGTCGTCTTCGGATAGCCCATTAGGCCATGCTCGTCGAGCAGAGCTCGGGTCAACCTCGCCGCCTGCTGCACCATCGCGAATGTCACTCCAGGACTGGGGTCGAGGTCAATGCGCAGCTCGTCGGCGTGGTCGGGATCGGCCGCCTGGTAGGGCCAGACATGGAAGCCGAGGCAGCCGAGATTGACCGCCCAGAGGACGTGCGCCAGGTCGGCGGCTACGAGTGCCTGAGAGGTGGTGCCGTTGGGCGTGCTCACGATCGTCGTCTGGAGCCAATCGGGTCGAGACTGGGGCACCCGCTTCTGGAAGAATGACGGTCCCGAGGCGCCATTGGGAAAGCGTTGTAGGAGAACCGGCCTACCGCCCATGGCGCGCATGAGCGGCTGCTCCACCGACTGGTAGTACCGGACCAGATCGAGCTTGGTTTCGCCGCGCTCGGAGAAAAACACCTTCCCGGGACTGGTGATGCGGATCTCGCGCCCTGCCGCCTCGACCGCTACGGCGTCGCCTTCAGCCACCTGGCGCTCCTCTCCCGATGGACGACTCACCTCGACAAGCCGCGGTCACCTTCCGATGGAATTCCCGTCAGGTGGCCTCCATCTTTACCTCAACCATAACGCGACATGTGAGAGCGAGGACTCGATCACCAGGTATGCGATAGTCGAACTGTTAGATAACGAACGTGAGAGGTCCCTGAATGGCCGAGCCGGCTCTCCGGCCGCCGGAAAAGGCCCCCGCGCCCAAGCCGTCGACCTGGCGCGACGTGGAAGTAGGCCTGACAAGTGTTATCGGCCGCATGGCTACGCCCACGCACCTCATCATCAGCGCTCCCGGAACCGAGTCGCGCGCCGGGGAGTTCCAGGGCGCCGAGTACTACGTCCAGTTCGCTCAAGGCGGTGACGAGGGATTCCGAGCGGAGGCCGTGAGCAACAACTTTCTGGCCGGCGACAGCCGGTTAACCCCGGCTCAGGAGCGCAGAATGACCGACCTGGGCTGGCTTCGCTACTCCAGCCCACCCATGAAAGGCAGCCCCAACTGGTACCGAGAGTGGGCCCAGCCACCACCGACCCGACAGATTGCAAAGCTGGCGGTAGAGACGCTGCATGACGTGTATGGCATAAGGACTCCAAGTCTGCTGCGCTATAGATGCTGGGATGGAGAGGGAAGGTCTATTGCGCTGGCGGCGCTCCGCATCGATCCGGAGCCAGAATCGACGGCAGTCGTCATGCGCAGGGAGGGACAGCACCCACCGCAAGCCTCAGATCTCACGGGCCTAATCGACGACGCCATCCGCGCGGTCACTCACTCTGATCGGGTAACCCGCGACCGAGACGGCGACGTGCCGGTTGTCTTCGGATCGGTGACGGTCTTCGTTCGGGAGCTGCAAGACCCGTCAAGAGTTCGTATCTTCGCCCCGCTGCTTTGGGGTGTCGAGGAGAGCGAGGAGCTGCTCAAGGCGGTCAACGCCATCAACCTGCAGACGCTTTACGGACGGGCCATCTGGACCGGAAGAGAGGTGCTGATGGTCATCGACGTGCCGGCACACGGCATCACCGTGGAGGCGCTCTCATTCGCCTGTTTCTCGGTCGGGTCGGCGGCCGACCACTTCGACGACCTGCTCCGCGGAACCTTCGGCGGTCGTTCCATGCTCAAGCCGGACGCTTGACAGGGCAGCCATCGCACCGCCGCTTCGACATGCCAGGAAAGAGCCATCTCCGGCTCATGGCCGGGCTCTGCTCAATGGCCGGGTCGAGGCGGCGGCGCTTGCTTTTGGTCTCAGCTGTTACCTGGCATTCCTCTCATGACAGCCTCACGGATACGTTGCCTCGTCGGTAGCACGTTCCGCTCTTACTTGAAGACGTAAACGGCCACCGCAGTTTCCTTGCCCGTCATCTTGAAGCTGAGCTTCGACTTGGAGCTCTTCGTCTTGCCGTTGAGTGTCCAGTGCTTGAACGGCCAGGTCTGCTTGTTGGTGGGCGTCTCAGTCAGCGTGACCTTGGTCTTGGCTGGCACCTTGTAGGAGCACTTGGACGCATTACAGGTCTTGCCCTTGTAGCTGACCTTCACCTTACCCCAAAGAACCGACGTCTTGGTGATCTTGACTATCAGCGTGTCCATCTTGGCCTTCTTGTTCGCCGGAGCCGCCAGGCCGGTCGACAGTGCCGTGGCGAGCAGGAGCGAAGACAGGGACACCGCCAGGAAGACTTTCGTGAGCAGCTTCATGCATGTTCTCCTCAATGAAATTGTGCGGATTCGCTCCGCCAACATCAGTCTCAACTCCTGAGATTGAGATCACATTGGAGGTGCAGGGCTCTTCTCAATTGGCCCCGTACATCAGCGGCCGATTATTTACCAAATGTTTACCGGATCCCCCAGCCCCCTGGCACGTATCTGGCTGCGCCGCACCGTTCCACCGTCGTCGCCCTTGGCTCCGACGCCGGAACCAATACGCCTCGACGAGGAGGACGACCCGATGGAACTCCAACCGACGATCTCCACCCGCCACCTATCACCGCTTGCGCTCATCCCAGCTACGATCTTTGTCGTCTTGGGAGCCTCGCTGGCTCTTGCGAAACCCACTTCCACCGCCCCACATCGTGTAACGCGTACTGCCGCAGCCATGACCTTTACACCGGCCGTTCGGGCCGATGGCGCTGAGGGTAAGGCGACTGGTCAGAACGAGCCGCAGGTAACGGTCGACCAGGGAGGGAGGACATACGTCGACTGGCAGAGCAGCCCCAAGGGGGTTGCGGCCGCCTCGACCAAGGATGGCGTTCATTTCAGCTACCTCGGAAACCCTGACAATGCCACGGCGGAGGTTGGGGACGTTGTGTGGGCGACGACGACCTGGCCACGTGTCGGCGCCGTCAGCCCGGTAAACTCCCGCGGCGACGACGGCGTGTTCTTCGGGACCTTGGGCTCCGGCACCTGCGGCGCCATCGAGATCCGCGAGAGCACCAGCATCGATCAGGGCCGGCACTGGTCGCCGACGGACGCCAGCTGCCAGCCAGCTCAGGTCGATCGTGACTGGTTCGCGGCCTACACACCAAAACGTTACCGAGGCACGAACCAAGCTCGTGCCCACACCTGGATCTACGCCGAATATCACGACTTCGGCGCCTCGATGATCTGGGTTGTGCGCAGCTCTGACGGTGGAGCTACCTGGGACAAGGTGCAGCATCCGGCGATTCAGCCGGGATCGGCGGCCGCCCAGGTCGCCGCTTCGTTGACCAGCACCTGTAACACCATTCCGAGTGGCGTGGCCGTCGACCAGAACGGCGCACACCGCGGGCGCGTATACGTCATCTGGGAAACCAGCGACGTCACCCAGAATGGGGAAGGTTGCAACTACACCCAGGCGCAGGCGTTCGACCACATCTTCATCTCATATTCCGACGACAATGGGGTGACCTGGACGTCGAGACCGGTCTTCAACGATCCCTGCGCACCCAGCCCGCCGGTGCCGCCCTCCGACTCGGCTCGCTGCCAGGACGTCTCAGAGCTGTTCAACTCCCTCGCCGTCGACAACGCCGGCAACGTCTACGTCGCCTATACGTTCCGCAATCTGAGCGAGAAGCATCCGGAGTACGACATCTACGTCTCGGTCAGCAGGAATGGCGGCAACACGTGGCATCGCTATCAGGTGACCCCGGATGGAAGTGGTACGCATTACATGCCCTG
>DASRCF010000213.1:0-5959 GCA_035653255.1 Chloroflexota bacterium
CAGGGCATCGATACCTACAACCTGAACGACTTCGTCTATCCGCAGTACGCCACCAAGGATTGCCAGAACATCAAGGTCCTCGGTATGGCGCCCGGGGCAAGCCTCATGGCGCTTAGCGTCTTCGGCAGATACCCGGCCTACACCTCCATCTTCGTCACCGCCATTCAGTACGCTGTCGACCACGGGGCCAACGTCCTCAACGAGTCCTATGGCGCGAACCCGGCATTCGATAACGCGGAGTGGGACGCCATGTCATTGGCTGATGCCGCTGCCGTAAAGGCGGGCGTCACAGTCGTCGTCAGCTCCGGCGACGCCGGCACCAACAACTCACTCGGCTCGCCTGCCACGCTCCCTGGTGTCATCTCCGCCGGCGCCACGACACAGTTCCAGTCGTATGAGCAGACCAATGAAGGCGCCGCCATCACGTTCGGCAACGGCTCCTATGCCGACAACAATATCTCGAGCTTCAGCTCCGCCGGTATCTCGCAGACGGGAACCAAGACTGTCGATGTGGTCGCGCCCGGCGACCTCGGCTGGGCGCTGTGCAGCGACAACTTCTTCCTCTATGGTGGCTGTGGGGGCTACAACGGCCTGCCCTCAAGAATCCAGCTGTTCGGAGGAACGAGCGAATCCGCACCGCTGACGTCGGGCGAGGCCGCCCTCGTCATCGAAGCCTACCGGACGCACCACCGCAAGGGCCCGGGGCCGGCGAACGAGATTACGCCTACTCCGCAGCAGGTGAAAGAAATCATCACCAGTACGGCTCAGGACCTCGGCATCCGGGCCGCCGAGCAGGGCGCCGGATTGATCGACAGCCTCAAGGCGGTCAAGGCTGCCATGACCTGGGGCAACAAGACCGATCGCCACGGAGACACCCTCCTCAGCAGCGCAAGCACCCTGGCGGCAGCCGGAGACGCCGGGTCAACCCACACCTTCGCCGTCAACGTCACCAACAACTCCGTCAATGGACATCCGATCACGGTGAGTCCATCGCTACAAACGATTGGACCTCCGACCTGGACTCAGTCTTTTGTCGACACCCTGAACCCGAACTCGAAGCAGCAGTTCGCCGGTCCAGTCGGTGAGCCGCGGGTCGCCACGATCCAGAAGTTCACCGTGCCGGCCAGCGCACAGCGGCTCGATGCAACTCTTACCTGGGACACCGTCAAACAACCATTCGGCCTCCCGCGGTTCACGCTGTTCGATCCCAACGGGACTCTCCAGGCGTACACCATTCCCCAGAGCGCAGAGCTCCCCTTCACGACCAGCGGCTACGGTCACGTCGACGTCGTCAACCCGATGGCCGGAACTTGGACGGCGGTCATCTGGACGCACGCCAACCCATCGCCCTACGCGTACACCGGCAAGGTCAACTTCGACGTGTCGACGTCGAACTTCGTAAACACCCTGCCCGACGGGAAGACGCCCATCGGGACCATCAGCCCCACCAGCGCCGATCTCCAACCGGGTCAGAGCCGGACCTTCAAGGTCACGGTGAACTTCCCCAGTGCGGGCGGTGACTTCGACGGAGAGATGGTCCTTAACGGCATCCTCGACCTGCCGAACCAGCCGGTGCAGTCAGGCGCGATTCCTCTAATCCTCCGCTCACTCGTCCCCATCGACGCGGCTAAGGGTGGAACATTCGGCGGCATCATCACCGGCGGCAACGGGCGTGGAGGCAGTCTCAACAGCCAGACGTTCGACTTTACCGTCCCATCCGGCGAGAAAGACATGGAGTTAAACGTCGCGCTGAAGGACCAGAACTACAACCTCGAGGGCGTTCTGGCAGCGCCTGACGGCCTACCCGTCGACATACAGAGCACGGTGACCAATATCAATGGAGACACCAAGAGCCCTGAGTATGGCCAGCCTACTGCGTTCACCAACACCATGCAGTTTTTCTGGCGCAACCCGACGCCCGGCACCTGGCGCTTCGTCCTGCTGCTCAACAACAGCATCTCGGGAGCACAGGCTGAGGAGCCATTCACAGGCACGATCAAGTTCAACGACGCCGGCGTAACCGCAAGCGGTCTGCCCGCGTCGGCGTCAACCGAGGTGGCACAGGGCTCGCACACCCTGGCGACGGTAAATATCACAAACACGGGCAACACGACCAAGAATTACTTCGTGGATCCGCGGGTGAACGCCATGGCCTCGTACTCGGAATCGGCCAACGGGCCACTTCCGCTGACCTCAGCGCCGACGCTGCTCGTTCCCCCGATCACGTCTAAGTTGACGGTTGGAGCCGCCTCGGTTCCGACGACCGTGAGTGGTACGAAGTACCCATCGGTGCCGATCACCATGGACTTCGGCGACGCCGACGGAGCACCTCCGTACGGGTTCGGCCCCGACCCCGATATTGAGGCGACGAGCGGCAAGAATGCCAAGACGGGCAACTACTACGCCGCCGGCACAATCGCGGCCAATGAAGTTCCGTCGGGCTTCTGGTTCGCCGCTCCCATGGAGAAGGGTCCCTTCCCCAACGGAGCTCCGCCGTCGGCCTACCGACTTACCGGGACTTTCACCATGCAGAACTTCAATTTCGATATGGGCTCCAGCACGGGCGACCTGTGGCTGGCCGAGTTCGGACTCGGGGGGTACAAGGCTCTGACGCTCAAGCCCGGGCAGTCGGGTCAGATCCAGGTAGCCATCAGTCCCACGGGCGCCGTCGGAAGCCAGGTCTCGGGCAACATCTACGTGGAGACGATGGCCACGGCCGGCCCGTTCTTCACAACCGGAAGTGTGGACGAGGTCACGGCCTTGCCGTACGCCTACACCGTGTCGGCGCCTGCGCCGAGCGTCTCGGCCGTCGGCGGCGCGCTGCTCAAGACCGACCCGACGGTTACGACGACCGGCGGGATCAAGGTGACCAATGCCACCTTCCCCGACAGTGGCAGCACTGCCTCGGGCCTGCTGCTCTTCAACTACAAGGGCACCAACACGGGCAGTTGCGCCAACGCAACCTGCCCTCCGGGACCAAACGCCGCCGACTTCAAGGCGGGTACGGTCCCGACCTACACGGTGCCGAGAGGTAGCTACGAGACTCAACAGGCGGCGAAGCAGACGGGAGGTTCGATCTCCGTTGACGGTGGTGCGAACACCTTCAACACGATCTACGACGACGGCCCCGCCAGTAGTGGCGCCGACAAGGGCAACTCGCTTCATGTGAAGCTGAGCGGGCTTCCGGGATCGTATGCCACGTATCGCCTGGTACTCTATCTCAACAACAACCCCGGCATGGGAGCACGAACCGGCTGCTACACGGTGACGGCGGCCGGCAAATCGGCTTCACTTCCGGCCAACGTCGCCGCCGGGCAGGGCGAGTTCCTGGAGTTCCAGGTTACCAACGCCACCAGCGCCGACATCACCCAGACCGCCTCCGCGTGCGGCGGAACATCCGCCACTTCGGCCAACGTGCCGATCGGTGGCCTCTTCGTCGTGTCGTAGCAGTAACTCACGCCGAACAGATCGGCCCGGGTCAGTCACACGATTGACCCGGGCCGTTTCCGTTTCCGTTGGAAGGAGTCGGCAGGTTCCGCGGGTTCGGACCCTGAACTCGGCTCTTCCTCGTCAGGCTCCCTGCCGCGCCTCCGTTGACGTGGCCGAGAGTGTCAGTGCCGCTTGTGGCCAGAAGGGCGCGAGCGGGTGAGCAGTAAAGGTCACAGTTGCACTGACCGTATTTGCCGAGTCGAGGATTGGCGAGGCTGTAACGGTGACCGTGGCCGTTCCGGCTTGACTGGTCGAGCTGGTCATTGTTGCGGAGGTGCCGCCGGCAGCACAGAGGATCGAGGTGTTGATCGGCACCAGGGCCGACCCTTGCTGTGCCGCACGTTCTATGGGCATAGCCGGTGAGGCCTGAGCCACCGACGGCTCACCGTAGGTAGAGCTACAACCGCCGGCGCCACCCGCCTCAAAGAGTGGATTCAGAATGGCAGCCTCGCGTGCGGCCGAACGAGCGGCATTGTTGATGGATTCCTGCTGGAAGAACAGCCAGGCTCCATTGAACAGTCCGAAGAGCAGCATGATGAAGATCGGGAAGACCAGAGCGAACTCGACTACACCCTGCCCCTTCGAACCGCCGCGCAACACTGAGTGCTTGGGCACTCGCCGTGAGCCGTGGACTGTTTCTTCCGATCTCATCAAAAGATCAACTTGACGCCGCCGACGCTCGTCGGCACCGAGGAGGACTGGTAGTTGATGGTGAGCGAGAGTGGATTCGACGTGGTGCCGCCTTGGGTACCAAAGGCGCCTACGACGACGGCTCCATTGATGGTGACCGTCCCCGCCGTGTTGTTCAGACCTCCGCCACCGCCCCAGCCGCCCCACCCATCGCCATAGCCATCTCCGTAGCTGGACGGAATGCCGGGGCAAGGGACAGGGTCACCCGCCTCACCCACATTGGTAGCACCGGTGCAGAGCGCGGCATACGGGCCCCCGTACTGGCTTCCGATGGAGCTGAACAGCTCGGTCGTCGACTCGTTGGAAAAGGAGTTGTCGTAGACCACCCCGTCGATGGTGATGGTAGCGCCGTCTGCCGTGTACTGGGTCCCTTGCCAGGTTTGGGACTGCGTCCAACCGTCGTCGAGCCCAATGTTTTCGTCGACGTTGCGATCTTGATACAGAGCGACGCCCTGAAATGGTCCTGCGCTTGGACCCGTCAGGTTCACCGTTGCGCCTGGTGCGCCACCGACGTCGATCCCGTCCGTAACTGTTCCGTTGGCACCGGAAGCGCTGGCGCAATAGCTTGCGTTTCCGCTTGAGTTGCTGTAGGACGCGGGTGGCGCTGATTCCGCGTAGAGCATGACATCATTGCCCGTCACCGTCGAACCTGCTGACGGGCAGATCTCTATTCCCTGCTGAAACACATATATCCCCGGGCCTGTAGTGTTCCCGTTGCTCTGACAGGGAAGCAGGGTCACCGAGCCCGTGATCACCACGGGGGTCGTGTACACGCCTGGTGTCAGCGAGCCAGACCCCACAACTCCCCCCGCCATTGAGCTGACGGAGGACTGGCCTGGGCAGATGGTGGCGGCGTTTCCGTCGGCCGTGGGGTCCGGAAGATTGGCCAGCGGATCGGTGATCGCGGCCACATTGCCCTGGAGACCTCCATAGGAGAGGGGGCTCGAGGAGGAGGAGAACTGAGAGCCGCACAGGTAGGAGTTGTAGTAGGGGGACGAGCTGCCGAGCGGATAGGCCGTGCCACTGGACGGCGCCTGGTAAAAGCACGGATCTAGGGCTACCGGCGCGACCGAGTACAGGGTTCCTGTGATCTTCTCAGAGCTCTGTTGGAAGACGTCGGCGGAGTCGCCGTAACAGGTGATGTTGGCCACGGGGGTGCCGGTTGAGCAGGCGCTGTAGTTCTTGCACGAGTTGTCGCGGTCGTTGCACTGGGCCACGGAGCTGTCGAACATGCTCCCGTTGAGGGTAAAGTTACCAACCGCGCCGGCGTAAATTGTGTGTCGGGCATATTTCAACAACGATACCACCGCGAGGTTGTAGCCCTGACCCCCGTTGCCCACGGCGCCAGCCGCCCGCTGGGCGGAAATGGTTTGAAAGCCGGCCAACCGACCCAGGAAGGGATTCCAGCTACCGGTCACGCTGACGCTCACTCCGCACGCATTCGCGGGAGCCGCCAGGGCAGCGGTGGAGCTGAAGGTACTTCCGGATATCGGATTGCCGTTCTGGTCGAGGTACTGAGCGCTCCAGGAGTTGCTCACCCCCGGGACATTGTCGTTGATGACGGTTTGGATCGTGTTCTGCATCTGCGACGCGCTGACTGACGAGTTACCGCCGACGTTGCAAGGCGTCAGCTTCGAAGCCGCGAGACTGGCGAAGTCGGCCGCGTTCTGAGCGTTTCGCATTTGCAGCAGGCCGTACCCGCCGTCGAGGACGAGGGCACCAAACAACAGAATGGCCGTAACAACAAGTGCCAGCATCACCGTGGTTTGGCCCTGCTCGG
>DASRCF010000214.1:0-6155 GCA_035653255.1 Chloroflexota bacterium
CCGCCCCACACAATGCCGTGTGGAATGTGTATCTAGCCCAGACGCTGAACCGCGGACGAAGCTGGTCCCGAAGCGTAGTCTCGAGCCATCCAATCTACTTCGGTGACATCTGTAGTACGGGCATCTTCTGTGGTCTGGCGCCGTCGAGCTTCAACTGGGGACAGGATCGAATCCTGTACGACGACTTCGGCGTGGCCGTTGGTCCCGACGGAGGCGCGCGGGTGGCATGGACGGACGCGCACGCCTCATGGAATGCCAGGAGCGGCTGCGAGCCCAACGGCAAGGCGGCGGTGAGCTGCCAGACGACGCACGTCGAGTTCGCCTGCCAGAAGAGCGGCATGGGCCTGTTCGGGAAGCGAATCGCCGGCTGCGGCAAGACCGCCGCTACCCGTCGTCGGAGAAGGCCCGCGTAAACCCTCGCACGCGATTTCCCCTGCCACCCAGAATCGTGCACGATGGCCGGAGCGCGGACTCCCTGGTTGGGTCGACCCACAGTCGAGCATGTGACACGTCGAGCACGTCGTGTGCACGCTTACGGCACATCACTTGCATTGCCTGGCCGAAATGACGACGGAAACGCAATGGCTGTCGAGTCCTTGCCGGCCGGGTCAGCCCGGCCTGATGGAGATCCTTGCCGGCGCTTTCTGAGCAGCAGCTGCTCTTCGGGCTGTTGGCCATTGCCGTCATCCTGCTCATGGCTCGGGCCGGCGGTGAGCTGGCGCGCCGCCTTCGGCAGCCGGAGGTGCTCGGCGAGCTGTTCGCGGGGTTCGTGCTGGGGCCGTCTATTCTGGGGGCATTTCTCCCGGCCGTTCGCTCGACTCTATTCCTGAAGCCGGGCATCGCCCTCGTACTCTCCGCCCTATCGTGGCTGGGAGCCATCCTGCTCCTCTTGGTGGCGGGCATGGAGGTGGACGTGGGGCTGCTCCGCCAGCGCATGCGCTCAGCCCTTTTCCTGGCCGCCGGCGTCATGGCGGCATCCCTTGCCGCCGGCATCGCGTTCGCCTGGATCGTCCTTGGCAGGTCAGGGTCCGCGGCCTTTTTCCTCGGGGTTGTGCTCTCTGTTACAGCGGTAAGTGTCGCCGCCAAGATCCTGATCGAGCGCCGCACCACTCGCCGGGACTTTGGACAGATGATCCTGGCCGCGGGTATCGGCACGGAGGTCGGTGTCTGGCTGCTGGTTTCGGTCGCGTCTCCGGGGAGCAGCGGAGCCGCCGTGCCGGCCCTGGAGCACGGCTTGCTGGCGGTGCTCTTCTTTGCCTTTGTGCTCGTGATCGGCAAGCGCTTTGTGTTTTGGTCAATGCGCCGCGTGGGCGACTTCGCCAATGTCATCAATGGCCAGCTCTCGCTGGTGCTGGTGCTGACACTGCTGTCGGCGGCGCTGACGCAGGAACTCGGCCTGCATGCCCTGTTGGGTGCGTTCGTCCTAGGAGTCGTGCTGGGCCAGGCGCCCAGAGCCAATGAGCAGCTGCTCGGCAACGTCCAATCGATCGCGATCGGGCTCTTCGCTCCGATCTTCTTCGTGCTCGCAGGCATGCGCGTGGACGTCCTTCAGATCCGCAGTTTGGCGGATGTGGCCACCATAGCGGCCCTGTTCCTGACGGCGAGTGCAGTCAAGGTGGGCGTGGGGTCAGGCATCGCGAGATTAACGGGCAGGAGTGGCCGAGAGGCGGCGCTCGTCGGTCTCGGCCTCAACCTGAAAGGGGGAACCGATGTCGTGGTGGCCATCATCGGGGTGACGCTGGGCGTGATGAGTGGAAGCCTGTACACCATGTACGCGCTGGTGGCGATCATCACCGTATTGGTCTCACCGGGGGTGATGTTCAGGCTGGAGAGCGGAGCCGAAATGTCGGAGGATGAACGCTCGCGACTCGACGCAGAGGAGGCTGAACAACGCGCTTACACGCGCACGGTTGAGCGGGTGCTGGTGCCCATGACTTCACAGCTTCAGCCGGAGCTTGTCGTGAGCGTCTTAGAGCCGATTGCCCGGTCAAAGCACGAACGCTCTCAGACCTTCGACATCACACAGCTCAATCTGGGACCGACTAACGGGCATCAGAACGGCGCCGATGAGGAAGCGGAGGCCAGCCTTGCATACCTAGGCAGGCTTCCGGAAGTTGAGGTGATGCGGCAGCAAGGAAGCGACTCCGCCAGGCCGCTCGATCAGATCCTCGATCAGGTCTCCGGCCACGATCTCGTGGCGATCGGTTCGAAAGGCTGCTCGCGCCGTCGTGCTTCTCTCGGCCGGCTGCAGGACGCCGTCATCCAGCGCGTGGACTCGGACGTCCTCATCGTCGCCTCAGAGCACGAACGTCTCGAGTGCAAGAGTGTGCAACGGATCCTTGTTCCAGTCAACGGGCTGGAGTACTCAATCGCGGCCGGTGATATTGCCGCATCTCTGGCACAGTCGTGCGACGCCGAACTGGTAGCGTATCACGTTGTCCAAAGCGGCATGAGCGAGCTGTTCTGGCGCGAACGGGACCGCCGTGAGCTACTCAACTGGGCCTCGAGCATTGCCGAGGATTTGGCCTTCCGGGTGCGCAGACTTGGAGTTCAGGTGCAGGAAAAAGTCGAGGTCGACGACGACGCCGGCCGGTGCATCCTCAGCGAGCTGCAGGCAAACCACTATGACCTGGTCGTCATGGGGGCTACGGTCAGAGCGCAGACCAAGAATTTGTACTTGGGCAAGGCGGTTCAGGCCGTCCTGCACAAGAGTCCGGTACCTGTGGTCCTGCTGGTTTCGCGACAGGTCCCCGGCTCCTCGACTTCCTCTCGTCGCTGACGTTGGAGCTCCCAGTCATGCCTGCCGTGTGGCACCCCGCCGGCACTCGTACAATGACAAGTATCTGAGGATCCTACATCCTCACCAGACGCTCCGCTTCGAAGTAGTCTCGAAGCTCCACCCCTCAGGTGGCAACCTTTCCTTGAACCTGTTTCTTTCAACTTCTCGCCCCCGGTCTTCCGTGTGCCTTGTCTGAGCTCGCCATATGGGCCGAGGATCTGGGCAAGCGCTACCGTCTCGGCGGCCGCGACCAGTCCTACGGCACACTCCGCGAATCCATCATGCAAGGCGTGCGGGCGCCGGTCACGCGGACTCGGATCTCCAGGGAAGACTCGGAAAACACCAATCGGGAGTTTTGGGCGCTTCAGAAGGTCAGCTTCGAGGTCCGGCGAGGCGAGGTGCTGGGAGTTATCGGCCGCAACGGAGCGGGAAAGAGCACGTTACTCAAGATCCTGAGCCGGATCACCAAACCCTCCACCGGCCGGTTCTCGATCAGCACCCGCACGGCAGGTCTGCTGGAGGTGGGAACCGGGTTCCATCGGGAGCTTACGGGAAGAGAGAACGTCTTCCTCAACGGCGCCATTCTGGGCATGTCACGCGCCGAGATCGCGCGCAAGTTCGACGAGATCATCGCTTTCGCGGAGGTAGAACGCTTCGTCGATACGCAGGTCAAGTTTTATTCCAGTGGAATGAGCATCCGCCTGGCGTTCGCCGTAGCAGCCCACCTCGAGCCCGACGTGCTGCTCATCGACGAGGTGCTCTCTGTCGGCGACTCACGCTTTCAACGTCGATCCTTGAACAAGATGGAAGATGCCCGTAAGGAGGGGAAGACCGTCGTATTTGTCTCCCACAATATGCCTACCGTGATGCGCCTCTGCGAACGCATTCTCCTTCTCGAGGCCGGATCGGTAATCGCCGACGGCGACGCCAGGGTGGTCGCGGGGCAGTATCTGAGTGGCAGTCTCGGGACGACGGCCCACCGAATCTGGTCTCGGGATGATGCGCCCGGGGCTAAGGGAGTGGTCCGGCTTCGCGGGGTGCGGGTGGTTGCGGCCAACGGCGATACCACGGCCTCGATCGACATTCGTTCCCCGGTCGGGATCGAGCTCGACTTCGAAGTCCTGACAAAGGGTCGGGTCCTCATTCCAAACATCCAGATCTTCAACGAGGTGGGCGTGCCGGTCAGCACTATCGCCGATCAGAGCCCAGAGTCGAAGGATGCTCCCCGGCCAGTGGGCCGCTTCCGCAGCACGGTTTGGATTCCCGCCAACTTTTTGGCCGAGGGAACAATGCTGGTCTCCGCGCGTATCAGCAGTCACTCACCCGATGAGCATCACCTGACTGAGCGCGAAGCGGTGGCGTTTCAAGTGGTCGACAGTCTCGACGGCGACAGTGCCAGGGGTCACTTCGCCGGCTACTGGGGCGGTGTTGTGCGCCCACTGCTGGAATGGACCACCGAGGTCGTTGTCTCCGACGACGAGATCGGGGCTGCGGAAACGGGAATGACGGCGGATCCAAGGGGCTAGCGTCGGAGCCTTCCGGCCACCCCGGGCTTCGCCTCAGTCAGCCTCCGCAGGAGACCCTCGTAGGCATCCACCGCATGTTCTCGAGAGAAGTGGCGCTCGACTGCAACTCGGCCGTTGCGGCCCATCTCCTCCGCGGCCTGGGGGTGCCGATACAAGTCTAGGATGGCCTCGCTGAGTGCAACGGGATTCCCCGGCGGCACAGCAACCCCGCAACGGTACTTCTCGACGATTCGTCTGGCATCCCCTCCGGCGTCCAAGCTGAGGACGACCGGCCTACCCGAGGCCATGATGTTGAAGAGCTTGGAGGGAACACTGGGACTCCTGACCTCCGGCCGCAGTGTAACCAGGCCCGCACTCGCTAGACGGAGAACATCCCCGTAGCGCTCCTGCGGCTGCAGTCCGGTAAAGGCAATATTGGTGAGCTGATAAGCGGCGGCATGATGCTCCAGCCGGTCGCGTTCCACGCCGTCCCCTGATAGATGGAACAGAATCCCGTCCTCCTGCTGCAGTAGCACGGCGGCTTCGATCACGGTGTCCAGGTCCTGAGAATACCCCATCACGCCGGAGTACTGCACGGTGAACACCGGCCTCAGTCCAAGTCGATCCCGCAGACCCGGGTTTGGCGGGCCCGGCCTAACCAGCTCGATGTCGGCCCAATTGGAGATGATCTCGACGTTCTTGGGATCCGCGCCCCGTCCGACGACGTGGTTACGGTTGCCCTCAGAGATGACGGCCAGTGCCCCGGCGGTCCGGTACACGAATGACTCAACGGCCTCGAAGGCCGCTGTGATGCGTCTCCCGCTCATCAACTCAAGGTCGACCGCGCTCCTTGGGAAGAGATCCTGGACATTGACCGCGTAGGGGATCCTCCACAGCCGCGACAGCGCCCAAGCTGCCAGGGCGGGGGGAAGCGGAGGCGAGTACATGAGGATGACATCGGGTCGCTCGACAACGGCCGCGCCGACAAACTGGGCCATCGCCATGAAGAGCTGGTCCATCCCCCGGCGATACGGCCCCCAGCCGCTCAACGGAAAGTTGAAGACTCTGACCACTCTTACGAGGCCTTGTCGCTCCTGCCGCAGCAGGCCATTTTGTCGCGTCGACCACATGAGATAGCGGGGGAAGCCGGTCAGCACCGTGACGTCATGCCCCCGCTCACTCAGTGATTCCGCCAGCTCGAAGAAGAGCCGCGACGCCGACCCTTTCTCGGGTGGAAAATGGCTCGAGAGCAACAGGATCCTCAACTCCTCACCCTCGCCACGCGGGGGGCGGCGTGTACAGGCCGAAGCTGAGCTCGTCTAAGAGCAAACACGAGGCCGTCGGAAGTGCGTCCAGACATGCAGGCAGCGCCAGATTACCGTGCGGGTGAGCCGCCCTATAGATTCGGCCATGCCATCGCTTTTCCCCGGTCTCTGGTCCCCCGTCAGCCTCGCCGCTTCCAGCATTCGAGTTGCGCGGAAGGCGAAGGTGGCATCCCCCGGCACATCGCGGGGCCAGGGCGACTTCGCACCGAGAGTGAACAATGCCCACATCCACTCTCCGCCCTGGCACCGAAGGCCAATGGCCCGCAGACCGAGCCGGCGGGCGTCACGGCCGCGCCCAAGAAGGAGCGCCACCAGTAGCGCCTTGAGAATGTGGCGCAGAAGCGCCCTCCTGCCCTCCGGTAGAGCTTCAGCAATCCCAGGCTCCGCCAGCGTCCGCTGGACTGCGCGAACCCGGTCACACAACAGTGGAAACATCCCCACTTGTGACTTGGCATCGGGCAGTATTCTGTTGACCGCCAGGACCACGGGGATGTAACCGAGACTATGATTCAAGGCGAGGCGTAGCCACAGGTCGTAGTCCATCGC
>DASRCF010000215.1:0-4513 GCA_035653255.1 Chloroflexota bacterium
TGCCCGAGCTCGTTGAGGCCATCACAGACTTCATCGGTTCACACAATTCCGACCCCAAGCCCTTCGTCTGGACAGCCTCAGTCCAGTCCATTCTCCAGAAGATGGAACATTGTCAAGCTATTTCCGGAACGAACCACTAGATCCCCGGCCTGATGACCGTGAGAGTCGTTGATGAGCTTGAAGTCGTCGAGATCCATGAGAATCAGGCCCAGCATCCCCTGTTCCTGTCGCGCCGTCGTGAATGCCTTGTCCAGCAGATCGTGCGCGCTCCGGTGATTTAAAAGGCTGGTCAGCGGATCTTGCTCCGCCAACCGGCGCGCCTCGGACAGCAGGGCGGCGTTGCGCAATGCGGCCACCGCCTGGTCGGCGAAGATCTCCAGGATCTCAGCCTCCTCGGCTTCGGGCCTCAGCCCGGACTCGGGCTCGTCCACCGAAAGGAACCCCATCAAGCATCCTTCTTCGGCGTCGGTAAACGGAACAAGCAGCTCGTCCCCAGCCCGCCAGGCGTTCTCGGGTCCCGAGGTGACGTCTTCCCGAACCCAGCATGTGATCTGGGTCTCACCCGAAATGTCCAGGGCGCCCTTGGGGATAAAGTAGGATCGCGACAGCCGGAACTCGGGCCGGAAGATTCTGGCCAGGTCAGCGGCGGGGAAGTCCCGGGCAGTGAGGGCGGCCACGCCCTGCGGTGGGATTCCACAGGTGGCGACGACCGCGGCGCGAGCGTCCGGCTGTCCCGGCCGGTCGACCAGATTGAGCACGGCTGATTTGAAACCCAGGGCCTCGCGCGCTGCCTCGACAACGCGAGTAGCGATGGCGTCGACGTTGAGATCGGCCTTCAGGCGAGAGCCGATCCGCTGCACGTGATCGATTCGCAAGGCTCGAGCCTCGGCCCGCGTCCTCAGCTCCTCGCTGACCTTCTCCAGCTCCAGGTTCCGCCACGCCAGTGCCGCCTGATTTGCGGCTCCCCCGATCAGAGCCACTTCCTCCCGGCTGACCAGCCGCGGCACCGAAATCTGGAGAACCGCAAGCAGCTCGTCGGCGTAGGCGACTGGAGCCTCTACATGCGTCATGCCGCTGCAGGTCTGAACACGAGGCCATTCAGGTACCGGCCCCCGTGTTGTAAATGAATCGCGGAGCGGAAACAAGGGCTCGAAGCCACGGGCCTCAGCTCCAGGGGGCTCTTGATGAACAGGCCCTGCCCGAACAGGCACCAGGTGGTCGCCATCAACTTGAAATGCTCTAACCCGGCACTGCGGCATCCCGGATTCGATGGCCTCAACCAGCAGAACGAGAAGATTCTCGAAGCATGTCGCCGTCGACGCCCTCGCGGTGATGGTCAGCCACGGCAACGGAGGGCCGTCGTCGAGGCGAGACCGTGTGCCGGGAACACCCCGCCCCTCGGTGTTGGGAACGGTAGGTAGAGCCGTCATCAGCCCCTGTGCTCCCTCACCATCCACCGACGGGATCGCCTAAACCGGACATCGAGCATCCTCACGCCGCCCACGACCAGCCCGTTCACGGCATCGTCTCCGTTGAGCAGATTGGCAGGCGACCCGACTGAATGACTATGAGGCTCAGGATCGAGTGCTGCCCATACCCCAGAATGGCTAGACTATCGGGATCGGGAGAGGATACAGCACCCGGAAAGGGCTGAGCGCCGCAGTCGGACGAGACTCGCCCGGTCGTGCGTCCCGGCCCGACCATTCCCTGCCGGACAAGGCTCGCTTTCGTACCGTGGCCTCCCGAAGCCAAAGCTAGGCTTCCAGGCGCTCCTGCAGGTGCACCTCGATCACATCTCCGGCCTGCTTGCCTATCGCCTTGCGTATCTCGGCGCTCACCGGCAATTTGTGAGTCCCGTCCCCAAGGGCCATGAACGAACTCCGGAACGGGCGTCCATCCATTGTCCCTCGGACCTTCACAAGGCCGCGGGTGCCGAAGAACTCGGCTGAACCCGGCATGACGACATAGGTCCAGCCACCCTTGGCGGGGCTATTTTGCAGCTCTGCTCTGAATCTCTTGTCCAACATCATCTCAATCCGCCTGGACCATGAAATAGCTGTTGCCGTCGGGGTCGCGAAAGGTGAACATCGGAGGCACTGCCGGCCCCATCCGTAGCACCTCGGCGTCGACGTCGACCCCTCGGATCGAGAGGTTGGAGTGATCGGCCTCGACATTGGTGGTGAACAGCCGGATACCGGTGTCGACGGTTACGGAGCCTTCCTCCAAGTGAGGCGCCAGCGCGATGGTGGTGGCCGCACCGGCCGGCGCGACCTCGACCCAGCGGCCGCCGGGAAATGCGAGATCTCGTCGCTTCTCGAATCCCAGGGTTCCCACAAAGAATTCGATCGCTCGATCTTGGTTCGATACCGGCACTGCTACAGTGCCCACTCCTGCGATATGGGTCGTGGTTGTCCGAGCCATCTCTCGCTCCTGGTTCGCTCGTTGTCGTGATTGATCTGTTCCGGATGGATCGACTGTGGCTAGACGAGTGAGATCGGTCACGGGATCGTTCCTTTCCTCATTGACTTTGATTCAGAATTTGCCAACATACAGCCGTGGCGGCATTCGAGCTCCATCGTGGATGCACCCTCATCAGGCCCGTTGCACCAATTGTTCAGGATGTCGTCCTCCCTCAGCCGTGGATAGTCCTGCCGGAGGCACCGTCCGGCGGTTAACCAGGACGCTTCGCAGCCGTATCGCTCGGAACCTCAACCACCCGTGGTGGCTTGTGCCCCCGTTCTGTCGTGCGAGCCGTGCGAGATGAGTTCGCGTGGCGAGCCGCTCGCGCTCCAAGATGAAGGTCTGGGTCGCGAACAAGGGATCGAAATCGTATCGTCGCTGCATGATGCCATTTCCTTTCTTGTAATGCCGACCGGTCGGTATGTAAGGATAAAAAAGAGAGAAGAGCTATATCCTCAGGGATTCCAGGTAGTCGCAGACTGCGTCCACCGCTTCCGACATCACCTCCTTCCGTTGTGAGCTCTTGCCGCTGCCCCAGATCCCCATCTGAGCCGACACTATCAGGGCGGCGGCCTTTACTGGACCGACCTCCTTCCTCACCGTTCCCGCCTCAATCCCCCGCCGAAGCGCGGCCGCGATGCGGCCCCTCCAGCGTTCGTAGAGGTCGTTGATGCGGTGGTGAAAGCCCTCGTCCAGCGGCGACATCTCCTGCGCCAGATTGTTGAGTGGGCAGCCGAGAAGCCAGTTTCCACTGTCGAGATCATCCTTGGAGTGGGTCCGGAACGCAAGCTGAAGCGCCGACACCGGATCGGTCGTGTCTTCAAGAGGTGCAAGCCACCGCTGCTGCATGATCGGTCCAATGACCTGGTCTACGACGGAGTAGCCAAGCTGCTGCTTTCCGTCGAAGTGGTGAAAGAGCGCGCCCTTGGTGGTGCCGGCCGCCTCCACGATATGGTTAAGGCTTCCACCCTGGAAGCCGTTCTTGTAGAACTCCAGAAACGCCGCCTCGAGTATGCGCTGCTGCGTCGCCTCCGGATTTTTGGTGCTCTGGATAATGCTCACGGAGTTATTATACAGACCGGTCGGTATCTTGTCAATGGGTAACTGAAGAACGACCTCGAGGCGGCTTCAGCCCCGGTGTCGCCTGCACGCCGGTGATGCTTACTTCCATCCGTCATGTCGGTTGCGATAACGGGAGCGGGCGGGCTAGGCTGGACGGCTCATGGCCGGGAGTTATGTCCACCAGTCTGCCGGCGTCCATGAGCAGCACCCGGTCGGCTCGGGCCAGTACCGCGGGACGGTGCGAAACCACCAAAAAGGTCTCGCCTCGGCGCCGCTGCCACAAGCGCCGCCAAAGCTCGGCTTCAGTCTGTGCGTCCAGGGCCGAAGAGAGATCGTCAAAGACGAGCAGTGCCGCCTCGCGCACCAACATTCTGGCGGCCGCGACGCGCTGAACCTGCCCGCCCGATAGTCGGACCCCGCGCGGGCCGACAAGCGTCTCCAGGCCGTTCTCAAAGCCCTCCAGATCGCGACCCAGCACGGCGGCATGTACCGCCTCCCGCGTGACCGCGTCGTCGGCCGGCCAGCCCAGTAGGACGTTCTCGCGCACGGTTTCGCCGAACAGGCGCGGTACCTGAGGAGTGTAGGCGCTTCGAGGCGGCACGAAGAACGTGGCAGGATCGTCAACCCGCCGGCCGTTCCATCTGATCACGCCTCTATCGCGTGGGTGGAGGCCCAGGAGAACCTGCAGGAGGGTGGTCTTGCCGGCGCCGACCGAGCCGGTGATCACGGTGACCGAACCGTGCTCGAGTGTGAAACTTACGTCGACGATTCCCTGACCGCTCGATGGGTGCCGGTACGTCAGACCCTCAACCTCGAGCGTCTCGAGCTGCTCCGGTTGATGCGGCGCCAAAGGCGGCGGGAGCGGGTCCTTGAGCGAGACATGGCTCGGGTTCAACAGAGCTTGGGCCTGCTCCGCCGGAACGACGGCGTGCATCCGTCGAAGCGAGACTTTGATCTGCTGCAGCCCTCCCAGCATCCGCCCGACTTCATC
>DASRCF010000216.1:0-13360 GCA_035653255.1 Chloroflexota bacterium
TGCCCGAGCTCGTTGAGGCCATCACAGACTTCATCGGTTCACACAATTCCGACCCCAAGCCCTTCGTCTGGACAGCCTCAGTCCAGTCCATTCTCCAGAAGATGGAACATTGTCAAGCTATTTCCGGAACGAACCACTAGAAATGGCTCCGCATGCGACCAATGCTAGCGCCGGCGGCGAGGAAATCAGCCATCCCTGGAGGCTCCCTTAGATCTAACGTATCCGATTACGAGATAGGCACGTCGCAGCATCATCTTCGAGGAAGCGGCTACCACGACCTCTACCGCCGCGCGCCGTTTCTTAGCTACTCCACCTGAGTGCTTCGGGGGAATAGAGAACACACCGGGCTACCCACGTGTTCCTCGGCCGCCCGGCCGCCCTCAAGGTTCACCAGCGACGCGATCTGAGACGAAACATCCTCACGGTACCGCAGTAGGCGCAGCCTCATCGCATCGGTGGCCTGGCCAGAATCGAGGAGGGCCCTCACCAGCCGAGCCGCCCGAGGGTCATCGACGTTCGAGGGTGCGGCATCCCTGACAGCAGGGACCACTGACCCTCCAACAACTGTCACCGTCTCCCTTAGAGCGACTAGATCGGGGACCTCATAGGCCCACCGGGTGCGGCTGGTACCGGGCCAAGGCCCGCCGCTTGGATCAGACGAACCAGCCCTTCCTCTGTGAACAGATGTAGTAGAGAGCGGTCATTGAGCATGTCAAATGTGGCGGATCCGGAACGGTACAGTTCGCTCAAGGATGCGGCTGCCGGGAACATGTCTTCTTGCACCACAATACTGCCATCGCTTGCCATCAGTCCGCGGCATTTGCGCAGCGCCGCCTGCGGATCCGCCAAGTGCCTGAGTACGCCGTCCATGATGACGACCTCATACGAGCCAGCCCCGAGCGCGCACGTTTCGAGGGGCTCTGCAGCCACTGGTGCGCCAGCCGACTCCGATGCAGCCTTTGCCATACGCCAATCGACCTCTAGCCCCTCAACCTCATATCCTGCGCTTCCAAGCAGGAGCAGGAGAGTGCCGACACCGCATCCGACCTGCAGGAGCTTCGCGGGCGGCGGCCGGAGCCGCAGCACGGTCTCGACAACGCGGAGCACGCGGGCCGAGACAAGTTCCGTCCGCAGACGCTCGGCAACGGCATCACTCCAGCGGTCTGGGGGCATTGCCCGCCGGCGCAGCCAGGAGGCTTGCCCGAATGGTCCCGTCTCCAAGAGGAGGTCCATCGGTGCGTCGGATCTATCGGTACTGATAGTGCCGCATTCCTGGCACAATCGTCGGCCAAAGGAATAGCTCCCTGTGCGGAGGCTTCCGCAGGGACATCTACCTCCAGCGGTGGCGTCCTGTGGTCCGCTCATCGACGGACCAGCTGGGGCAGATCGGGATATCTCTCTATGTACGGGACGACCCCAGCTGGACTCGGTGCCTGGGTTGTCGAGCAACTCAAGCCCCCAATCACGATCCCGTTCATATCCCGTTTCGATGAGAAGGTCGTCGTATAGCGTCTTGAACTCCGCCAGGAGATCGCCTCGAAGGTAATTTCGCCAATCACCAGCGATTCCCTTACGAAAGTGAGAGTGGACATCCTCAGTCCCGCGAGAACGACCTGATTGACGCTCAAAGGAGAGCTCCTCCACTATCCTCGGCACGTATGCGTCGCCGCAGTCCAGACCGACGTGTCGTGCTATCTCTCTAAACCAGTGGACCTGGTCGCTCAAGAGGTCCTCATAGCGCACGGTAAAGACGCCGCTGCCAGCCCACGACCGCTGGATGCAGGCGGCCATGGGGAGCCAGTTCCGGAGGCAGTACGAGAGCCCATCGGCCATCGTGCGAACCGAGAGGCGCTCCCTCAAAGCGTCGACGGGATAGTGAACGGGAGGGTGGCTGTAGAGTCTGCTGAAGTACCAAGAAACAAGGGTGTCACGCAGATCGCGCAACACGTAGAACGCCACCGCCGGTCCTTCGAATCGCACTGCTTCTGCCTCGGCACGCGTAACGTATAGCCGCGGATAAATCGCTCCCTGAATCACCGGCTGGCCCAGAAACTGGCTACGGTCTGGTTGAGGCAAGATGATTCGCCCTGGTGCGAGTCGATTCAAGAACTGGAACAGCCAGGTCGACCCCGCCTTCCAATGTGTGAACTGAAGAACCGTTGGCGTCCGTGTCATAATCCGCCCTGAGTTAAAAAGGGTTCGACAAGCCGAATGTTGCGGATGGCTTGCGTGCCCGCCGGTCCAAGCTTCTCCGTGGCCAGGCTTCGGGTCGGGGGGTTCGGGGTAGTCTACCCTGATCCGACTGTCCAACTCAGACCCTCCCCAGCAGAGGTCTCTGCCGCCATTAAGACCGCTCGAGGCCGTCGACGAGAAAGTCAGAGGGAGTACATTCACAGACGGAGTCCTAAACCAGACAAGCAACACTCTATTTGGTCGAAGGAACAGATGCAGCGCATGCGCCCCCACCGGATTCGAACGCTCTCGCAGCTTGGAATGCTGAGGCAGTACGGTCCACGACCCATTCGGCTGCCCAGATCGTATTGGCGTCCCTCAGAAGTGGTCGCTGAGCAGCCCACCATCTCGATCGTGACACCCAGCTTCAACTACGCCCACTTCCTCGAACGCACCATGCTCAGCGTGCTCGATCAGGGATACCCCAAGCTCGAGTACGTGATCCAGGACGGCGGCTCGACCGACGAAACCCCCGCTATCCTCGACCGCTACCGCTCCCGCCTCGCCTGGGCCGAGTCCGCCTCAGATGCCGGTCAGGGCAACGCCATCAACCTCGGCTTCAAACATACCTCCGGCGAGATCATGGCCTACCTCAACTCCGACGACCTCCTCCTCCCCGGCTGCCTCGCCTACGTCGGCCACTTCTTCGCCCTCCATCCCGAGGTCGACGCCGTCTACGGCCACCGTATCGTCATCGACGACCGCGATCAAGAGATCGGCCGCTGGGTCCTTCCCCCTCACGACAACGACGTGCTCTCCTGGGCCGACTACATCCCTCAGGAAACCCTCTTCTGGCGGCGTTCCCTCTGGGACAAAGCCGGAGGTTACATCGACGAGCGCTTCGTCCTCTGCCTCGATTGGGACCTCCTGCTCCGGTTCCGCGATGCCGGCGCTACCTTCGTTCGTCTTCCCCGTTTCCTCGGCGCCTTCCGCCACCATCCACAACAGCACACCGTCATCCTGGTCGATGGAGTGGGTCTCGAGGAACGGCGACAGCTTCGACGCCGCTGCCTAGGCAGAGATCCATCCCCTCTCGCGATCTATGCCCACCTTCTGCCATACCACCTCCGAACCCTCGGCGCCCGTCTCAACCCAGCTTGGCATCAGAGGCCGGGGCTGATGGCGTAGCCGTTCGTAAAATGGCTCAATGTCCCTGCTGACACCATCCGCTCAAACCCCATCTCATCACGGTCCGGTCGAGGACGGCATCCTCGTGACCTCACACGCCATCCGCATCCCGCTGAACTTCACCGACATCTGGCGGTACCGTGAACTGCTGTACTTCTTCACCTGGCGGGACATCAAGGTGCGTTACAAGCAGACGGCGCTGGGAGCAATCTGGGCTGTTCTGCAGCCATTCCTGACCATGCTGATCTTCGCCGCCATCCTGGGGTCGTTCTTCAAGCTGCGGGAGGGCGTGCCCTACGCCGTCTTCGTCTACTCCGCATTACTTCCCTGGACGCTCTTTCAGTACGCCCTGACGCAGGCAACGGGCAGTCTGGTGGGTAACAGCGAGATGCTGACGAAGGTCTACTTCCCGCGGATCCTGCTTCCGATTGCGATCACGCTCGCCGGCATGGTTGATTTCGCCATTGCTTCGATCCTCTTGGTTGGAATGCTGTGGTTCTATCACATTCCTCCAACCTGGAACCTGGTGAGTGTGCCGGCATTCTTCGTGTTGGCAATGCTGGCGTCAGTGGCCGCCGGCATCTGGCTTTCGGCAATCAACGTCAAGTTCCGAGACGTGCGCTACGCCGTACCATTCCTGTTGCAGGTTTGGTTCTATGCCACACCAATCGTGCTTCCCCCCAATGTCGTTCACGGCCTCGCCCATTGGATCTTCATACTCAACCCCATAAGCGGGATCGTCGAAGGGTTCAGGTGGTCGCTGGTCTCAAAGGCGTCGATGGACTGGACGGCACTGATCATCAGCTGCGCCTTTACGGCGGCGACGCTAGTCGGGGGCCTTTACTACTTCCGTCGCATGGAGGAGACGTTCGCCGACGTGGTGTAGCCGGTGGCGATGGCCAGCTCGAAGGTCCCACCGCAGGAAGACAACGTCGGCGCTCGACTCATCCTCCCCGTGGAGCGGGGACGAAGTCAGTCGTATATCGGAGCTGCCGCGCCGACCAGCGGCTGCTCGTGCTCGAGCGGGTCTCGCAAAAGCTCCTCGAGCCAGTTGATCGACTGTGGCCGGGCCAAGCTGGGTAGCCCCTGCTCGTTGAGGAATTTCACGTTGCTGTGCTTGGCGTCTCGGTAGTCAGCCACCTTACCCGTCAGGAGAGCGTCGATGACCTGAGCGACACCGGTCTCGAGCGTCCATCTGGGGGCGAAGCCGAGCTCGTCTCGTATCTTGGCAAAACTCACGCGGTAGTTTCGCCTGTCGCTGTCCGGCAGGTTGGTCTCGATCAATCTGGCATCGGGCACCATGGAGGCGATCAGGCGGCCCACCTCGGCAATGGTGTAGTTCTGTGCGTCCGAGCCGACATTGAAGACCCTCCCCTGCACGCTGGAAAGGGGAGCGTCAAGAGCTAGGAGCACAGCCCTGGCAGCATCTTCCACATGAAGGAAGGGGCGCCATTGAGAACCACCGGCCACCGTCATCTCGCCTTCAACAATGGCCTTGGCCGTCAGAAGGTTCACTACCAGGTCGAAGCGGGTGCGGCCCGAGAGCCCGTAGATGGTGCCGAAGCGAAGGGAAACCACGGAAAACGCGCCACTGCTCATAGAGCTGAGCAGCCGCTCGCAGGCCATCTTGCTACGGGCGTACAGCGAAACCGGCTTGAGGTCGGACCGCTCGTCGAGGACGCCGTCGCTGGCTCCGTAAACGGAGCAGCTACTGGCGAAGATAAATCGGTTCACCCCGTGCCCCTTCGCCACCTCGGCGATCAACTTAGTAGCCGTGACGTTGATATCGATGGTCAGGTCTTCATCCAATGCGCACGCCGGATCACCCACGATGGCGCCGAGGTGAATCACGGCGTCCATTCCCCGCATTGACTCGACCACCTTGTCCACCTGACGGAAATCCGCCTGCATGACCTCCAAGCGCGGATGGCCCATGTATGGAGCGATCGGCTCGGTCCCGAAGAGGAGCAGACTGAGAATGCGGACGTGGTAGCCGCGCTCCAGCAGAAGCGGCAGCAGCGCGGAGCCGATGTAGCCGTCGCCACCGATCACCAGGACGTTGCGGATTCGCTGATTGGCCGGATCAGTTCTCCGGCGGGCATCCTCCACAGCCACGATCTGACGCCAGATCGTCGATGCCATGCGTGCCCCCACAACCGTGATGAGCGTCACAACCCAGGCGAGAATTGCCGCGAAGCGCGGGAAACCCGTCCAGCGGTCGGCAACGAAACCGGCTGCCACGAATATGAGATAGGTCACCGTGACCGCCTGTGCCGTCACAACTGCCTTGTGCTTGCCACGATAGGCTCGGTTGCGGGTGTAAAAGCCGCTCACTGCGAAGACGATCAGTGCCACAATGGTCACGAACCAGAACGTCTTCAGGTAAGCGCCGACCATGATCAAGAACTCGTGATGGGGTCCTGACTCCGGCCGCTGCACACCCTCGGCCCAAAGGTACCGGATGACCAAAGCCGTCGCCAGCGAGACATTGACCAGCAGGATGTCGGCAAAGACGCGCACCAGCATCTCCCGCGCAACCCGCGGTCTGACGAACAGCACTCTTCCTCCCGAACCCCTCGCTGAGGGCCTGAAACGCTTCATCACGCATACCAGCGTACACCGACAGGGCACTTATCGTGCAAATGTCGCCGCTTTCCCGGCAAACATCCCAACGCAAATCGCCTCCAACTCCCAACCAGGAGCTCCAAGGCCGCGGACGGGCATGCTGGTCCCGTCCCGGCCTCGGCTCGAACGCCATAATTGAGCCATGTTCACGAAACCGGTGCGCGCGCCGTCAGTATCGCTAGGGAGATATGACGCCGTGGTGGTCGGTGCCGGGCTACTGGGACTGGCGACGGCACGTGCACTGGAGGAGCGCACTCCCAACATTCGAGTTGCGGTGTTGGATAAGGAGCCGGACGTCGCTCGACACCAATCCGGACATAATAGCGGCGTTATCCACTCCGGTGTCTACTACAAACCGGGATCGCTGAAAGCTCGATTGTGTCGAGAGGGTGGCGAGCAGCTGCGGCGATTCTGCGACCGATGTGGGATCAGGTACCAGCCCATCGGTAAGCTGATCGTGGCCGTCGACCAGACGGAGCTTCCAAGACTCGAGGAGCTGCACCGCCGGGGAGTGGACAACGGCATCGGCGACATCCGTATGGTGGATGCCTCTCAGATTCCGGCAGTCGAACCCCACGCCGCCGGTGTGGCTGCGCTACATCTGCCGTCCGTTGCCGTCGTCGACTATTCCGCCGTGGCGCTCGCGCTCGCGGAGGGCCTGCGAGAGTCGGGCGTCGAGGTGCGGCTCTCACATCGCGTGCTTCGTCTGGAGTACTCAAACGGAGAGGTGGTTGTCGACACCGACCGCGGCCGACTCTCATCCGGATTGGTCGTCAACTGCGCCGGGCTCCAGGCCGACGTGGTGGCACGGTCCAGCGGTAGCCGTTCTCCGGTCGAGATCGTTCCCTTCCGGGGGGAGTACTACCTCTTGAGACGCTCACGTTCGCATCTGGTTCGGGGCCTGATCTATCCGGTGCCCGATCCCGAGCTTCCGTTTCTCGGCGTGCACTTCACTCCACGAACTGATGGATCGGTCGAGGCGGGACCCAATGCGGTCCTCGCTCTGGCTCGTGAAGGATATAGCGCTTCGGACATCGACCCACGGTCGATTCGGCTCCTGGCCGCATACCCCGGCTTTTACCGGATGGCGGCGCGCTGGTGGCGGACGGGTATCTCGGAGGTGCTTCGATCCGCGAGCAGCCGCAGATTCGTGGCCTCCCTGAAGAAGCTGGTTCCAGAGATCCAGAGTGATGATGTTGTGCGGGCCGGAGCGGGTGTTCGTGCGCAGGCTGTGAGGCCCGACGGCTCCCTTGCGGACGACTTCGTCTTCAGTCGCACGCCCGGCGTGCTGCACGTACTCAATGCTCCCTCACCTGGAGCGACGGCGTCGCTGGCCATCGGCCGCTACATCGCAGAACAAGCTTGGGAGTAGGCAGACGGCGAACCGGCAGGCGTCAGAGGCAAAAGAAGCCCGGAGGCCCCGCCTGCTTTTCAGCTCGGCTCAACTCGTCGTTCCAGCTCTAGGCGGCGGTTCTGCTCGTCCCCTCGAGCGTATAGCCCCTTGATCCGCTCACACACCACTCGCCGGTAGAGATCGGCGCCGACCGCCCGATAGGACGACGCGTCCTCGGCATGGTACCCCTGGTTGTACGCCATCCAGGCCGCGGAC
The DNA here is from genome assembly GCA_035653255.1 of Chloroflexota bacterium. Classification (GTDB taxonomy): domain Bacteria; phylum Chloroflexota; class UBA5177; order UBA5177; family JAJPKF01; genus DASRCF01. The sequence continues at coordinate 7,595 of DASRCF010000216.1, forward strand.
TGCAGCGCCTGAGCCATGCCGTTATGATACCGGGACGGAAGCCGCTCGCCTGCATCAAACCGACTCTTCGTACCCATGGAAGCTCCCCGCGAACACGTACCTTTGCAATCACGGCTACTTTGTTTCGATTCGGTAAATTACCACCCATAGGTACCAGTGCAAATGGATAGCCGGGGACCTAGGTTCGGAGCACGGCTCGATAGCTGAGGAATGTTCAGCGGTCAAGGGTTCAACCCCGCCTTCGACCTTGAATTTCGACTTTCCACCACCGACAGTCTCCACTCTGACCATGCGTTGTGGGTGATAGTCTCGGAGCGACGCTTGCATTCCAATTGATGGCAGAGGGCTGAGTTGCTGGACCTTATCCGACGGCTCAGGGCAGGCCACCTCGACGCCGCCACGCGACTGTTGCTGGGCCAGCTCGTCATGTTCACGGGCATCGCGGCGGTGTTTCCCGTAGCTCCACTCTATGTCCGCAGCCACGGAGGTGGTCCGGTAGCGGTGGCGCTCTTCATAGCGGGCCCAATGGTCGCCAACACGCTGGCTCAGATCCCAGCGGGTCACCTGGTTGACCGGCTGGGCCGCAAGCCGGTGCTGATCGGGTCCCGCATCGTCTTCGCCGCGCTGTCGTTCGCGCTCTTCGCCAACCTCGGGCCGCTCTGGCTTCTGGCACTGTTTCGTTGCGGTCAGGGGTTCACCGGCGGGGCATATGTGCCGGCACTTCGAGCCGCTCTCGCCGACCTCACGGAACCTGGTGGAAGGGCGCAACGCTACGCCCAGCTGCAGGCCATCGAGATGGTCGGTCTGCTCGTTGGTCCCTTCATCGGCGGGGCCATCGCCCTGTGGACCTACTCGGCCATCTTTCTCTGTTCCGGTCTCGGCACGCTGTTGGGGGTGACGGCGCTCTTCCGGATGGCGGAAACCCGGTCAGCCGGGCACGACGAGGAGGGCCCTGCGTTGCCGGGCTGGTGGCGAAGCAGGGTGGTTCTCGTCCCCAGCCTGGCGTTGCTCGCCGCCGGAGTCGTGTTCGCCATGTACGATACGGTTTGGCCGCAGTATCTCCAGGCAAGAAACGTCGGCCCATTTCTCATTGGCGTGTCGATCAGCGTCTTCGCGATCCCGGTTCTGGCACTGGCCGGCAAGGCCGGCCGCCTCGCAGACCGCTCGAACCGGCGGCTTCTGGTGGGCGGCTCGTTCCTGTTGGTCGCGGCCTGCGCCACGACGTATCCATTCCTGCGCTCATACCCCGTAATCCTCGCGGTCGGCGTGGTCGAGGCGTGCGGCTTTACGGTCGTCGAGCCGACGCTCTTCGCCGTTATCAGTGAATCCACGCCCGTTGAGGTCCGGGGCCGCGCTATGGGTCTGGGTGGGTTCTTTCAATTCGGTGGTAGCGCCTTCGGGGCGGGCGTACTCGGCTCCCTCTATGGCGTGTCGGCGAGGCTCCCCTTCTTCGGCGCCACCGCGGCCTGCATCTTCGCGGCACTGATGAGCCTGCTCTGGTTACCCTTGCGGCGCCTCCGCCGGGAAGCAACCGAGCTGTCCGCGATCAACGTCCTGGACATGGAGGTCCAGGTCTAGGCCACCTTCTCCTTCTGCTTCTCCTCGCGCTTCGCCTTCTTCGGCTGCTGATCCAGACTGGCCTTCAGCAGCGCTACCAGATCCGTGACCTCAGGTATCGCCGGCGCCGGCTCGCCCGGCTCCGGCTCCTTGCCCGCGATCTTGGCATGGATCACCCGCAGCATCTCCTCCGAGTAGGTATCGTGGTAATGGTCGGGCTCAAAGGGCTCCGTTAGCTGATCAATCAAGGTGATCGCCATGTCCAGCTCTCGACCTTCGACCTTGACCTCCGGAACCTTGAGGCCCTCCGGCTTGCGGATCGACTGGCTGAACCGAATCTGGTCGAGCACCAGGATGTCACCCATGGGTTTCACCACCCCGAGCTGCTCGCGGTTGCGGAGCACGTACTTGGCCACGCCCACCTTCTTCGACTTCTCCAGCGCCTCCCGCAGAAGGCTGTATGCCTTGTCGGCCCCCCGATCCGCCTCGAGGTAGTAGGGCTTCTCGAAGTAGATGCTATCGATCTCGTCGACGCACACAAAATCCACGATGTCAATCGTCTTGGTCTTTCTGGGGCTGGCACGCTCGAAGTCCTCGTCCTCGATGACGACATACCGCCCCCGCTCGTACTCATACCCCTTGACGATGTCGGACTGTTTGACCTCCTTGCCCTCCTCCTTGCACACCTTGACGTAGCCGACGGGTGACAGGTCCTCCTTGTGCAGCAGGTGGAAGTCGAGAGCATGTTCTTCGGTGGCGCTGTAGAGGCGGACAGGGATATTGACGAGTCCAAAGCTGACGGCGCCGGACCACATCGCGCGCATGGGTGAGCTCCTTTTGGGACGGATCGTCGGACCCGGAATGTGGGTCGGAAACGTGAGTTTTCCGGCACGGCACTAGGGCCGTATTCCATTGTTCCACGTTATGGCAAGCAGTCGATGCTGCGGCCACGCTGCACTTGACGGTGACGCCGCTTCTCCGGCCGGTCAAACAGGGTCTAAGATCAGGCGGCACCCGGAAAGTCGGGCGATCCGTTCATCGAGGAGGCCCCATGATGCTCAAACGAATCCAGCGTCTGCGAAAGCTGCCCAAACCGTTGCTGGGAATCATGATCTTGGAGGCAGCACTAAAGCTCTTTGCCGCTTGGAGGGCGGTCCGGAGTCGCCAGTACGTCTGGGCCGTCGCCCTGATGGTCGTGAACTCGGGCGGCTTGTTGCCCCTGCTCTACCTGAATCGCTTTCAGTCAAGGCCGCGCTCGCACGCCTGACCATCCAGGCTTAACCAGCCGCCGCGGCTGTGAGGCCCGTCTCTAGTGGGAGACGTTCAGCGTCAGAATCTGCCCCTTCGCTCCCACGGCGAAGCAGGTCCGCGAGCTGGAACAAGAGATACCGGCAAAGTTGACCGTTAGGTCTGGGGTGAAGGTCACCGGCTGCCACGAGGAGCCGTTGATGGTCCGCAAGACGCTACCATCGGCGCCCGCGGTCTCACATCTGGAGAGACCGGTGCAGGCGACGGCCTTGGGCAAGCCGTTCACGAGCTGACTGCTCCACGTTTTGCCGTCTCGGGTGGTGAGAATGATTCCGCTCGGTTTCCCCAAAGGCGGCTGGGTTGTTCCGACCGCGTAACAGCGAGCGACGGCCGAGCATGCTATGCCGGAGAAGGTGGCATTGATAGTGAGCCCGGTGGAGTAGGACTTCCAGGTGCTGCCGTTGCCGGTTTTGACGATGTTGCCGTCCGGCTCCAGTCCGTAGCAGGTGCCGAGTGTGGGACAGCGGATGGCAATAACCCCGGCCACGGCGCGAACATTCTCTCGCTTGGGTAGGGAGCTACCGGCGATCTTGATGACCCCCTGCCTGAGAGTGCTAACGTAGCAGGTCTTGCTGGCCGGACAGCTGATGCCGGTGGCCGACCGGGTGGCCAGCTGTCGTGAGCGGTATTTCTTACCCCCGTCGGTAGTGGTAAAGAGGCGCCCCGACGTTGTCACCGCGTCGCACACTCGATCCGAGGGACAGGCAATACCCGCAAAGTTCAATCTCCCGACCTTCGTGCTGGGTCTGATCCAGCGCCATCCGGTGGAAGTGTCGAGGAGGCGACCGCTGTTACCCGCCGCACCGCAATGGAAGCGATCAGCGCACGAGACGGCCCGGAGATCGGTGACCGTGCCACTATCGGTGGCACACGACCAGGTCGTCGGGAACGTCACGGGATCGACCGGCTCGCCGCCGAATCCCCGGGTCAGGGCGGCCCAGTCCGGCGTCCCCCAGCCGGTGACCTGATCCCAACCAGGTCCGGCAGGATAATAATTGCTTCCACAGACGACGTCATGGAAGTAGGCGTGATAGAGGTTCGAGCGGGCCAGCGAATAGAGTTTCGGGGCGGCGAATCCCATGAGAGGAAGATGTCGATGGGCCAGATAGGCATCGGTATCTGCCGCCAGCCCCGCAATGACCGGCGCCGAGAGGCTGGTTCCTCCGACGAGCTGAGACGAGCCCTTGACCCAGATGATCGCCGGGCTGTTGGCGACGTCGGCGATGGCCGAGATGTCGGGAATCGCCCGGCCCTTGCAGGTAGCAGACGCGACATCACGCTGCCACGACGGTCGGCTGATGAAACTGGCGCAACCGCCCCCGCTGGAACCATTCGATCCGACGCTCCATGCCTCCTCGCCCTGCCAACTCGTGAACGTCGGATCCATCTGAAGATCCGTGCCGCCGACGGCAACCACGTAGGGACTATCCGCGGGATATGAGGCGAGCCCGCAGCTCTTGGCGGGATTGTTGCAGCCGGAGTTGGCGCCGGCGTCCCCAGTGGAAAAGTAAAAGGTCGTGCCCACGGCGACGGCGTGCTTCAGGGTGTTGGTCGTCTGTCTGATAAAGGGTCGCTTGTTGAGCGATCTCACGCCGCCGACGCCCCAGCTGTCGCTGACGATGTGGATCGAGGGGTCGGATGCCGCTCTGGCCATGGCCAGCTCGAGTCCCGCGTTTGACCCGTCACCCCCGAGGAAGAACTTGATATGGCTATGTGGCGCCATTCCGTGAAGGTACTCGGCGTCGAGAGCTTGCTCGCCAAGGTCGTGGTCCTTGTTCTTGTGCTTGACCTGAATCCACTGGATCCTGTCGGGGCCCCGGCAGCCGGTACAGGACACCAGCTTGGGATCTCCGGTCAGCTTGGCGAAGGCCGCAAAATCGGAGTCGGAGACGGGCGAACCCCAGAGTACGGCGCCAATCGTCTGGCCCGACGCGTCGTTCGAGCCTAGGTCATAGGCGGCTCGAAGGTTGGAGGGAAGATAACCGTTGCTGGGAACGTCGTCGCGGTGCAGCCCCACAACCTCCGGCGTCTGAATGTTATCCAGTCCGGTCACGGTTTGCAGGCCGAGAGACGCCGGGACCTTGGGGTCTGTCGAATTGGCGAAGATCATCCGCGAGCCGAGGCGGTAGCGATCCAGATGTACTCGAAACGCCGCTGCCGCCCGTGCCGCCGTTCCCTGGACCGTAATCGTCAACCTGTCCGGGCTGACATACAGTACCCGAAATCCCTGACCGCGGGCCCAATGCTCGACGCGCGCCACGTGGAGGAGTGGCGCGCCAAACCGGGCATCGAACTGACTCTGACTCAGGTACCGGCCATGGATCGCCTGAGTTTCGATGAAGGCATTCAGGGCGGCCTCGTTATGCAGCGGCAGGCCGAGCGTGAGCAGCAGCGTCGATTGAGGGGCCACCGTCCCGGCAGCACGGGCGTGGAGGGCGTGCACGGGATCGGGCACCGCGGTGTCGAGCCGGACGAGTCCGAAACGGGTACGGCTTGGTCTCGAGATATGGCGTCCCGAGGCACCGGCGTGCTTGGCTTGGAATCCGAGCCCGGTTATGAGAATGAGGGCGGGCAGCAAAGCCCGGAAGATGGCTGGTGGGATCACGACCGCTCTGCGCTCAAACGGGAACGCCAAGTAAGGGATGTTGTCTAAGCGTCGCACGTTCCCGTCCCGAGCTTCAAGTCGACACGACTAGCCCGCGATCGACGCTACCTCTCTGCACTCACCACAGTAGGCGGGACGGGTGGGCGACGGGACAAAAGGAACCTGGATGGAGGTGCCGCAGCCCTCACACTCGGCACTGGTCAAGTGGGTTTGTTCGCGCCGCTCTCCCCTTGCTCGGCGATTGCTCCGGATTGGGCCGGTCCTGGAAGCAATGGTCATGGATCGCCTGGGGGCCC
>DASRCF010000217.1:0-7725 GCA_035653255.1 Chloroflexota bacterium
GAGTGGCTCAGCTGGTCGACGGTACGCCTGGAGCGGTGCTGTTCGTCGACCAATTGAAGGACGTGGTCGAAAACACCTGGATGGTTGTCGAGGCGGTGCCCGAGCGCCTGGAGCTAAAGACCGAGCTGTTCGGGCAGCTCGACAGCATCTCACCTTCCGACGTCATCCTGGCAACGAACTCATCCTCCTATCCGAGTAGCGCCATGATCGGTTCGGTACGGCGACGGCAGCGGGTTGTCAACACCCACTACTACCTGCCCCCTCGTCTCAATGCCGTCGAGATCATGTCGGATGGTGAGACAGCTCTCGAGTTGATCGACCTGTTGATGAGCGAGATGCCGAGGCATGGTCTATTTCCCTTCCATGTGCGGAGGGAAAGCGTGGGCTTTATCTACAACCGAATCTGGGCCGCGATTAAGCGGGAATCCCTCGTCGTAGTTGCCGAGGGCGTCTCCACGCCCGAGGATGTCGACGAGATTTTCAAACTCTCCATGGATGCCCCTATGGGCCCCTTTCGGCGTATGGACGAAGTCGGGCTCGACGTTGTCCTGGATATAGAGACCCACTATGCCACGCTGAACCCGTCACTTCCTGAGAGCCCGCGACGGCTCCTGCGCGAATACGTCGATAAGGGGTGGCTCGGAAAGAAATCGGGCCGCGGTTTCTATGACGACTACTAGTCGCGACTACTTGCTCCGCTAGAGAAGATCGGGTACGGCGAGGGCAGTTGTATCCTCAAAGGGTCTGGGTCTCAGGCGCCGACGGTTGTGCGACAGCCCTTATTTGAGGAGGTCATTCCACCATGAATCTCTCTGACGGAACGGTTCTTCTGCTCGTTGGGACCAAGCGCGGACTCTTCGCCTTCACCTCGTCTGACCGTCAAAAATGGCAGCAGGCTTCGGGTCCGATGCTGGGAGGAAGCCCCGTCTACAACGGGATACTGGACCAGCGGTCTTCGCCCCGCATGTATGCGGCCGAAAACCAGGGGTTCTTCGGCTCGTTTGTGAAGTACAGCGACGACTTCGGGGAAACATGGAAGGAGCCCTCAGAGGGCATAAAGTTCCCGGAAGACAGCGGACGTAAGCTGGAAAACGTTTGGATCGTGCAGCCCGGTCGTGAAAACGAGCCGGACATCGTGTATGCGGGAGTCGACCCGGCCAGTCTGTGGACAAGCCACGATCGCGGCGAGACGTGGGAGCTGAACGCCGGTCTTGAATCGCATCCGAGCCGCGACAAGTGGCAGCCCGGCTTCGGCGGTATGTGCCTCCACTCCATCGTTCCTGACCGCACCAATCCGAACCGCATGTGGGTGGGGATCTCGGCGGTCGGCTGCCTCCGCAGCGAGGATGGCGGCAAATCCTGGGAGTTCGCCAACAAGGGGACGCGGGCCGACTTCAACCCGCCCGAGGCGAGGTACCCGGAGTTCGGCCAGTGCATCCACCGGCTGGTTCAGCATTCCACCAACTCCGACACGCTCTACCAGCAGAATCATTGCGGGGTCTACAGGTCGCATAACGGCGGCGACGACTGGATCGATATCCGCAACGGCCTGCCCGGTGACTTCGGGTTCCCCATCGTCATGGATCCCCATAACCCTGAGACCATCTACGTCATCGTCGAAGCCGGCTCGATGGAAGATGCCGAGCATCAGCGTTATGCGCGGGAGAACTATCCTGGCCAGTTCACGGTCTACCGGAGCCAGAATGCCGGCGACTCATGGGAAAGCCTCACCAAAGGGCTGCCCTCCGGACCTAACGTCCACATCGGCGTCCTCCGTCATGGGATGTGTTCCGACGGAATGGAGGAGGTCGGAGTCTACGTAGGCACCAACACGGGACAGCTCTTCGCCAGCGCCGACCGGGGTGACTCCTGGAACATGATCGCCGATTTCCTGCCGCCGATCTATTCCGTGAACGCGGCCGTCGTCGGTTCGGGGTAGGAAGAGCAGCTACCCCTTCGGGTGGGGAAACCTTTACTCCGGAACCCCTCGATATCCCCAGTTCTTAACCCGCCTAACAACTCGCTCTTAACCACGGGTCGCTAGAGTAATCCTGTAGGTGAGACTTCACACGCCGGCTCCGCCCCAAGCGGAGCCGGCGCCCTTCCCCCCGTTCCCCCAATAAACCTCCAAGGGCCAGCGCACACACGTCTGGCCCTTGTTGCTGTCTTCGAGCTCACACCGGCGTTACGTCCACGATTGCGCTTGCCATTCTGTGGCGTTCTCGCTAGTCTGAGTAGAAGACTGCAAGATCTCGGGGGTGACTGGTCGGATGAGTGTTCCGCGCTTCCGCACGGCCGCGTTCTATAACGGTCTCGGAAGCTTCAAGGCCGCGTTCCCGGAGCTATATGACGCCCTGATCGAGTGGGAAGAGCTGCGAGGGCCGGAGGACAAGCCGCGGAATCGGAACCGTCGCAAGATGGGGTTCCGTCGGGGCAACTTCAACCGCGGGCTGATTCTCTGTTCCAACGACAAGTGCTGGGAGGGAGGGTATCAGGTCGACCGGCTGATAGAAGAGATGTTGCAGGAAGACCAGAACGAGCGTAAGGGGATCCTTTACTGCTGCGGCCGGGAGCTGGAGGAGGAAGCGCGCCGAGCAACCCGCTGCCGACACCGAATCCACTACCGGGTCACCTTGAGTAAGCGGAACCAGCGCCGCGCGGCGTAGAGCCCTTCGCCTCGTGAGCCGTGGGCACCCGCGCAGCGGGCTTGCCCAAGATGCTGAATTATGAAGCTGCTCCTCGGCCACGGCGCTTCGGGAACCGCGGCTTCGATGACACCTTGGGTTCAGGCCCTGACTTCACATGGGGTGCAGGCCCAGGGCATAGACTTGCCGAGAGGGTCGGCCGAGCACGCGCTGAGTACGTTTCGGAGCCGGCTGGAAGAGCATCCGGGCGCGGCCATTGGTGGCCACTCCTTCGGCGGCAGAGTCGCGAGCCTGCTGGCGGCCGAGCAGCCGGTAGCTGCTCTGGTTCTCCTCAGCTATCCGCTTCATCGCCCAGGCCACCCGGAAGCGCTGCGGGTGGATCACTGGCCGGCGATCAACTCTCCTGTGCTACTCCTTTCCGGAGAGTCCGACCCATTCGCCACCCTCGATCTGTTGACTCAGTCGGTGAGGCTGCTGCCTAACGCCCGGCTCGTCTCGTATCCGGGAAGGAGGCACGGCCTTCTGACAGTGGTGGACGACGCGGCGGCTCGAATCGCAGCGTTTCTCGTCGCTCAGTGAGCCTGGGTCGTCGAGCGGCACTCCCCACAAGTGCCGGCATCAGCTCTGCCTCGATACGCCGCCGGAGCCCGTCGCGTACGGTCCGGTAACACTGCAGCTGTTCCTCGTGAGTGCCTCCCGCACGGGACGGATCGGGGAAACTCCAGTGCAGCCTTTGAGCGGCATTCGAAAAGTACGGGCAGGCCTCGTTGGCGGCGTCGCAGACGGTGACGACCGCGTCGAAATGCTGATCGAGGTAGGCATCGAGGGTCTTGCTGGTTTGATGAGACACGTCGATCCCGATCTCTCGCATCGCCTCCACCGCCAGCGGCCGGACGGCGGTGCGCTCCACTCCGGCGGACTCGGCCTGCACCATTCCTCTCGACAAATGGCGGAGGAGACCCTCTGCCATCTGACTTCGAGCCGAATTGTGGGTGCAGAGGAAGAGCGCCCGCGGTTTCGCAGTCAGTTGGCTCCCCCCACCAGGGCGGAGGGCGGTGGCTCCGGGTTCACGTCGACGCTCGGGTCCTTTCGCGCTCTGATGAATGCGCTGGCCAGGCTACCCGTCTCCTCCGTCCATCCCTCGGCATAAGGGGTCGTGTCGATTCCGGCCTCACTCAGGGAATAGCGACGAGTGATTTCGACCGACACCTCTCGGAAGCCGGCAGCGAAGAGGAGCTCACGATACACGTCGGCACCAATGGCGCCGGCGAGACAACCCGCCCAGGCCTCCATGTCGTGGCGAAGATCTTTCGGGAGCTCGCCCTCGGCCACGACGTCGGCTACGGCAAATCGACCGCCGGGTCGCAACACCCGAAAGGCCTCGGCTAGGACACGCGACTTGTCGGCAGAGAGATTGATCACGCAATTGCTGATCACGACGTCGACGGAGCCGTCCGGAAGGGGTATGTCCTCGATCCGCCCCTTGAGGAACGCCACATTCTTGGCCCCGACCTTCTCCTTGTTGGACTGGGCCAGTCGGAGCATATCGTCGGTCATGTCGAGACCGTAGGCGAAGCCGGTCGGACCCACTCGCCCGGCACTGAGCAAGACATCGATGCCCCCGCCGGATCCGAGGTCGAGGACGGTCTCACCCTCTCGGAGCTCGATGAGCGCCGTCGGATTGCCGCAGCCGAGGGACGCCCGAACCGCCTCCTCCGGCAACATACCGGTTTCGCCTTGTGTATAGAGGTCGCTGCTAATTGGATCGGTCTCCACGGTCGAGCAACAAGCACGGTTCCCTGCCTCGACCCGAAGAGCGGCATTGGCATACCGCTCCCGTACCGCAGCTTCTGTCTTCTGCCTAGTTTCCATGGCGAGTGAGTACCTCCGAGCTTGTGGTGGAAGCGATGGATTGAGTGAGTTGACGGATGGTATTGAGAGCCTGACGTCCCGTGTCGGTGGCCCAGTAGTACGACCATAGGCCCCGTTTCTGGGTCTCGATCAGCCGGGCTTGGCGGAGGAGGCGAAGGTGGTGACTGATGGTGGGTTGGAGCTGGTCGAAGAGCGGCGTGATGTCGCAGACGCAAATAGGCCCCGTTTGGCTGGCAAGCAAATCCAATAGGCGAAGCCGGGTGGCATCGGCCAGAGGCTTCAGGACCCTACTCGATGCGTGCGCTTCTTGAAGTGTGAGTGACGGGGAGATGACGAGGCGATCACAGGTATCGGTGCGTCGCCGTTCTGCCAGCTCGGCAGTCGGTTGAAAAGCGGCCATCGAACCAGTGTACACAATCCATTGATGCTCATCAATGGATTGTGCTATCTTGCGTGGACGAGAGCCGCTGGATGGTGTTCAATGCGTGGCGAGGACGGGCGCCGTTTCCTAGCCGAGGCTGCAGGTACATTCGTGCTCGTGTTCGCGGGATGTGGATCCATAGTTGTGGACACGATCTCGCACGGTCAGGTGACGCATGTGGGAGTCTCGATCAGCTTCGGCCTGGCGATCGCCGTGATGATCTATGCCATTGGACATATTTCGGGAGCGCACATGAATCCGTCGGTGACGTTGGCCTTTGCCCTGACGCGGCACTTTCCGTTTAAGCGGGTGCCGATTTACTGGATCGCGCAGATATCGGGCGCAACGCTTGGTGCGGTAGCTCTTCGGGTGCTCTTCGGTGATGTCGCTCAGCTCGGCGTGACCACGCCCAGGATTTCGGACGTTCGAGCCCTCGGGTTCGAGATCGTGTTAACGTTTGTGCTCATGCTGGTCGTCATGGCCGTGGCCACGGACGATCGAGCAGTAGGTCAGGCCGCCGCGATTGCCATCGGCGCCGCCGTGCTGTTGGATGCCATGTTCGGGGGCCCAATCAGTGGCGCCTCGATGAATCCGGCTAGATCCTTCGGACCGGCGCTGGTGGCCAACGTCTGGAAGCATTACTGGGTTTACGTTCTGGGGCCGTTCGTTGGAGCCGCCGCGGGCGCCTTCGCCTATGAGCTGTTTCGTGGTGAGCGTCCTCGGCCCGGCTCACTCGCCATAGCCGACGACTGAAATGTGGGGCAATGGCTTGTTTCCTGCGTTCTGACATACTGAACTGAAAGGCTGCAAAGCGGAGAATTCATGAGACCGACATTCGCCAAATCGATAACCCTAAGCGCACTGATGGTGGTCGCGCTCCTCGGCCTGACGCCGAGCGCGGTCCTCGCATCCACCAAACCTTCAATAAAGCTGCTCTCCTCGAGCGGACCCAGGAAGATAGCGGCCGTGAAGGGATGCAAGAAGTACAGCCGCAAGGGTGAAGTCACATTTCGAGTCAAGGTGAAGGGGTTGCAGAAGCTGGTGGTCGTGCCCACCAAGAAGGCAAACAAGGGCCAGGGGACGGTCGAGGTGTTTCGCGACCATATTCCCTCCGCTGCCTACAAGAAGTACCCAGTCGCGAACTTCCTCGGAGCCGTGCCCGCTACCACGTTCACGCTGTGCCTCTCGTTGCCATTCATGCAGACCAAAGGAAAGCACACAATCTTCCTTTCACTCGCGAAGAGCACGGGCGTGCTCTATAAGGGCGTGAAGCCGGCAAGTATGACGGTCAAGCTGAAGTAGCTGCGCCCTCCGAGCGAGAGCTCCCTCGCGGCTTGCCCGCAGCTTGTTGGCTTCGGTTCACAGACGTGCCTGAATGCACCCCTGCAGCAACGAGTCTAGAGAGGCGGGTAGGCCGAGGATAGAACCTGCCGACATCGTTCCGGAATGTGCGGACAGACACGGCATAGTGCCCGAGGTAGATGCACGTGGCGCAGCGGAGGTGGGGCGGAACATTGGCGAGTGAAGATTCCGGCCACGGCCGTTTTCGGATACCGTGCAGTGTGCACAATCGGGATCATCGACGGGCTGAAGGCCTGCACAACGGAGGCACGTAGAGGCCTCGATTCCCGGTGGCCCAGGCCTTCAGGCCGTTGGTGTTCTGGTTAGTACGATGCCCGCATGGGTGCCGGAGGCCAAGCGGAACACCGGCGAGTGAAGATGCCCGCCAGGGTAGCCGGGAATACGGGGCAACCTGCGCAATCGGGACATCGACGGGCTGAAGCCATGCACTACTTGCGTCCGGGCGGACTGGAGACGCGACGGAGGCGGAGGCGGCGGAGGCACTCCTCTAAGTGCTTTGGACGGTTACGGTCGTGCTGAGGGTGGCTGCGGGGAGGGGCGGGGAGTTTGCGGGATCGCCGGCGAAGCTGACGGTGACGGTCCTAGGGCCGGGATAGGCGGTGACGTTGGAGATGGTGCAGGTTGCGGTGCCGTCGGAGCCGGTTTGGGCGTTACAGCTCTGATTGGCGCCGAGAGGAGCAAGGGTGAGGGTGAGGGGCTCGCCGTTGACTGCGGATCCGTTGAGGGTGAGCTTGGCGGAGAGGGTGGCGGAGGAGCCGTCGTGAAGGACGGAATCGCCGGTGTACTGGAGGGAGAAAGGTTGGATGTTGACGGTGGAGGTGGTGGCCTGGATGGGGTAGGCGGGGGAGGGGAGGGTATCACCCTGGAAGAGGACGGTGACGCTGCGGGTGCCGGGGTAGGCCTTGACGGAGGTGATGGTGCAGGAGGCGGTACCGGTGCTATTGGTGATGCCCTGGCAGGTTTGGTTGGCGCCGAGAGGAGCAAGAGAGAACTGGAGGGTCTCACCCTGGACGCCGGAGCCGTCGACGAGGAGCTGTGCAGAGAGGGTGATGGTACCACCGGTGACGGCGGTGGAGTCACCGGTGTAGGTAAGGGTCTGGTTGAGGACGTTGATGGTGGACGGCTTGGTGATGGCGGGGTAGGAGTAGTTGCCGGTGCTGTCGGAGCCACCGGAGAAGGAGGCGGTGACGGTGCGGGTGCCGGGGTAGGCGGCGACGGGTGTGGGGAGGGTACAGGAGGCGAGGCCGGAGGAGTCGGTGCTGGCGGTACAGGACTGGTTGGAGCCGAGAGGGGCAAGTGTGAAGGTGACGTTCTGACCGTTGACGCCGGAGCCGGAGGAGGTCAGGGTAGCGGAAAGGGTAAGGCTGCCGCCCTTGACGACGGTAGAAGGCGGGGTAAAGGAGAGGGAGTCAGCGAGCGGGGCTT
>DASRCF010000218.1:0-3763 GCA_035653255.1 Chloroflexota bacterium
GGCAGGTGAAAGGAGGTGGGCCCGGGTGCGGCTCGCTCGTCCGCTGCCCATATGGCGGGGCCAGGTGCTGATTTTGCGCCTAGCCTCGCCGGCCCACACCATTGGAGCGGTGACGGTGGCGCGCCCGGGAGCGAGTCGGGGTTCCCTCCATCTGGATGACAGCCGTCTCGCTCAGCTGCTCTCCGACGATCCCGCCGACGTCCTCTTGTCCTTGTTGCAGGAAGGACCGGCATCGGCGGCCAAACTGGCGATGCTGTCCTCTTTGCCCGACGCCACCGTCAGCACATGCCTTGCCGACCTGGCGGCCGCCGGAAGGCTGGAACCACTCGGCGACCGCTACGTTCTGCCTGCCATGGCGGAAGAGATACGGCGGAGGGCATTGGAGCACCTCGCGCAGTTTCATGAGCGGCAACCGTTGCGCCCTGGAATGGCTCCAGAGCAGCTGCGACGCGAGCTGAGACTCGACGTCGACGGCTTCGCCGCCGTTGTATCCACACTTCGGGCGCGTGGCGCCCTTTCCATCCTTCACACGTCGGTGGCCCCAGGCACTTCGGCCGCAACCCGTGATGTGGTGCTCGCTCTGACCGAGCATGCGCGCGGAGAGCGGGCTGCCGCTTTGAAGGGCGATGTAGAGGCGGCAGTTCGAGCCGTCGAGTCGGCTCGATTTATGCCGCCGAGCGGGAAGGATCTGCGCGATTCTTACAAGCTGGATCAGGAAACGCTTCGTTACCTCTGCCGTACGGGAAGGTTCGTGCGCCTGACATCCGATTTCTTCATGGCCACCGGCACCTATCACGAGATGGTGGACCGGGTCACTGGAGCGATCCTCGCCCGTGGCCGCATCACAGTGGCCGAGATCCGCGACCTGCTCGGAGTCTCCCGAAAGTACGCGCTTGCCTTTGGAGACCACCTGGACTCCGAACACATCACGCGGCGGGTCGGCGACGAGCGCGTGCTGACAAGCAGGTTTCATGCGCGTGGGGGTTGACGCCCATCTGCTGCCTCCTGGGCAAGGCTACCGGGCCGCGGGGGTAGCGGTTTATGTGGAGCAGCTCATTAGGCGTCTGCCTCGGGTTGCTCCTGGGCTCGAATTCCTGTTCTTCACGCCGCCAGGATGGGAAATGGCGGGCGCCGTTCCCAGCCGGCTGCCGACCTCTCGCCCGCTTACACGGATCGCCTGGGAGCAGGCGGCTGCCCCGGTCTTGGCGAGACGATGGAAGCTCGACGTCACGCATGGACCCGTCAACGTCCTACCCCTCCTGAGCACCACGCGAGGAGTGGTCACAGTCCATGATCTCGCGTTCCTGAAATACCCCAAAGCATTCAGACGCTCTCGTGACGTATACCTCAGGCTGGTGGTTGGAGCATCCGTCCGCAAGGCGGCCGCCGTGATCACTCCATCGCGGTCCACCCGCGAGGACGTGATTGAGCACTTCGGCGTCGATCTCGAGAAGGTTCACGTCATCCCGCTGGGTGTAGACGAGCATTACCAACACTCGGGTCCGGTGGATGCTCCATTGGATGGCCCCTACGTGCTGTATGCCGGGACACTGGAGCCGCGGAAGAATGTTCCACTGCTGCTGCGGGCGTTTGCGGAGCTGAGGAGGCTCGGCTACCCACATCGCCTGGCGTTGGTAGGCGGTCCGGGGTGGAAGTACCGTGGCGTATTCGAGCTGATCTCACGGCTTGGGATCGAAGATGCGGTGGTGGCTCCTGGGTTCGTGGAGGACCTACTACCGTGGTACAATCGAGCCGACTTGTTCATCTATCCTTCGGTGTACGAAGGCTTCGGATTGCCGCCTCTCGAGGCCATGGCGTGCGGGACTCCCGTGATCACCTCCTCCGCCGGCTCCCTGGGCGAAGTGGTAGATGATGCGGCCCTGACGTTTCCTCCGTATGACCAGGAGGCCCTCCTGGCTCTTATTCGCTCCGTGCTCGACAATAGAGAGACAGCTGAGCGGCTGCGGGCGCTGGGGCCGCAGCGGGCGGCGCAGTTCCCATGGGATGAGACGGCGCGACAAACGGCCGCCGTCTATGAGTCACTGCTGACATGAGGCAGCCGGAGATGGTCTTGTACCGCGAGAAGCAGAGCAGCTCTACGGGCCGGGGCCGATAGTGAGCCGCTCCGCTGAGGTGAGACAGCCGGACGTGGTGTTGGACTACCAGGAAATCGCCTCGCCCCTCGCGGAACCCACCATGCCGGCACCCGCTGCCCGCGCTCGTCCGGTTGCGATTCGCCGATACGCCCCCGTCATCCTGGCGCTCATCGACCTGGCTCTCGTATACTTGGCCTTCATGGTGGCGTACTGGGTTCGCTACGACCTGCAGCTCGGTCCAGCGATTCAAGCCCGCGATCAACTCGGTTTCCAGGCTTACCTGCCTCTCGTCGTCCCGCTGGTGGTATTCATGCTGACCACCCTTTGGGCCAAGGGAGCCTATCGCATGCGCATGGGTAACGAGATGCAGGACGACATCACCTCGACCCTCAGCGCTGCCACCATTACCGTGGCTACGATTGTTGTTCTCACCGCCATGCTGCACCAATACCAGTACTCCCGTGGTGTCATCATCTACCTCTGGCTCGCATTGATCGTTCTGCTGGTGTTGGGTCGGTGGGTGTACCGCCTGGTCATGGCAGCGCTCTTTAGACGAGGGATTGGTGTTCGGCGCCTGCTGATCGTCGGCGCCACAGAGACCGGAAAGATGATCATGCAGGGCGTTGCCGGACGCCGTGACCTGGGATACGAGCTGGTCGGGTTCGTACATACCAGAGCGGAAACTCCGCCCGGCACACTCAGGCAGTCGGCGGCCTCGGCCGACTTCGGGCGGTTCCGGAACCTGGGCTTCGCCGCCGACGTGCCTTCGATCGTCGATCAGGAGCGCATCGACGAGGTCATCATCGCGCTCCCGGCTTCGGCTCACCAAGACATCCTGCCGATCCTGCAGCATTGTGAGGCCGGGGGCATCGGCTTCAAAATCGTGCCCGACACCTTCGAGCTGAGCCTGGGGCGCGTTCAGGTGGATGATCTCGCCGGGATACCGGTGCTGGATGTGCGGGAGCAGCCGCTGCACCGCCTCAAACTTGCCGTCAAGCAGGGCACTGACGTCGTGCTGGCCTTTGCCCTCGGCATCGTCTTTCTACCCGTTTTGCTGCTTACGGCGCTCGCCATCAGGCTTGACTCGGCCGGCCCCATCATCATCATTCAGGAGCGGGTCGGTCAGAACGGCCGTCTATTTCGGTGTTACAAGTTCCGCTCGATGTGCCGTGGATCGGAGGAGATGTTGTCGGAGATGCATCCCTTCAACGAGGCCGACGGCCCGCTGTACAAAAGCCGGAATGATCCTCGACGAACGCGTGTGGGCCGTTTCATCCGGCGGCACAGCATCGATGAGATGCCACAGCTGTGGAATGTTGTCCGCCGCGAGATGAGCCTGGTGGGACCTCGGCCGGCTCTTCCGCACGAGGTGACCGAGTATGAGCCGTGGCAGCGACGGCGTCTCCAGAGCCGGCCCGGTATTACCGGGATGTGGCAGGTGAGCGGTCGGTCCGACCTGTCGTTTGATGAGATGGTGATGCTCGACATCTACTACATCGAGAACTGGTCGTTGATTCTCGACCTCAAGATTCTCCTGCGCACGGTCGCCGCCATGATCACCGGCCGGGGCGCGTACTGACCGAAACGCAGTCTGACTTCGAGAGCCGATGAGCGTGGCCGGCTGGTCTGGCTTCGTCGCTCGACGCTGGCCGATCCTGGCCATCCTT
>DASRCF010000219.1:0-3612 GCA_035653255.1 Chloroflexota bacterium
CATTAATCCTATAGTGGGCTTCGAGGCCTACGTATCCTCAGGCTCACGCCTGGACCGCTCCGGAGGGGCCTTCCACCTCACGCTTCTGGCCGAAAACGAAACCGGCTACAACAACCTGATGCAGCTGACGACGAAGGCCCACCTGGAGGGCTTCTACCGCAAGCCTCGGGTTGACCACGAGCTGCTGGAGCTGCATCGGGAGGGAGTCATTTGCCTTTCGGGCTGCGCCAGCAGTGAGATCTCGCGTGCCATTCTCGACCGCAACCTCGATGCCGCTCGAGACCTCATCGACTGGCATCGATCAATCTACGGGGATCGATTCTATCTGGAGCTTCAGGATCACGGGCTCGATTTCCAGGCGGAGCTGAACCGAGAGCTTATCAACTTCAGCCGTTCGATGGGCGTCCCCCTTGTGGCCACGAACGATGTGCACTACGTCAGACCGGAGCAGTCCTCCGCCCACGAGGTTCTCATCTGCGTCCAAACGCAGACCACGATGTCAGACCCCAAGCGGATGAAGATGGACAGCCGTGAGTTCTATCTGAAGTCGGCAGAGGAGATGGAAAAGCTTTTCGGCGATGTTGATGGGGCCATCAAGAACAGCATGGCGATCGCCGAGCGTTGCTCCCTGAAGCTCGACTTCGGCCAGTTCCAGCTCCTGCCACAACCTCCTGTGCCCGAGGGCATCGAGGCCAAGAATCACCTGCGTGCGCTCTGCATGGCCGGCCTGGAGCATCGCTACGGCAGTCCCGCCACCATTCCGGAGGCGGCATCAGAGCGGCTGGAGTATGAGCTCAGCGTCATCGAGAAGACGGGATACGTCGATTACATGCTGCTGGTGAACGACTTCATCCAGTTTGGCCACAAAAACGGCATCGCCATCGGTGTTCGCGGCAGTGCCGGGGGCAGCATCGTGGCCTATGCACTGCGGGTCACCAATGTCGATCCGATCGCTCTCGGCCTCTCATTTGAGCGCTTTCTCAACCCCGAGCGCGTCTCTATGCCGGATATCGATATCGATATTGCCGATGACCGGCGCGATGAGCTCATCCGCTACGTAACCCAGCGGTTCGGTCGCGACCACGTGGCGCAGATCATCAGCTTCGGCACTATGGCCGCTCGAGCCGCCATCCGGGACGTAGGACGGGCCACAGGCGTGCCGCTGGGAAGCGTCGACCAGGTGGCCAAGCTCATCCCGTTCAACCAAACGCTCGACCAGGCGCTGGACGAAGTCAACGACCTGAAGTCGATCTATGAGCAGGACCGGGTGATACACGAGCTGGTCGACATGGCCCGTGAGCTGGAAGGAGTCGCTCGACACGCCTCCACGCACGCTGCGGGCATCGTCATGTCGGCCGAGCCGCTCTCACACCACGTCCCGCTGTACAAGGTGCCCAAGGCCGACGCCATAACGACCCAATACGCCATGACTCCGCTGGACAAGCTCGGCCTGCTGAAGATGGATTTCCTAGGTCTCAGGACGCTGACCGTGGTTCAGCGAGCGGGCGCTTTGGTGGAGTCGACGGCCGGGGCGACGATCGACCTGGACGACATTCCCCTCGACGATCCCGGCATTTACCAGCTCCTCAGCCGTGGCGAAACATTCGGCATCTTCCAGGTCGACGGTAGCGGCATGCGGCGGCTTCTGCGCGATATGCAGCCCGACCGCTTCGATGACATCGTCGCACTCATCGCCCTGTACCGTCCGGGTCCGATGCAATTCATCGACGATTTCGTGCGTCGCAGGAGCGGTTCGTCGCCCGTGACCTATCCGCATCCCGCTCTCGCCACGGCTCTTGCCGATACCTACGGGATCGTCGTCTATCAGGAGCAGGTGGTGAGGATGGTCGTGGAGGTGGCCGGATTCACGATGGGACAAGCCGACCTTGTCCGCAAGGCTATGGCCAAGAAACAACCCCAGCTACTGGCAAAGTACAGGCACGATTTTGTCGAGGGAGCCGCTGCCAAGGGCACTGCTCCGGACGTCGCCGACCACCTCTTCGACATCATCCAGGAGTTCTCCGGATACGGTTTCAACAAGGCCCACTCCGCGGTCTACGCCGTCATCACCTGTCAGACCGCCTACCTCAAGGCGCACTACCCCGTGCAGTACATGACCGCGTATCTGTCGGCAGAGCGTGAGAACGCCGATAAGGTCACGGAGGCTCTGGGAGAGTGCCGCCGCCTCAAGATTCCCATTCTGCCGCCCGACGTCAACGCCAGTCTGGTGGACTTCTCCATCGAAGACGGCGGCATTCGGTTTGGCCTCGGTGCCATTCGCAACGTGGGCTCGGTGGCGGCCGGGGCACTCGTGCGCGAGAGGCTCGAGAATGGCCAGTTCGTGTCGGTCGGCGACCTCTGTCGCCGTCTGGATTGGCAGCAGGTCAACAAGCGAACGCTGGAATCGTTGATCAAGTGCGGTGCTCTAGACCACCTCGGCGACCGGGCCCGGCTCAACTTCAACCTCGACCGCCTCGTGAGCTACGGGATGAAATCCGCCCGGGACGCTGCCAGTGGTCAGGTGAGTCTCTTTGGCGAAGCCGAGGTAGATAGTTTGGAGCCGGAGCTGGCGCCGCACTCCGACAACGACCCAACCAGCTGGCTGCGGTGGGAAAAGGAGATGATCGGCGCCTATCTCTCCCACCACCCGCTGGAAGAAGCCGCTGAGAAGCTGCAGCGGGCGGGCGTGCGGCCACTCAACGAAATCGATTCCGATTTGGAGGATCAGACGGTAACCGTCGGCGGGATCCTGTCGGGCGTGCGGTCGTTCGCCACCCGCAAGGGCGATCAGATGGCAACCGCCGAGCTCAATGACCTTGATGGGACTATCGGCCTCGTCGTGTATCCCCATGTGTACCGGAGGCACCAGGATCTGGTGCAGAACGATGCGGTGGTCGTGGTGACCGGCAAGGTGAAGGTCGCGGATGGCGGGGCCGAGCTGGCGGCTGACTCCATCGTTCCGTTGACCGACGTCGCGCTGGAGGTGGTCCCGGACGAGGAACCAGAATCCTATCCTGACGTTCCCGAGCCTGCCCGACGCCCCCTCAGGGAGCCGATTCCCTTTCCTGTCAAGAACAAGCAGAATGAGGACCGCGCGACGAGCTCGGGGCAGGGCAGGCTGATCATCGACTTTTACCGGACCGAGAGCAGGGTGGATGATCTCAACATCATCAAGAGCATCTATCAGTGCCTCCTGAAGCACCCGGGCCGCGACCGCGTCACCCTGGTCGTTCATCACGGCGGCTCCTCACGAGCCCTTCAGCTGCCGGTAGACTCGATACGTCTGACGGCCGCGGTCCAGCAGGAGATTCGTCAGACGAGTCCCGGGAGCCGGCTCACGGTGGTGGAGGCTCTGGGAGCCTAGCGGAGGTCCGGTATCCAAATCGCGCTTCTGCGGAGAGCGGACCCGCGGAAACGGGATCCAAGGGAACCGCTACTGACAGCCGCTACATCGGCCAAAGAGCTCGATCGAGTGGCGGTCGACCCTGAACCCGGTCTCTTCCTCAATCTCATTCACGGCATCAGTCGAGAGACATGCCGTATGGACTTCAGAGACCTTGCCGCAGATGGAGCAGACGACGTGGTGGTGATGAGCCCCACTTCCACAGACGC
>DASRCF010000220.1:0-3317 GCA_035653255.1 Chloroflexota bacterium
CCGAGGTTGAAGGCAGCTCGACCGCGGTGACATCCAGCGATCCCCCGGTCTCCCCACCCGTGGCGAGGAGCACCCGGCCTCCGCCGGCCGTCTGAGAGATGTCGACCGTGGCTGCCGTTTCACCGAAGTTCAGGATTGCCAGAATACGCTCCTCAGGCGACTCACGCAAGTAGCCGTAGACCTCCCCGGCGTCACAGTCGATTGACCGGTAGGACCCCTCTCGCAGTGCCACATGTTCGTGTCGGAGGGAGGTGAGCTTCCTGTACAGAGTGAGTACAGACGTTGGATCTGCCGATTCCGTTTCAACGTTGACCGAGGTGGAATCGGGGGCCACGGGGAGCCACGGTTGAGCGCGAGAGAAGCCGGCATTGGATCCCGGGGTCCACTGCATTGGAGTTCGTTCCGGGTCGCGGCTCTTGGCCACAATGCCGTTGGCAGCGGGATCTCTCAGCTGGCCGGACCTGATCTCGACGTCATGCATGCCGATCTCTTGCCCGTAGTACAGGTAGGGGGTGCCACGAAGTGTGAGCAGCAGCATGGCTGCCACCTTGGCTCTGCCCGTACCCAGCCCGGGTTTATCCCAACGAGAGAAGCTGCGGTGGTTGTCGTGATTGTCGATGACCGGGCTCGGCCAGACGCCGGTTGGAAACTCATGCTCGAAGGAATCGACGGCGGCCCGAAAGGAGGCCGCGTGCCAGGTCGAGAGCAGCAGCTCGAAGTTGAAGACAGAGTGCAGTTCATTGTTGGCGGTGAAAGCGGCCAGGCTGTCTGGACGCAGCGAGTAGATCTCGCCCACCAGCAATGCCCCAAACTCGTCGGCCACCGTGCGCAGCTCTCGTAGCCATGGATGCATGACCGGATCAGCCAGGTCGTACACATGGATCTGATCCTCCCATTCCGGCTCCTTTCCGACCGCCACGCCGGGCTTGAAGGGATCGTCAGGTAGACCAGGGTGCTTGCCGATATGGGCAATGGCATCCAGACGAAACCCACCAACGCCGCGGCGCATCCAAAAGCGCATGGCCTCGGCGATTGCCGCGCGAACCTCCGGGTTCTGCCAGTTGAGGTCGGGCTGCTCCTTGAGGAACGCGTGACAGTAGAACTGTTCCGTCTGCTCATCCCACTCCCAGGCTCTGCCAAAGAACACCGAGGTCCAGTTGTTGGGATAGGCTTCGCCCGTACGTGCGTCGCGCCAGATATACCAGTCACGTTTAGGGTTGTCGCGCGACGAGCGCGACTCTTGGAACCAAGGATGCAGGTGCGAGGTGTGGTTCGAGACCAGGTCCATGATCACGCGTATGCCGCGCTTCTCGGCCTCTTGCACCAGTCGGTCAAAGTCGTCAAGAGTTCCATATGCCGGATCGACGTCCACGTAGTCGGCGACGTCGTACCCGAAGTCGAAGAGCGGCGAGGGGTAGATGGGCGTCAGCCAGATGCCACCGACACGCAGTGACCGCTTGCTGCTGTCGTTTAGGTAGTCGAGCCGGTCGATGATCCCCTGAAGATCCCCGACGCCGTCGGCGTCGGAGTCTTGGAAGCTCCGGGGATAGATCTGGTAGATGATCTGGTCACGCCACCACTCAGCTTCGGGCACCGTCCTCTCTCCGCTCGGTGAATTCCTCTCAACCTAACAGGGCGGATGAGTCCCAGTGTCTGGACGACAGCGAGCTCGGAGCGAAGGGAATAAGAGGCGAATCCAGATAGCGAATATCGAGCTACAGTGCTCGCCGGCTCCAGAAGTGCTCGCCGGCTCCAGAGTTTCAACCCCGGCGGGAGCCGGAAGTGAGATCCGACAGACATGATTACGGAGTGCCTTCCAGACCTTGGCGCAGGCCTTCTCGCATTGAAGTGAGCGCCTCTGCGACCTCGAACCCCTGCTCTTGCGCCAGCTCCAGTGTCTCCACGATCAGGCGTTGGTTGACCTCGACCGCCCGATTCAAATCGTCGAGCGTGAACATGGCGTCGATGCGCTGAGAAAGCCGGGACGGCTGGAGCGGCAGGCTCAGAGAGGCCTCGTCAGTCCACTTCAGATCGTGGTCCCAGACGTGATTAACGGCAAAGAGCACTCGCAACACGTTCTGCATGTCCCACAGGAATCGCATAGCCAGACCCATGCGCTCTTCTCGAGCTGCAAGCCCCCAACGGACGCTCGGTACGTGCGGATCGGCCCATACCTCCGTCTGGTCGGCTACGATACGCTTGGCGAGGCCCTTGGGGTAGCGGCTGAGGCTGGACTGCCACTCCCCCAGCCTGCCCGAGGTCCGCAACGGGACCGCGTTTTGTATCGTCCAACCCATCTGCAGTCGCTCATGGCCGATGAAACTGCCGTTCGCAAGCCGGCTCACGAAGGTGTCGAACGGGGCTGTCTGAGCCCAGCCGATCTCGACCCAAATGCCGTCCAACCGGCACACGGTCCATGCAAAGCCGGTGGCGTCCACTTGACTGCCGTCGCGGCCGATGCTGGAAGCTCCTGCCCTCAACAGCCAATCGCGCCAGGCATTCGTTGGAGGAGGTTCCGCGATCCAGAGGTTGAGCTCGACGTCGGAATGGTCGTCGGCGACGCCTCTGGCGACGGATCCGGTTACCGCAATCTCGTCGCCCAGGTCCGCGGGACATCGCTCGACCAGATGCCGCGCCACGCGCAGCCTTGATTCGCTGGCTGCGGTCCGTGACTGACCCTTGACGTCGATCACCCTCTCATCCCTGGCTGCCATCGTGAGCGCTTGTCTCGGTCAAGTGATTCCGCACTCTGGGGTGTCGAAGCCTCGACCCTCACCATCTAGCCGTATGAATCGGCTACACCAGTGTAATGAGCCGCGATACCATCGCGGTTCGTGGCACGATGGTATCGATCTCTACGTACTCGCGTTCGCTGTGCGCGCCACCGCCGACCGGTCCCAGTCCATCAAGCACGTCGGCTCCGGCAGCGGCGGCGTACGCACCGTCCGAACCGCCGCCGGTGGCCGTGTCCTCCACCGCAAAGCCGATCTCCTCCGCCGCCCTCCGGGCCAGCCCCACCAGCCTGACCGACGCCTCTGTCTTCTCCAGCGGCGGCATACCGAGATGTTTTTCGACATGGAAGCGGACATCGGGAATGATCGATGCTGCCAGGATGTCCTGCAGGGCTAGGTCGAAGGCTTCGACGTCTACGGCCCTCGCGACTCTGACGTCCACCTGGCACGACGCATGGCCCGGAACCGTGTTGGCGACCGTGCCTCCGTGAATGACGCCGGGACTCACCGTCAACCCGGGGCGGAAGCCGTTCAGCGCCCAAATCTTGACGATGCGGTCACTGAGCGCAACTATGGCGTTTCGTC
>DASRCF010000221.1:0-15742 GCA_035653255.1 Chloroflexota bacterium
TGCCAATCGTTGATTGCCAGCAGCCAGCGACCATCGTCGGTCGGAACGGGCGAGATCGTGAAGAGCTGTCCCCGGTAGCCGGCGGAATACCTCGGCCACTGAACGATGGGTCCGTTGAAGACCGGATACTCAGGTTCGGAATCAGTCACGCTGCCTCGGCCCTCCCCGTCCGTCAGTCTCTGCCATCGACGCTTCCATTCACGCCGCCTCAGGGCATCTCCGGCAAATGCTCCAGCAGGTAGCTCGCCCACCACTCGGACCAATCGTCGTCGTTCCCCTCACGCCGCGCCTCACTCCGGTATTCCTGCTCTGCCTCGCGCAACAATCTGGCCAGCGTCCGTTTCAGGTCGGCGTCGTCAGTCAGCTCCGATGAGTGTGTCAGATCCGCCTCAGGAACCGTAGCCGATGCTTCCGGCACCGGCACTGGCGAGCTTGAAGGTTCCCTCAGCCCATGTCTTTCCCTGAAGCGAGTAGCGCATGAGATAGGTGCCGGGAGCGGTTATTCCCAGAGATCGGACCTCTTTGGGAGCGAGAAATCCGTCGTCGCTGGTCACCGATGGCGGAATCGACTTCTTGCGCGAGCTGACGACGGCCGGATGGAGACCGTTTCCGGCGACGCGGGTTATCGTCCAGAGCAGCGGAGCGCTGGGTGCCGGCTTCCGAAAGCGCGCCACCCAGGCGATCTTCTGATTGCTTTGGAACGCGCCGGTCGGGTGATCCAATGCCGTTCCGGTGATCCCAGCTCCAAAGGCGATCACACCAGCGGGCGGAGTCTTGCTTCCCTTTGACGGGGTGATGGTTGGCGTCGGCTGTCGCGGAGTGAGCGTTCGCCGCACCTTCGGCGGCGTGGACGCACGGCCTCCACAAGAGGCGACCAGCAGGATCATCGGGACGAGCAAGATCGACGTCTTCCTCATCTCTACCGTCCTCTCTCCGAATGGCACAGGCCCACTCCTGGCCCATTATCGCCGCCACATGCATGGCGGCACTTCATACCCCGAACATTTCGCGGCAGTTCTCCAAACCTTCAATTTTGATATCCCGTGGACGGGAAGCCTCCCACACGTTGCGCGCAAGCCTATAGCATAGCGTTCGCACGGGGATCCCCACCGGGGCTTCGACGATTTCGCCGTTCGGTGCGTATCCCAAGGCTCGCGTCACTCGCAATGACCGGACGTTGTCCTCGTGGGCGCGGCTGTGCGCAGCATGGGCACCGAGGCCGGCAAAAGCGAGGTACAGAATGGCCCGGCGCATCTCCTTACCGATTCCTCGTCCCTGGAAGCTCAGCCCCAGCCAGGATCCCGTCGCAACCTCCGACATGACCGGGAAGTCGACGGCCGCCAACTCCTGCGTACCCGCCACCTCTCCCTCGACCACGACCGCCATTGGGAGGTTCCACCGGATGGCGCTCCAATCGGCTCGATGTCGCCAGTGGAACTGAAGAAACTGCCGTTGGAATTCTGGCGGCTCGATTAAAGTCCATGGTGAGCCAAACGGCATCTCGTCAGGCGGATGAATGCCTCTGAGGGCGAGCCCGATAAGATCGTCGAGCTGCTGGTCCGTCGGAACGACGAGGGTGAGTCGAGGCGTGACCACACGGAGCCCGAAGAGCGGCCAATTCTTCAGCAGCACTTCATCACTTCTGTTAGGTGTCTGGCCTAGCCTAGCGCTCGTCATACAGGGGAGGACCGTCGGCGGTTCTCGCAAAGCGGGGTTGGAGACAGAGGTGCTTAGGCGCGGCCTAAGGGGCGATCCCTCGTTCTCCGGTTGATCTCCCAGTTTCTTTCGATCGACGCTGATGCGGGTCAAGCCGGCCGGGACTGAACTCTCTACGACCGATTCAAGGTCGGCAAGCGCCCTCTGCGCACCACTTCCCGTGAACCACTCCAAGCAAGGACCAATCCGGCACCGGGCTGCTTGTGAGAGAGCTTCAAGAACACCAACTGGTGCGAGTTCGGATGGTGGACGTCAATTCGTCGGCTTGCCCGGCCAGGGGAATCGTGGACGTACTCGACCGACCGCAGCCGGCTACGCCGGGAGAACATGAAATTCGGCGGCTGTGAGTTCATCGCGGTTAGCACTGCCACTTCTCTGGCCCTCCCATGTAGACTTAGTGCGAAATCAACAGGGAGGCTAGAAATGCGTTACCTCATCAGAGAGAAGCTCTTTCATCTCGGTCAGGACTCCGACATCACAGACGAGGCGGGCAACGTCGTCTACAAGGTCGACGGTAAGATCATGTCACTGCGACACAAGATGATTATTCGCGACCTGGCCGGCGCCGAGGTATCCGAGGTTGAGCGCAAGATCGTGGCCATCAGCCCGACGTTCGAGATCAAGCAGAACGGCAAGACGGTGGCCGAGATGCGCCAACACCTCTTCGCACCTCTGCACCAGCATTTCACCATCCACGTCCAGGGTCAGCCCGACATCGAAATGCGGGGCAAGCTCCTCCAGCACGACTTCACTATGGAGCAGAACGGCCAAACCGTGGCGACGGTGTCCAAGGCCTGGGTTACCCTGACCGATACCTACGGCCTCGAAACATCGGGCGACGGCTCTAATGACCTGCTTCTGATCTCAGTGGTGCTGGCATTGGAGATCGCTCAAGACGACGAGAACTCCTCCATCGTCAATGCTTGAGCCTGTCCTCCGGCGTCCCGTACGCAACCGGTCCGCGGCTCGGTAGTGATGCCGGTAAGCCCGATTCAGCGGCTCCAGTGTTGGGCAGAGAATGCGACGTTCGGGAGGCAGATGCCGCAGTAAAGTGAACGCGGAGATCCGAAGCATAACCATCGACTGCTCCGAGCCCACGCGACTGGCCCAGTTCTGGGCCGCCGTCACCGGATATCAGTTGGGCCAGCCGGATGAACTCGACGAGGTCGCGGTGCTGCGGCCGCGGTCTGGGCAGGGTCCACGCCTGCTGTTCCTGAAAGTCCCAGAACGGAAGTCCGTGAAAAACCGGGTTCACGTGGACATCAAGCCAGACCTTCCGATTGAGCAGGCAGTCGAGCAACTCTTGGCACTCGGCGCGACGCGTGTGCGGGTCGTCTCCGAAAGTGACGACGACGTCTTCACGGTTATGCAGGATCCCGAAGGCAACGAGTTCTGCGTCGAGTCGAGGTAAAGCGCGAGGGCATTGGATTATGGTCCGGCCACCTCCCGGCCCTCGCATACACATCCTGTCCTTGCCGCAATCGGGCAGGTCTTCCGGCTTAGGTCAGGGCGTTGCCGCACTCGGGGCAGAACTTGGTGCCCTCCGGCGACTCCGTGCTGCAGCTCGCACACTTCGCCGTCCCGGCCAGCTTGCCGCCACATGAAGGACAGAACTTGGCCCCGGGTTCCGTGCGTGCATTGCAGCTCGGGCACACACCCTCACCCTGAGCCACCATCGGGGCGCACTGGGTGCAGACACCAAGCTGTGAGTTCCAGTCATCGTCGCAGACCCATTGGGCACATTGCGGGCACTCATTAAACCGGTTCTGGACCTCATACACGGCGGCGGGGAACGCCTTCTCCTTCTCCTTGGCGCCGGCGGTGTTCTCGAGCATCGAGCTTCCCTGACTGGCGACCTTGCTGAGGCGGCCGCCGAACATTCCGCCAAGGCCCTGGCTGGCCTTGGCGCCGACCGCCCCGACCTTCGACGACTTCGGCGTCGACTGGTACGCCTTTCCGCAGCGTTCACAATAGAACTCCCACTGGAATGCCTGCTCGGTACTGATGTCCTGGAAGTTATCGGTATAGACGACTGACGTGTTCATTGCGTTCCTTTCCTTGTGCATCCAAAGAGAGACTTTGTCCGTCGCTCCCAAACCGCCCGGATGACAACATCCTACCACGACGGACCCGGGAATAGATTGCCTTCGCGCCAGCAAAGTCGATAGGAAAAAACCGTCCTTCCTGCGGATAGAAATGTGTGAGTTCGAGACACATTCTTCGGGATTTGTCTCGCTTCGATACTCTCCTGGCACGTTTAATGCAGCCAGGGGAATGACGGCGCTTCCGCAGGCACGCAAAACGCACTGCAGGCTCGGCGGAAACGCAGACGGTCCGAAAGGCCCGAGGTTCCCCGACCTCGGGTCTTTCCTCATCTCCAATACGTACGGGACGCTGCGTTCGACCCTCTACAGGGCCTCGACGGTGGCCAGCTGCTCGAAGGAGCCGGCCTGGAGGTCAGCGGTCCAGGCGATGTGACGGAGGCGGAGTGCGCCGGCGTTATCGTCGTCGATGGTGATGACGTCCATGGGCTGGTGGATGGGGTTGAGGGGTAGGGTAGCGGTCCCGGTGGTGGCTGCTCTCTGGGCCTTGCGGAGCTCGAGCTGGGCGCGGATGGAGCATGCGGCGGCGTTGGGGAGGAGCCGATCGGCGACGGTGACGACGTGGACTTCGCCGGCGGCCTGGCCGTTGGCGGAGTCCTGGGCGATGGCGAAGGGGGTGGGTTTGCCGGTGGCGGGAATGCCGGTGACGCGGACGTGGTTGGGGCGGCGGACCTGGTGGATGTCGGTTTCGAGGGCGTGTGGGAGGGCGCCGGCGGGTCCGTAGGTGAATGAAGATGAATCGCCGGCCTGGGGCTCGCGGAGCTGGAGGGTATCGGTCTCGTCGACGAACCATTCGAAGCCGTAGAGCTGGGCGAGGCGGTTGAGGTGCTGGGTCCAGGTGGCGCCGTAGGTCTGGGCGAAGGTGTCGACGGTCTGGCTGAACTGTGAGGTGCCGGGCGAGGAGGCCTGGTTGATGCCGGCGGCGGTGGCGATCTCGTTGACGAGGTAGAGGAGGGTGGCGCCGGCGTGGACCTTCTCGACGTGTACGGCACGATCGAGCATGCGGGCGCGGTTGGAGCAGTGGAGGGTGATGGTCTCGGTGGGGATCTCGTCGCCGGTGTGGGAGGTTTGGATGTGGTCGATGTAGAGGCCGTGGGTGAGGACGGTGTCGGGGTAGTAGCCGAGTGAGAGCTCGAGGCGTGTTCCGACTCTCATGGCGGGGGGCGGTGGGGAGTACTGGGCGTCCTGGTTGGCGACGACGACGGTTGCCCTGGTGGTGTGTGACGTACGTTCGTCGACGTGGATGGAGAGGACGTCGTCGGATAGATCGACGTTCGGGTTGGAGTTGCCGGTGGCGGCCTGGGAGTGGATGACGGTACCGGCGTCCATGACGGAGAAGCCGCCGTTGGGGCCGGCGACGGGGTTGGCGCCGTTGGTGAAACTTTGCTCGAGATGCTGCTCGAGGTGCCAGTGGATGAAGTCGGGGCTGGTCCAGATTTCGGTGCGGTTGCCGGCGGCTCCGGAGGCGGCTCCGGAATCGTAGTGGGTGGCGGCTACTCGATAAGTTCCGTTTATGAGTGCGAGGCCGGGGAAGGGGCAGGAGAGGCCCTGGGCGACGTCGTCGAGGGGATGGATGGGGGTTAGTGATCCCCAGGCGGCTCCGGTGTAGTTGGTGGAGCTGAGGCAGGGGGCTCCGGAGGACCTGGTGACGGAGCCGAGGACGAGCCGGTAGGTGGAGGAGGAGTAGACGACGGCGAGTCCGGTGACCTGAGCCGGCGTCGGCCAGGCGGGTCCGGCAGTCCAGATGCCGCCGGAATATGAGTACGGATATACATTCTGCTTGCCGTCGGAGAGGCCATCGTCGACGGCGGCGAAGAGATCGTTGTTGCCGGCGGACGCGAGCCCGTAGCAGCGCTGGCCTGGGTTGACGACGACCGCCTCGGCGGACCATCCGATTCCGTCGGTGGAGGTCTGGGCGCAGATGGCGTTATCGGACAGGCGCTGGTAGAACAGCCAGATGGTCGAGCCGAACTGGGCGAGTGCGACTCCGGCCTGACCCTGGGCGGTGGTGGAGCGGGAGTTGTAGGTGGACCAGCCGAGGTTGGTGAGTGGGGTGGAGACGAGCTGGGAGTAGACCTGGGCGTTGGAGCCGAGCCCGGGCTGGTTGACGTAGGCGCGGAGGTAGGAGCCGGCGAGTGATCCGGAGAGCTTGATGATGGCGGAGCGGCCGGCGTTCCCGGAGGTGATGGAGGGCTGGTTGGGATCAGGCCGGTCGAAGGTGTCCTTGAGGACGGCCGAGAGGTATGGGTCCTGGGTGGGGGACTGGAGGGCTGTGGTGATGGTGGGGGTGGTGGCTCTCACGCGTTTCCAGTGAAGCTGATGTCGAGCTTGCAGAGTCGCCGGGGAGGCCGAGAGGTTTGCGGTGGCGGCCGTGGTTCGTGATCCAGACGAGGGGCTGTGCCTTCGCTCCTGACGATCGTATCGGAGGTCAATCGCGAGCGCAAGGGGACGGGCGATAGGATGGAGAGTCGAAGACGGATCGCAGGGCTGCTGCGCGAGAACTGAGGGCAAAGGACGTGTGCTCCGCGCGCGTCTTCGGTATCCGCCGTCAGGGTCGGCCGGGTGTTCGGTCTGAATGGGAAGGCGATGGAATCGATGCTGACGCTCGGGCACTCGAATCATGACATCGGACGGTTCGTCGAGCTGCTCGGGCTCCATGGTGTCAACCGAGTGGTCGACGTCCGGTCCGCCCCATATTCGCGCTACTCTCCCCAGTTCAACCGCGAAAGCCTTGCGCGGTCGCTGGCGGACGCCGATATCGAATACCGCTTCTTTGGCCAAGAGCTGGGTGGGCGCCCCCCGGAGCCGGAGTGTTATGACGATGCAAGCCACGTCCTGTACCAGCGGCTTGAGCAAACCGACCGCTTTCGGTCCGGGATCGAGCAGGTCATCGAGATGGCGGACTTCGGCTGGCGGATTTGTCTTGTCTGTAGCGAGGGCAATCCGACCGAGTGCCATCGCTTCCTCTCCATCGGCCACCATCTCCTGCACAATCATTCGATGGACGTCCGTCACATCCAACCAGACGGGACCATAGAATCGCAGTCAGAGATAGTCGCTCGTCAGGAGACCGGGAAGCCGCATCAGTACAGTCTGTTTGAGGAGGAGTCGCCACGCAGATCTTTACAACCGGTTTCGCCACCAAGAGCGCCGGGCAGTTCTTCGGTGAGCTAAGCTCTGCCGGGGTCACGCGCGTTGTGGACATCCGCCTTAACAACACCTCGCAGCTGGCGGCGTTCACCAAGGCGCGGGACCTTCCGTTCTTTCTGCAAGAGCTTCTAGGAGTGGAGTACCGGCATGAGCTGTTGCTGGCGCCAACCCAAGACATGCTGAAGCGCTACCGGCGGAAGGGCGGTACATGGGAGGAGTACGAGAACGCCTTTCTCTCTCTCATGGCTGAGCGCCGGATCGAGTCGAGCGTGGATCGAGATTTGTTCACGGGCAAGCCAGTTCTGCTCTGTAGCGAACCGACGGCCGAGCACTGTCACAGGCGTCTTGTCGCGGAGTATCTACAGGAAAAGTGGAAGGACGTCGAAATCAGGCATCTATGACAATGCCTGTTCGTGAGTATCTGCCCTGAGGGTCAGCATCACTCATCTGACTCGAATGAACTATCCATACATCTGCGTGGCCGGATTCGAAGTGGGACAGGCTGAGACGCGCCACGTGCGACCACTCCCACGCCGCGACAGGTTGGACCGGTGGCTTCTACGACGTCATGCCGGCCCATTCGACATCGGCTCCATCGTCGATCTTGGGGACACACGAGCCACCGGCTCGCCACCGGAGGTCGAGGATCATGAGTACCAAGCGGGTGGCGCCACCTACGTGTCGTCCGTTGACCGAGACGAGTTCTGGGCCCTGCTTGAGGTGGCGGCAAAGCCCACGCTGGCCGATATTTTCGGTCCGGAGCTGCAACCCGCAGGCCGCACGATGGCAGTCGAAGTAGGGAAAGGGCAGGCGTCGCTGGGCATCCTTCGACCGGGGGGAAGACCCACCGTGTCGCTGAACTCCTCCGGGAAGCCCCGGCTGGAGCTGAGTGAAGGAAGCACCCTGCTCAGCCTCGCGGTTGCAGACCTGCGCCTATGGCAGGAGGACCACCAAACGGCCAGGAAAGACGCTGTGCGGGCGCTGAATCAGCGACTTTCACAAGGTACCCCGATGCTTCTCAGCGTCGGTCTCAGCAGGCCGTTCAAGCCGAGGGATTCGGATCAGGAGCAGCACTGGCTGCAGGTGAACAATATCCACGTGCGCACGAATCCGGTCTGGCGCGAACTGGACATGCGTTAGCCGACGGTCAGGCTGCCCCCAGTGCTGGCCAGGCTGAGGCGATCGCCCACCGCTAGACCGGCGGTCGCGGCAGTACCGGCCGGCAGCTCGATCACGCGCTTCGCCCGGAGGATCAGACGCGTCAGCCGCCACGGCCTCATCGAGTGACGGATCTCGAGCACCGACCAATCTCTGTCTACGAAGACGACATCGATGGGGAAGCGCATGAAGCAGGTGTGCACGCTGTTTGAGGGGTCCAGGACGAGAGCCGCACCGTTTGGAAGGGAAGACCGGCCCATCAGTCCGATGAGTCGCGCCCACGGAGTCCGCGCCAGCTCTGCGCTGCGGGCTATAACTCTTGTCGTTTCCAGAGAAGAGACTTCCGTCGCCATCATGCGGGCTCGAAGCGTTCCAAAGGTCCAAGGCGTCGAGGTCCCTGGCTGAAACCGCGGGTCGGTGAGGTTTGACGGGTGTTGAGGAGAGCAGGCCAACGGGCCGCCTTGCTCACTGCCGCTGACGGCCTAGAGGGTCGCACTACGGAGACCTCCCGCCTTTGTCCGTGTTGAACTTGAATCTTGAAACTCGAAACTCGAAACCATAATCCCGACACTCGCAACTGGAAACTTGAAACCCGAAACCCGAGACCCGAAACTCGAAACCCGAAACTCCCTAATGGTGAGGCGCGATGCCGTTGAAGAGCGTCGGCAGCGCGGGTCCAAGGATGACAATCAAGAGCGGGGGAAAGAGCAAACCGACGAGCGGGAACATCATCTTCACGGGTGCCTTACGTGCCCGTTCCTCCGCCCGCTGGCGCCGCTTAACACGCATAGTCTGGGCTTGCGTCTTCAGCACGTTGGAGATACCTGCGCCCAGCGTATCGGCTTGAATGATGGCGTTGACGAACGCGCTCAGGTCGTCCACTCCCGTCCGCTCAATGAGGTTACGCATAGCGTCACGGCGCCGCTTGCCCATCCGGATCTCAGCCGACACCCGATCAAACTCCATCGTCAGCTCGTTGTGCATCTTGGAGGAAAGACGGCCCATGGCAGAGTCGAAGGCTAGGCCCGCCTCGACCGAGATCGACAGCATATCGATGGCATCAGGCAGAAGTTTGGTGATGGCCTTCTGCCGCGCCTTGATCTTTCGCTTGAGCAGGAGGGTGGGCAGCATGTAGCCGATGACGGCGCCGATACCGATGAAGAGCAGAATGCGGAGCACGGAGCCGTGCATAACTAGCCCGAGCATAAAGCCGACAAAGGCACAGGCCAGCGCCGCCAGTCCCTTCCAACCCAGCAGATCCTCCACCTTCATGTCGCGTGGGCTCCCGGCCATTAGCAGCAGCTTCTCCAGCCGCTCTAGCGAAGCCCGGTTTTGGAGGTTCGCAAGCAGCGACGATATTCGCGCGATGGCCGGCTTCAGCATCCGGTCTCGCGGCGCGGCCGCCAGCTCAACCTCACGCAGCGAGGGGGCCTGATTGGTGAACTGCTGCAGCCGTACGGCGACGGAGTCCGGTGTCTCACCTATGGCGAGCCCGGCGAAGACCAGGACGACTCCCGCCCCGGCCAGCATTGCGAGAAGAAGAGCTTCCATTCCCTCTACACCTCAACCTGTGCGACTCGACGGGTCACGAAGAACCCGACGATGATGAGCATAATGGCGATGACTGACATGACATAGCCGATCGGCTTGGTCCACAGCATAGAGATGTACGGACGGTCCATGAAGAACATGGCCGTGGCCACGCCAACGGGCAGCAACGATATGATGTACGCGGAGATGCGGCCCTGAGCGGTAAGGGTTCGAACCTCGCCCCGCAGCTCTTGACGCTCTCGAATGGTGGCGGCGATGGTGTCCAGGATCTCGGCGAGGTTGCCACCTACCTCTCGCTGGACGTTCATGGCGATGGTCATCAGCTCCAGGTCCGTACTGTGGATGCGGTCGAGCAGATGGCTCAACGCTTCCTCCACGGGGATACCGACGCCGACCTCCATGGTGACCCGATGAAACTCATCGGAGATGGGCAGCGGCATCTCGCGGCTGACGACCTCGAGCGCCTGCATCATGCTGTATCCGGCCCGCAGGCTGCTGGCAATCATCATCACAGCGTCGCTCAGCTGGCCGAGGAATAGACTTTCGCGCCGCTTGACCCGGTGCCTGAGCCAGAACACAGTGGCAAAGAACCCCACCGCGGCGAGAATCAGAGCCGGGAAGATCCCGCCGATGAGGAAGTAGCCGACGGCGAAGGCGAGCACCATGACCAGGATGCGCATGACCGTGAACTCGCCAGGAGTGATCTTGAGGTCGGCACGATGCAGATCCTCACGCAGGCGGTCGGCGAAGGACAGGCGGTCGACGAACCGATTTACAGCCGAACCCACCTGGGTGCTTCCCTTGGCAACCTGAGCTCGGATTTCCGTCCGTGACGACCCGCCGTGACGGCCTAGCCGCTCCTCGATCAGGCTGACGGCCGTACCCAGATGCCTGTAGAGCCCGTAGAAGAGCAGCGCGACGCCGGCGCCGGAGACGAGTGTTACGAGAAGTACGCTCATGCCTATGCCACCGAGATGTAGTGAGTACCGAAGATGTCCGGCGGTAGTTTGATGCCCATGGTGCCAAACTTGTCGACGAACTTGGGTCTGATGCCCGTGGGTCGAAGCTCACCAATGACGCGTCCCTCTTGAAACGCGGTTTGATGAAACTCGAAAATATCTTGCATGGTGATGACCTCACCCTCCATGCCCTGTATCTCACTGATGTTCGTTACGCGCCTGGTTCCGTCGCCCAGACGCGAGACGTGAACGACCACGTCGATAGCTTTCGAAATCTGATCGCGTACAGCCTTCAACGGTAGGTCCATTCCGGCCATCAGCACCATCGTCTCCAGTCGGGAGAGCACGTCGCGGGGGCTGTTGGCGTGGGCCGTGGTAAGGGAGCCATCGTGGCCTGTGTTCATGGCCGAGAGCATGTCCAGTGCCTCGCCGCGCCGGACCTCGCCGACGACGATACGATCAGGGCGCATTCGCAGGGCGTTGGCAACCAGGTCGCGAATGGTGACCTGACCTTTGCCCTCGATGTTCGGCGGACGTGCCTCGAGCACAACCAGGTGGTCCTGCTTCAGCTGCAGCTCGGCGGCATCCTCGATGGTGACGATTCGCTCCGTTTCCGGAATGAAGCTCGAGAGCACGTTGAGCAGGGTCGTCTTTCCGGAGCCCGTTCCGCCCGACACCACCATGTTCAGCCGGGCCAGCACGCAAGCACGGAGGAACTCCGCCATACCGGCGGTCATCGAGCCGAAACGAACCAGGTCCTCCACTGTGAGCGGTGTGACGGAAAACTTCCGTACTGTCAGGACCGGCCCCACAAGCGAGACCGGTGGAATGATGGCATTGACACGGGAGCCGTCAGGGAGCCGGGCATCAACATACGGCGAGGATTCGTCGATGCGGCGTCCCAATGGAGAGACGATCCTATCGATGACGCGCATAACGTGGTCGTTGTCGTCGAAGTGGACGTCCGTAGGTGACAGCTTGCCCTCTCGCTCCACATAAACGGTATCTGGTCCATTCACCATGATTTCGGTGATGGAATCGTCATCGAGAAGGGTCTGGATAGGACCAAATCCGAGGGCGTCGGCGGCGATGACCTCCAGCAGCTTGGCGCGATCGGCTCTTGTCGCCTGCACGTTCTCTGACAGCAGAACGGTATCCAGAAGCTGCTCGATGCGGCGGCGGATGGCCTCTGGAGACGTGAGGGTCCGGTCCCGGTTGGTCTCCTCGGCCAGTAGTGTCTGCACCTTCCCCTTCACGGGAGCGAAGGCATCTCGATGGTCATCACGCTTGAGCTTGGCCAGAGTGCGTGACTCTGGGCGAGCCGCGCCCCTTTGAGCAAGCTGGCCAAGTCTCTTGCCCGGCGGGGCGGTCGGCGACTGCCCCTCCGGTTTCGAGGCAGGTGCCAAGACAGGCCGCACCAGCTTTTCCTTGGCCGGCGTTGGGGTGGGCGAACCCTCCGACTTGGCCGGAGGGTTCGCGCTGCCGATTCTGGTCAGGAGGGACATCTCTAACCCTAGTCCGCAGTTGTGAAGTTGTTGCGCAGGCTGTGGAAGAACCAGGTCTCCTTGAGGGGCTGCGTGGAGAACGTACCGTGATCCTTGGCCGAGCGCAGGACGACGCTCGTGTGCCAAACACCCGCGAAGTCCTTGAGATTCTGAAGCAACAGCGCTTCCTGGTGGGACAGCTCTACCGTCAGCAGGCCACTACCGCTGGATCCGCCATTGGAGCCTGAAGACTGATTGGACGGCGTTGAGCCGGGGGCCGCTGCCGACATCGGTCCAACACCCAACACCTTGACGTTCTGCAGCACGTACTGGGTCTGCGTCGGGGCGTTCTTCAGCCTCTTGTCCCCGCCTCCCAGGTAACTGTCGACCAGATCAATGTAGTCACCGGGTTGGACCGCTCCGGCCACCGAGTCGACGCTGCTGACCTGGAATGAGATGGCGACGTCCCCCGGCTTGAGGGAGAACGCCAGGGTGTAGGCATTTCGGATGGCGCCCAGATTGGTGAACATGGATGCCAGGACCGGCTCGTTCGGATAGATGGTCTCGTTGGTGGCCTGACGTGCGCCCAAGAGCATCCGGTTGGCGAAGTCGGTGGTGCTGGGAAACGTCCCGAGCGGCACGCCCTTTACGGGAAGCGTGGTGGTGGTGAACCAGGTCTTGGCATCAAGACTGGTCCGGAAGACGGTGTGAGCCGGCACCGTCCGTTGGGCAACGAGAACGCTGACCATTTGCGACTGCGCCGACTTGCTGGCCGAATTGGCGATGAAGTACACCCCCGCCATCGACAGTAACGTCAGCACCGCCCCCAAAATCATGAACATGCGGCTGGTACGCTTGGGTTTGCTACCCATCTCTATCTCACTCCTGAACAAGGTCGCTATCGGAGAGCATCTGCCTCTTCCCAACGGTGTCGCTAGGCTTTCGAGACCTACATAGTACTTTGGTGTCAGACCCGCCGCCGGGCTTGGGCGCCAGATCCAAGAAGACGTGGCTCAAAGGACGTCAGGAAGGCCCAACAGCGATCGACAGTCGCACAGAGTGTGCTACAATCGACCACTCCTTTAGCAGCTCCCTCGACCGGATGATGGGAGAGCCGACTGGGGGCTGTCGTGCTGATCCGCAGTCCATGCTTGGCAGCCGACCTCGTGCGCCTGACGGTCGTCCCGCACGCCTCCCGCGCGCCACCCTCGCGGATGCAGGAGACCGCTCCTGAGGTGCTTCAACGTCTTCCGGCCGGCAGGCGGTCCTTCCGGCATCCGCATAGCTCTTCGATGCGCACGCGGACGCAGCGCGCCTCGAGAAGCCAAGTCCAGCATCGGAGGAAATCCATGCCCACAAAGTTTCGTCTCGCCGTCGCGGGAATAGGCGCCGCCATCTGCCTCAGCCTGCTCACTATGGGCGTCGGCGCTCAAGCCAAGCCAGGTGGAAACTCCATCGTCAAGGGCCTGGCACCAGGCCAGGCATCGATCATCTTCACCTATGACGGTAAGCAAATAGGGAAGCAAATCCCGGCTCCCAAGGGAGCCAACGACTTCGAGGTGTTTTGGAACCAGGGGCACTGCGCCAACCCCTTCCAGATCCCTCCCGTTGTGGTCGAGTGGACGTATCAAGGACTGAATATTGCGGGTGATCCGCCACTAGCTCCCTGTGCGGCGAACGATGTCGCCATCGTCTGGAAACAAGTCACCTCGTCCAGCGGGCTCGACAACGCCATCGCGGCAGCTTACTGGACCTTCAATGGAAAGGCGATCGCTTCGATTCCCTTACCCAAAGGAAACCTGATCAACAGCCGGGGCAGTGGCCCGCAGGGCAATCCCTACGTGGACGATGTATGCTTCGAGCTGAGCTACCTGGGAACAGGCATCGGTAAGGCTATCTGGACGATCAACGGCAAGGTCACCGGTAATCCCATTCCGGTCCCGTTCGTCCCGGGCTCGAAGAACAGGGCCAACGACGTTTGCTGGTACGGGTACACGCAAGGATGAGCCGGCAGCCCGTGTGGGACGTCGCGCCCTGGCCGTCTCGCGGGCGCTGAGCGACAGGGCTGTCTGAGCTTCCCAAGTGGTGGAGGCGGGGCGGCACCCGTCTCCACCGCTCACGACCGCCGAAGCCTGAGGTGCGCGCGGGCTGGCCCTGTCAAGGTCAGGCGCGGGATCGGGCATGGCAACTCCCTTGCTGACACATGGAGGGTATACCAAAGGCGGAGCCTTGGCGCGTGGCTCCGCCTTGATAGGTATTCGTCCAGCGTGGACGCATGAGAGGGGCCTGCTGGAGCTAGATGTTGTGCATCTTGATCCAGCCCTGCTGCAGGGCATAGACCACGGCCTGCGTTCGATCATTGACCGCCAGTTTGCGCATGATCGAGGTCAGGTGGTTCTTCACCGTCTGATCGCTGATGCTCAGGGCACGGGCAATCTCTTTGTTGCTGTTCCCCTTGGCCGCGTACTCCAGCACCTCGACCTCTCGAGCCGACAGCGGCACGAAGAGCGGCTTGACGTGCTGGTCCTCGGTGGCCAGCTCGCGGAAGGAGCTGAGCACCCTGCTGGCTAGTACGGGCTTCGCTAGGACGCTGTCGTTGATGAGGTAGGTGCCGCTGCTGGCACGCCGGATCACGTCGATCAGCTCTTCGCCGGTAACGTCCTTCAGCATGTAGGCAGCTGCCCCGAACCGGATGGCGTTGAAGAGCTGCTCCTCTTCCTCGACCGCGGTCAAGAGCACGACAGCAGTGCTGGGAAGGCGCTTCTTGATCTCGCGCGTCACCTGGAGGCCGGCCACGCCAGGCATGTTGACGTCGACCAGCACCACTTCGGGCGTCAGCGACTCCGCGTAGGCGAGAAGCTCATCGCCGTCGCCGGCCTCGGCGACGACCTGGAATGACTCCTCTCGTTCCAGCGCCGCTCGCATCCCTGCTCGGAAGAGCGGATGCTCGTCCGCGATGATGATGCGTATCCGGTCCACGTCTTCGCGCACCCCCGGCTTCGCGATTATAGCGTGGTTGTTCAATAGATTAGTCACACTTTCTCCTTCAAGGTTGCGTTGTGGTTGATTGGATGAGCGATGGTCGGTGAACGACGACATCGCTCACCCGGTCGTGATAGACGAGGCGCCAGCCCGAGGCCAGCAGCACCTGGACGATGGGAGCCTGGGGCTCGACCAACGCCCAGCCAATTCGATAGGTCGAAAGGACACGCGCCCAGCCCGGGTTGGCGCGGTAAACGGTGAGGTAGTCCCGCAACAGCCGGGCGCCGTACACGGTGTCCGCCCGTGAGTCGATGAACACGTGATATCGCGGGAACTCGTGCCAGATGAGATACCCGCCGAAGGCATAGCTGTTGAACATCTGACCCGGCACTACGTGGCGATTGAGGTAGCCAACAGCGCCGCTTGGATAGACGGCCTGAGCTGCAGAGACGGTCGCCGGCGTGTCGATACGGGTGAGCTGAACCGCTACCCCTAAGACAATCAGTATCAGGGCCACGGCGTTGAGTAGACGCAGGTCCCTTACGGGCCGGTTCAGTCTCCGCAACTTGCAGAACAGGGGGCCAGTGGCGGACTGCGCGTAAACAGCCAGGACCGGACCCATGACAATCGCCCACAGGGC
>DASRCF010000222.1:0-7169 GCA_035653255.1 Chloroflexota bacterium
CCAGAAGGTAATGGTTCTCACGCTCGGAGGTAGGGAAGAAGTGGTCTGTGTCGACTGGCGGATGAATGACGGAGCTCTGGCGGCGATAGTACTTCCAGAGGCGCTGACGCACGTTGTGAGAGTTGGCGATGTAGGTGTCGACCCGGTGCGACGCGGCCACGTCCCAGGAGCGCACGTAGTGGAGCAACGGCGTGGTGACCGCCCGGCTGAGCGGGTTGGCCGAGCGGGCGTAGTCGTGGGCCCAGCTCCAGGCGAAGCGCAGGGGGCTGTGACAGTAGCAGATGTGGGTGGTCTTCGGCGATGTCAAGGCACCGTGGGCGAAGGCGCTCGACAGCGAGATCACAACATCGTAGCGGCGCAGATCGAGCTGCTCGACCGCCATCGGATAGAGCGGAAGGTAGGCGCGGAAGTACTTCCGCGAGCCGGGAAGGCCTTGAACAAACGAGGTGTGGACGCGCCGGCCACCGAAATCGGGTAGGCGCTCCTCGTCGATGACCGTGGCGAAGATGTCGGCGTGGGGAATCATGCCGGCGACGGCGGACACGACGCGCTCGCCCCCCCGCATGTCGATGAGCCGCTCGGCTACGATGGCGACGCGCTTGTCGCTCAGCAGGTCGTCATCGGGTGTCGGTGCGTAGGCCGCAAGGGCAGACATGGTGCTTCCTCCTCGGTCACTCGTGGAGTGAAGCGTGCGCTTGGCCTATGGCCCTTTAGTACCGTAACCCTGCGCAGACGGGCCCTTCGTTTGCTGCTCTAGCCCAGTGGGGCGTTGAGCCTGTTCAGCAGCTTGAGGATGTAGACCTGCCCGGCGGTGGCGTCGCTCACTGCCACGCGGTTGCCTGGGAGAGCGGCGATGCCGGTCGGCAGGGTGAGGCTCGGATCGTGGATCTGACCCAGTGCACGTCCCTCGGGTCCGTAGAAGAGGACCCGGTCGTTCTGCGGGTCCGTGACTGCGACGACCCCGTCGTGCAGCACGGCGATGTACGGCTCCTGGTAGGAACCGAACGCCCAGCCCTTGACGCTCCAGCTGCTCAGGTAGCCGCCTCGCGAGCTGAATCGCTCGATTCGCTGATTCCACATGTCCGCGACATATACCTGACCGTTGGGCGCCACGGCGACGGCCGAGGGTTCGTCGAACTGGCCTGGCAGAGGCCCGCGGCCACCGAAACGGAACAGAAAGCGGCCGCTGGGCGAGAACACCGCGATTTGCTCGTTTCCTGTGTCAGCCACGTAGATGTTGCCGTTTGGCGCCACGGCCAGTGACCGGGGTCCGTAGAAGGTGTTGTTTCCAGCGCTTCCGGCGTGACCCCAGCTGCCCTGGAACCGGCCGGCCGGACCAAACATCTCCACCCGATCGCCCCACCAATCGGCGACGTATATCCGGCCGTTCTTTCCGACGGCGGCATCCATCGGAGAGAGGTTCGGGTTGAACTGCCCCGGCCCACTGCCGGCCTGTCCGAAGGAGCCGAGGAATCGACCTCTGAGAGACCACATTGAGATCCGATGTGCAAGGGCATCGGCGACATAGAGCTTCCCGGCATTCGAGGCCGCGAGACCGCGAGGATCCGTCAGTCGCTGCAGTGGTCCGCCGGACGCTCCAAAATGCGCCAATTCCCGAAACGCGAGCGAGAGATACCGCCCGGGGGCGGGTGTGGGAACAACAGGACTCTGTCCAACGCTTCCGGCCCCGGCAGGAGCAATGTCCTTCCGCACATACAGGTACAGCAGCCGGGCGCCGCGCTGCCCGAAGGGAGTCCGGAACACGAACCAATTCCAGAGATGGTGCCACGTCGACGCATCGACGAGCGCCGGCCACACGTCGATGGCCGGAAACGCCTGGACGTTACCCGATCCCGTGCGCTGAAATGTCGTGCCTTCCTGCCCGGACGGGCACGGCACCTCTTTTGTGGCCGTCCCGCACATTCCGTGATCGAAGGTGAGACCCTTATAGTCCTCAGGAAACCACCAGTTCCAGCGGTAGCGGGCGACCACATAGCGGCTTCGCAGCGGAGCGCTATAGGTGCCGTTCTCCGGGCTCAGCATGATCAGGACAGGAGCCCGCGCCCCCGCGAACGTGCTGGTGTACGAGACATCCCGCGGCGGTAAGTTGCGGAAGTACCACTCGAAGGGCCAGCCTTGAAGGTCGGCGCTATCCACTTCGATGAGGGGTCGAGCCTGACTCCTACTGAGACGGGGCAGCAACTTGATGACTTCACTTGCGACCATCGGCACATCGTTCGAGGTTTGGACATAGATCAGCATCTCCGTCGGATTGGCGCCGTCGGCGTAGGTCAGAGCCTGAGCCGAGTGGATCTCGAGAACGAGCAGGATGCCGAGAAGGGTAAGCACGGCCCTGCGGCCGGGACCCTGGACGCGCTCGAGAAGCCGGCCGGCAAACGCGGCTGCCAGGACGATGGCCGGCAACAGCGGGTGCAGGAAGAGCCAGGGCATCTTCTCACCGGCCCAGGAGTAGACCACCAGAGACATGACCGCCCAGTAGAGCAGGAAGGCGGTAAATAGGTGCCTACGGAGAAGGGCCCACAGGGCACCTGCAAGCCCAAAGATCACGGCAAACTGCTCGTACAGGGGGAACAGCAGCAGGTAGTAGAACCAAGGTTGGCCGCCGCGGGCGACGCCGTGCTGCGTTTGCCAGTAGAGCAGCCCTCCGAGAATATCCTGGCGGCTGCCGCTCATTAGACCGTAGCGAGGATCCCACAGGCCGTAGGGATTGGTGAAGAAGGACGAGTAGAAGAGCACCACGACGGCCACGAAGAGCAGGCCTGACCTGATCCAGGTTCGGGAGCCCACTTCTCGAACCGCTGCCGGAAGCGCACCTCCGGCGCCGCCCGAGAGCAAGTCGCGACTAAGCAGTGCGAGGAAGAAGGTTGCGAACACAAAGAAGGTGATGTAGGCGGCCTCCATCGTAGTCATGGCCAGTGCCGCCGAGCAGGCGAGAAGGTAAATGTAGCTCCGCCTCCTGGTGCGGAGGAACCCCCAGATGGCCACCACCATCAGCAGGCTGAAGAAGTCGAGGTAGACGTCGTCACGGGCGAAGCGCGAGTAGTAGAGAAAGGCGGGTGAGATTGCCAGGGCAATCGACGCGATCAGGGCCCCTTGACGCCCTAGATGAGGTCGGAGGAAGTAGGGCAGGATAACGAGCCCTGTCCCGCAGAGCACGGCGAACAGCCGGGCCGTCGTCTCACTGTCGCCGAACAGGAGGTAGAAGAGGGCCATGACGAAGAACTGCAACGGGCCGTGCATGACCGGGTTGTAGGAGTAGCCCTGACCCTTGAAGAGGTACCAGGCGTAGGTCGCGTGAAGGCTCTCATCGTGGTGCATGGCCCGGGCGCCGACATCCCAGATGCGGAGCGTGAAGGCGCCGAGGACGATGCCCGCGTACAGGAGATGTTCCCGGCTAATTGAGCCCGGGAGCCACCGCGGCAGTTGGAGTCCGTTTTCGGAAGGGATGACTGCTGGTTTCGGCGCCGTTCTAACAGGTGCAGCTACGGCCATCTAGCGTCGCAGCCTTCCTTGGAGGTTGACCCTGGCCGAACGACCGTCACCGAGCTCTGCCATACGTTTCAGGCTAGCGTCAGAAGGCGGTGAAATATCGTCGCTTGACGAATAGGTAAAACCAGGTCCCGTCTCGAGGACCGAAGGGCTTGCGGAACAGCTCC
Organism: Chloroflexota bacterium; assembly: GCA_035653255.1. GTDB lineage: Bacteria > Chloroflexota > UBA5177 > UBA5177 > JAJPKF01 > DASRCF01. The sequence goes on from DASRCF010000222.1 coordinate 3,678, forward strand.
CAGCTCCAAACCGAACGCCAGGAGGAGGGATTGATGGCTGCCTGCAGAAACGTCCGCCAGTCCCACGCCTTGTAGTACTCAGGAAACCACCAATCCAGGCGATGCAGCGAGCGGGTGTATGCCCGGGCGAGGGGCGGCGGCGCGCCCTCGGTTAGGGAATCGCCCCGATCCAGCACCACCACCGGATTGTCGACGTACGGGGGTTTGACCGTCTGTGTCGGCGTGGGATAGGCGATGTTGGTCATGTTGCGAAGATACCAGGCGAAGGGCCAGGTGTCGGTGGCATCGATGGTGACCGGCAGAGTGGGGGCGTTGCGTGCGCGATAGGAGAGGCTTTCGATCAGATGCGCAACGGCCGGCGTATCCGGTGCGCTCTGCACGTACACCATCATCTCGACCGGATTGGCGCCGTCGACGTAGCTCAGCGTCAGGGCGTTGTGAACCTCGAGCAGGAGCAGCATGGCCGTCGCCGTGAGGGCGGCCCACCGGAGGGGTTTCGCGATGCGCACCTCTAGTAGGCCGGCCAGTCCGATACCTGCAAGGAGGGTAATGGGGAGAAGCGGGTGGATGCCGAGCCAGGGGAACTTCTCGCCTGCCCAGGAGTAGACGCAGAAGGCGACCACCGCCCAATAGACAAAGAAGAGCCTGATGCTTCGGTTTCGCCGGTCGAGTGAGCGGGAGACAAAGGTGCTGATTATGGCAACCGACGCGAAGATCAAAGCGACCTGCTCGTATAGACCGTAGATGAGACCGTAATAGAACCAGGGCTGGCCACCTCTAGCCACCTTGTGTTGACTAAGCCAGTAGAAGAGGCCGCCGAGCATGTCCTTGCGGCAGGCGTCGAGGTTGAAGGCCAATGGGTACGGGCAGGCGTGGTTTGTGTTGAAGAGAGGATGTGCAGAGTCCCACAGTCCATTGAGGTTCGTGCCGAAGGTCGAATACATCAGTACCACCAGGCCCAACGAGAGGGTGAGCGCGCTCAGGCAATGATGCTTCGCGGCCCTCCGTAGAACCAGCGTCCTCTGGACGCGCTCCTCCGTCCCAACGGCCAGCACAGCCAGGCAGAGGATAACCCCGGCGACCGCCGGCACCGGCAGGTAGAGTCCGGTCACAAGGGTGAGAACGAGCGCGGCCAGCAGAGCCGCGGCGGCTCCGACCTGGATCGGAGCCGGCAGGCGCCCGTCAGCCGCCGAGCGCAGCACTCGCGTAAGCGCTCGTCGGACAGTCTGCCGCGAACCGATGTACCACAGAACCAGGTAGGAGATGAAGATGAACGCGACGATGTAGATACTCTCTTTGGTGGTGAACGCGAGCGCCGTCGCCAGAACGAATCCATAGAGCTGTCGAGGCCTGTGATCGCGCAGGTAACGCAGCGCGAACACCACCATGAGAAACGTGAAGAACTCCATATAGGTGTCGTCGCGCTCGAATCGCGCGAAGTAGAGGAACGACGGTGACACCGCCAGAAGGAAGCTGGAGATGAGAGCCGCCTTGGTGCCTATGTAGTCGCGGATAGCCCAGGGCAGGATGAGGATTCCCGTGCCCAGAATCACGGCGGGTAGGCGCGCCGTCGTCTCACTCGACTGAAAGAGCAGAAACATCAGCGCCAGGACCTCGTGCTGGAAGGGACCATGATACACGGGGTCGTAAGCATAGCCATGCCCGGAGGCGAGCTGCCAGCCGAACCAGGCCACGGTCGACTCATCAAGATGCATGGCCCGAGAGCCCACGTCCCACAGGCGAAGTGCAAAGCCGGCCAGAACGATCAGGCCAAAGGCCGCGCGGGTACGGGTGAGATAGACAGGCCGGTCAGGAGCTCCGGCTCGAGCTTTTAGTGGCGCCGGCGCACTCGGTTCTGCAGCGGCGAGAGCCTGCGCCCTCAAGAGTCTCTGGTTATCGCGCCCGGTTTGCTGCGGTCGGGAAGCAGATCAGCAGACCTCTCCACGCTCCGCCATGGCGTACGCCAGTTTGAACATTTGGCGTGCCCTCGAGAGCCGCATCCTCACCGCCTCGGGAGTCGTCTTGAGGATCTGAGCGGTCTCCTCTGTGGAGAAGCCTTCAGCCAAACGGAGCATGAGACAGATCGCGTAGTCAGGCTTGAGCTGCTTCAGGGCTGCTCTCACCACCTCTTGCTCGGGCACTCGATTTTCTTCAGACTGGGTGAGCAGCGTCCGCTCCGTATCCTGTCTGTCGCCGAGGCTTAGCCAGTTGATTACCCGTTTGCGCCGCAGAACATCGCGGAAGCGGTTCGAGGCAATGCGGTACAGCCAGCCGGCGAGGGCCGAGTCGTCTCGCAATCTGGGGAGATTCTCGTAGGCGCTGAGGAAGGTGTCGTGCGTCAGGTCGTCGGCCATCTCGGCGCTGCCGCTGAGGCGATAGAGATAGTTGTAGATCTGGGACTTGTAGCGCTCGTAAAGCTGCGAGAAGGCGACGGGATCCTGAGTCCGAAGGCGGCCGACGAAGGCGGCGTCCGCCGTTCCGCCCGCAGGCCAGGCAGCCTCGGCACTTCGCGTCGCCCCGACCGGATAAGCTGACATCGACACCACCGAAAGGAGTGAGACTGCCGGTTCCGGCCCGCCGGGAAGTTGCCCGCCGCCGGGAGCAAATGTGATCTCTTTCACTATTCTCCCCCCCAAACATGAATTGCCGGTGAATGTCCTGGGAGCCAAAAATACAGCTTGACAAACTGCCCCAAAGTCAGTATGCTGAGGACAGATTGTGGGGTACGGAGACCTGCGTGGGGGCGACCGACCGGCGGGGTAGAGTTCGACCCATTCACTTCGGTATGCACGTTGTGGATGCCAACGATCAGGTGATGGGGACAGTGGTGTTGGTGCGCGACACCGACTTCGTGATCCGTCAAGAGCTGGGTATCAATCAGCTCGTGGCATTGTCAATGATGGCCATATCGGGAGTGGTCGGCGGACTCGTATTTCTCAACGTCACCTGCGGCGAGATCGAGCTTTACGGCAAGACGCTCGAGCGGCGAGAGCGGAGCTCTGGGGGGCCTGCTCTCAAATCGCGCGTGGCTTTTCGGACCGGGCTCGTCCCCGAGGCCATTTAGTCCGGACCTCGGCAAGGTCCCGCGGTTCTCGGACGCAGCCCTCGTTGATCGACTACCTTTCCGTCTACTATCCTCCGTGATGGGCGGCGAGCTCCAACGTGTCTGACCTCGACCAGGCCTACGCACTCTTTAGGCGTGCGGCTCGAGAGCTGGAGCAGGCAGGCGGACTGACCGCAGATGAGATGCGCCGCCGGCTGCGTGGCATCTCCCGACGCATCCTCGACCTGCTGGACGACGAAGAAGACGACCCGGGTGACGACGACGTTTTCACCCGTTTGCAGCGGGACTCCGACGATATCGCCGAGGACCTGCGACGGGTCGACGATCTGATGAGGCGCCGACGAGAAGGGGAGCTCTGACGGCCAACCTGAGGAAGCACCCCTCTTGGCGCCCAGATATACGCGCCGGAGCCGCTAAGCTCTGCCACC
>DASRCF010000223.1:0-24683 GCA_035653255.1 Chloroflexota bacterium
AAAGTGGTTGTTCGGCGCCACGGTGATAGCGCTCAAGGCCTGGACGTCCCCGGAGTCGTAGTTCGGATCCCCCCCCACGGCCGACCAGCGGTGAGTAGTGAGATTCCAGCTGGCCAAGTGGCTGGCCGGGTTGGTGCCCGCATGGGTAAAATCGCCGCCCACGTACAGCTTGCCGTTGTAGACGAGCAGGGCGCGAACGATGCCGTCGACGCCGCTCTGAAGGGCGTGCCAGTGCCTGCCGTCCCACATGGCGATGTTCGACGCTGCCACTGGACCGGCCTGAGTGAAATCTCCGCCCACAAACACGAGAGAGCCGTAGGTGGCGATGGCCAGCGGCTGGCCACTGCCGCCGCTGACGCCGCCGCCCATAGAATGCCACTGCGTTCCATCGAAGCGTGCCAGGTTATTGATGGGATTCCAGCCGGCGGCGCTGAACAAACCGCCCGCATAGACCGTGTGTCCCGCAGCCGCGACCGTGTTGACGAACCCGGCATTTGTGTTCAGCGAGAGTCCTTGCCCGTAGCCGGTCCACCGGAAGCCGTTCCAGAAACCGATGTGGTTCAAGATCACGGCGCCGCCGTTGCTGCTGGTAAAGTAACCAGCCGCGACGACGCCCATCTGTGGAATCGTCGCCAACACATTCGCCGGACTGTCAAGACCACCGGCCACTGGCTTCCACGCCGTTCCCGTCCATTGGGCGATGTTTCGCGTCGAGTCCCCGCCGGCTCCGTAGAATCCTCCCGACATGAAGAGGCGCCCGGCCCAGGAGGTCAGTGCGCCGACGTTGACATCGCCGCAACCCTGGCAATTGTTGGCTCCTGACCCGAGCGCATGCCAGGTCGACCCGGGCAGAGTTAGGCGCGCCACGCTGGACGCAGGAATCGCTCCGTGCAAACTGCCGTCGGAAGCGAACGAGCCTCCGACATGATCGAAGTAACCGGCGACGTACAAGGCACCGCCCTGGCTGACGATGGCGTCGACGGAGCCGGCCGAGGTATTGGCCTCCACACCGCCGCCTGCGACACCGGCCCATGCGGAGCCCGTCCACGCAGCCAGTCCCCAACGCTCCGCCGATCCCACGTAGTTGAACTGGCCACCGACGTACAGCTTCGAGCCGACGACCGCAAGAGCGGCCACGCTCCCGTTATTCGCAGTGGAACCGCAGTGGTTCGGTTTGTCAAAGTAGTCGCAGCTCAGCATCCCGCTTCCGAGTGGTTTCCACGTCTGACCGTTCCATGCCGCGATGCTATGTGCCGCCACTCCTCCGGCGTTGTCGAAGCTACCGGCGGCGTAAAGGGTGGAACCCTTCACTGCCAGTGCTCTCACGTCGGGGACACCGTAGCTCGTATTGGTCATTCCCTTGGCGAGGCCGAACCACCGGGCACCATTCCACCGAGCGATTGCGTTTGCCGGCACCCCGCCGGCGTTGGTAAAGTTGCCTCCGGCGAACACGTTGTTCCCAGATACCGCCAGAGCGTCCACCTCACCGTTCGTGCCTGTCCCTAACGAGTACCAGCCGTGTCCGTTCCACATCGCTACGTTGTTCACTGGAATGTTGGCATCCGCGCTCAGGCTGGAGAAGGAACCGCCGATGTACACGTCGGGCCCGGCGACAGCTACCGCTTGGATGTCGCCCGCGTTGGGCACACCTACGTTTCCGAAGCGATCACTCCACCCGGCATCGGCCGCGCTCGCGGCATGCGCAGATTCGCCTCGGTTCCCGGAAGTACCGGCTCTCACAAATCGGGGAGCGCCGCCGCGTCCCAGGAGCATCCGATAGCCCGAGGCGTCGAACGAACCGTTGACGTGGTGCAGCAGGCCATTCGCGCGAAGCACGCGGCTCAGGGAGACAACACCGTGAAGGGGGCTAGGCATAGCTCCCGCGTGAGTGGGAGCGAGCGGCAACGAGACCACTGCCAGCAGGCCGCACACCCCGCCTACCAGCATTCGCTTCAGAGAGATGGGATGAGCCTGGCACAACGGTCGGGTGGAAGGGATGGGCACAGCTCGGCGCTCCTTGTCAAAGTTGTATATTTTTCGGGCAGTGCGTCATTCGCCACGTCTCGCCGGTCAGGTCCAACCTCGGCCGGGATCCGCACGGCACACGATTCGATGGTAGACGTTCGGCGGGACGCTGTCAAGCCCTTGTGCCCGGCTCGGCTAATGCGTTACGCTACGCGTCACCCCGGCTGCACTCGGTCGGCGGCCGGTCCCCCATCACAGCAAGGCCACTGCGCACTGAACCAGAATGGCGGAGTCGGGGCGACACGCCAACAGTAGCGCATGCTCACGCGGATGATCGACCCGAAGTGAGCAGAAGCGAATCCTGCACAGCCACGGATGACCTGCCCAACAAGATGGCAGAAGGGAGTCCAGTCCCTGGCCGCTAACTCTGTCTGGGAGGCGGCAATTACCTTGCGGAGCCCTAGCTTCGCCTGCTCAGGAGAGGAGTGACGCCCCAACGAAGCTGCCCACGGCCGCTCCCGGTGGGACGGCAAACAGCGCACTACCGGTGTGCTCCACGAACTGGCTGAGGTGATCGCTCAGCGCCAGCCTTGACTGAATGCGCGCGAACTGCGCCCGTGGATTGCGCTGAAAGCAGATGAAGAACAGGCCGCTGTTGGGAGCTCGGGTTCCCGATCCCGACACATCGTTGAACGAGTAGCCCCGGCGGAGAATCCGCTCCCCGCGGTTATAGGAAGGGCTGGCGAGGCGGATATGGGCATCGGTTGGAATAACGGGCTTGCCGTCCGCTCCAATCGCCTTCAGATCGGGCGGGTCGTACTCCTTGCGCCCGCTGAGGGGCGCACCACTCGCTTTCCGACGCCCGAAGGTCGCCTCCTGATCATGCAGTGAGGACAGGTCCCATGGCTCGAGAAATATGAGGATGCGACGGCACACGACGTAAGTGCCTCCCTGCATCCATGCCGGCGCCTCCGACCCGCTCCAGACGAAGCGCTTCATAGCGGCGGCGTCATCGCCTCTGATGTTGTCGGTCCCGTCCTTGAAGCCCATAAGATTCCGGGCCGAGGCCTGGCGGCTGCTGGTCGTGGCCGTCCGCCCGAACCCCATCTGCATCCAACGCATTGACACCGCACCCAAGGCCAGGCGCCAGAGATTGTGGACGGCATGAAACGCAATCTGAGGATCATCGGCGCAGGCCTGGATGCACACATCGCCGTCGGAGATGGAAGGGTCGAGGGCATCACCCGGGAATGCCGGAAGTGCCCTCAGGGCCTCAGGTTGCCGGCTCATGAGACCGAAGCGGTCCTGACCGTCGATCTGGAACATGCTTGGGCCGAAGCCGAAGGTGACGGTCAGGTTGGCCGCCGGCAGGCCAAATGCCTCCCCCGTGTCCTCGGGCGCATCCGCTTGGACGGTGTTCGTGCCTCTGACCTGCTGACCCGCGGACATAAGCGCGGCCGCCTGACTCCACATGCGCAGGAGATGGGCGATATCTAAGGCGGTCTGCGCTGCGAGATCGAAGGCGGCAAAGCAAAGATAGTTCTGCGCCTCGGTGGCGATACCGGCCTGATGGTCGCCGTAGAACGGAATCGACGCGTCCAAGCCGCTGGATGCCGCCGCCCGGGCCGTTGGATCGGTCGCCAAAGCCGCTCCCAACACCGTCATTCCGCTCATCGTCAGGAAGGCGCGCCGGGTAGGTCGGCCTCCGCTGCCGCTCTCGTCCACCATCAGACCTTCAGGCCATCGGACCGGTCGGTGGGCCCGAAGATGGGCAGCCGGAGTCGGGGTGGGTTATCTGCCAGACGGCGTAGATGATGACGCCGATGATGGCGACTATGATGATGAGCCCCGGCGTGGGCTCAGCGCCGCCATATCCGCCGCCTCCCGGGCCTAGGCCGCTGGGGTCCGTTCTCATCGTGGGCATGTCATTCGCGTACTGGTAGAGATCAGCCGTCCCACCGCCGAAGCCTATGGGATCCTGGCTGACGAAGCGCGACTGGACCGGACTGTAGTAGCGGGCATTGTCGAAGTACAGCGCCGTCGAGCCGTCGTTCTGCATGCCCGCGAACCCGGCCGTGTTCCCGTTGGCCGCGCCGGTCGTCGTGGTGGCGCCGAACGGGCCATACGTGTAGCTCGTGGAGACTCCGCCCGTGCCTTCAGCCAGGGCTACCGTCGAGCCGATGGCATCGGTGAGGACGGAGCTTGTCGTGCCCCCACTCGTGACGGCGAAGGTCTGGTTGAGGCTGGGCCCATCGAGCATGTCGGCGACCGGGTTTCCGGACCGGAGCCGCTGTACGGGGTTCAGGCCATCGTAGACGTACTGACTAGTCTGTCCACTGAGCGTGGCCGAGATCCGGCGACCTAGGGCGTCGTAACCGAAGGCTCCCGGAGATCCGCCTGCGATGCCGGCCAGCTGGTCACGCGCGTTCCATGTGTAGCTGGTCGAGCCCTGCTTGACCAGGTTGCCGTCGGTGTCGTAGCTGAGTGACGAGCCTCCCCATTTGGTGAGCTCGTTGCCGGCGTTGTAGGTGGCCGACGCGACCGCCGTAGGAAGACTGGTTCTTGCCCAGGGTCCCGAGACGGAGATCCTGCGACCGGCGTTGTCGTACCCATATGTGAGAAAGCCGAGGCAGGAACCTACCGCGAATGAGCCGCAGCTCTTGGTCCCGGAGCCCCTCCCGTAGGAGATATCCATGAGCTGGTTGGCTGCGTCGTACCCGTATTGCTGGCTCACGCCGTCCGGCAACGTCACGGATGCTCGCAGCCCGTCGCCGTTGTACGTGAGGCACACGCTGACCTTCCCGCTCCCGCAGGTGACGCTCCCGCTTCCCTGGGTCTCGCCGATCAGCGCATCGGCGGCGTCGTAGGCATAAGAGATCGGCTGCTGACCGGTCACGACCATACCGGTCCGGTTACCAGCGCCGTCGTAGCTGTAGCACACGGTCACGCTGTGACCGTTGCAGCTCACATTGTGCAGACCGACAGGATCCGTTTGCGAGGTCAGCCGGTCGAGTCCATCGTACGCATTGGTGATGGTGCCGGTCTTGGAGTCGATCAGCTTAAGCAAGCGGTTGCCGTCGTCGTAAGTATCAGCCACCGTCGACCCGTCGGCATACTTGGTCTGGGTCAGACGGTCGAGAAGGTCATAGCTGTAGGTCGTCGCCTGGCCCCTGCGATCGATCATCCTGACCACGTTTCCGCTACTGTCATGCATGTATACGGTGGTATGTGCGGTTGCCGCCGTAGGACAGCTCTTGAGGGGTGCGGCGAGGCCGGCGAGAGGATCGCTGGTAGCACAGAGCCGGTCCATCGAGTCGTACGTGTTGTAGGTTGTGCCCCGTCGGGGATCAGTAATGCTGACCACCTTGTTATCGCCGTCGTACGCCTGAGACGTGCGATGACCCAACGGGTCCGTGACCGACGTGAGGTTGCCGTTGGCGTCATAGGTTCGAGTGATGGTGTCGCCGAGTGGATCAGTGGAGGTGACCACGTGACCGGCAGAATCCGTGAGCTGAGTGGATGTCTGACCGAGGGCGTCGGTGCCGGAGCTCAGCACCCCGAACGTATAACCAAGTCGTATGGTGTGGCCCAGCGGGTCCGTCGCGGAGGTCACCTCGCCCTCCGCATCGTACGTGAAGGTCGACCGCCGGCCCAACGGATCCGTTGCCGAGATTAGATTGCCTCTGGCATCGTAGGTATCGGTTGTAGCGTGACCAAGTGGGTCGGTGACGCTGGTCGGCTCAGAAAACTGGTTGTAGGTGTACCGGTACGTCTGCGCTCCCGGCGTACCCGCAAGGCGCATGACCGACGTGACGTTTCCTTGCGCATCGTAGGTGAAGGCCGTCTTACGTCTCAGGGCGTCGGTTTCGCTGAGAATCTGATCAGTACCCGGCTGGCGGACGAAGGTGTAACTTTGCTGCAGCGACGTGCCGCTGGCAAGCGAATCAGCGGTCGGGTAGCCGGCGGCGTCGAAGGTGGTCTTGCGGATACTGCCGTTGGGATAGGTTACGGTAGTGCCCGTCACGTTGTCACCGGCATCGGTCTGATACGAAATCCTATAGACGCCACCGTCGGCCTGGGTCTGCTGCGTCACGCGTCCGTTGGAGTCGTAGCTGTTGGTCTCGAAGGTGTTGCCCCGGGCGTCGGTGATGGTTGTCAAATTGCCGTGAGGCGTATAGGAGTACGTCGTGGTGGCTCCGTCCGGCTCAGTGACGGAAGCAAGCTGACCACTCGTATAGCTGTAGGTGACGGTCCGGCCGGCATCGTCCTGAATTTGGCTGACACGCTCGCCGGCATACGAGAGCTGCACCCAGTAGCCGTTGGGCGATCGGATTCCGGTGATCGTGTGGGCGCTTGGATCCCAGCTCAGAGAGGTCTCGTTGCCGTTGCGATCGACGATCGCTGTGAGAACGGCATTGTTGCCGGACCAGCCAAAGTCGGTGAATTGGTAGATGTCGCCGTTGGCGAGATAGAGGCTCCATCCTCCGAAAGCGCCCCATCGAAGCTTCGCGCCGAAGAACAGCCCCGGACTGTCGGTGCTCGCGTAGACAGCGCTATATTGGTCGTTGCCGGGGGAGACGCGGTTGAACAGGATCTGGCCACCGCCGGGCAGGACCAGGCTTACCTGTTGCCATCGGGTGACGGAATAGAGGTATATCCCATAGGTGAAACTTTCTCCCTGTCCGAACCAACGGTTGTTGGGATCGTCCGTGCGGTAGGTACGCGTGATGTTCAGCGGCATGACGTCCGGAATCGAAAGGTCGGTCTGACTCACGACGTCCAACCCCGTTTGCATGTCGATGGGGTCACCGCAGCTGCCGATCCCAGGGTAGCCAGGTCCGCCGGGCCCTGGCCCGTCACCGCTTCCTCCCCCTCCGCCGCCGCCGGCCGGACATGGGCAGGTACCACAGTGAGGTCCGTGCGGAGGCGGCCCCTTGTCGCTGGGTGCTCCGGCTCCTGAGAAACTGGAGAAGTAGGTGCCGAAATCCGGAACGATGGACTTGCCGTCGGCACTGACCGTTCCATACCCGTACTTCCACCAACCACCATGGTTGGCGTCATAGCTCCAGAATGGGATGCGCGAGCCCGGCGGCATGTGGTCCACGTTGGGGTAGATCACCTCCACTCGCGCCGGCGTCACCACGGCGCCGCCCGGCTGCACGGTGAAGTAAACCGGGAACGGATGACCTGCCGGGAAGGGGAAAGGCGGTCGAGCCGTGGGAATCGGGGTGATGCCCAGCCGATGCACCACATGGCCGTGAAGGTCCCGCACAACCGCCCCGGCCGGCAGGATCACCCGGAGACCCGGGATGCGCTGAGTGGTCAGCGTGACCGGGCCATGCGTGGGCGAAGGGATGGTGACCTCGTGTTTGGTATCCAGCCGCGGCATCCAGATCACATACGGAAGAGAGTTTACGTGTTTGGGCCGAACATCGACCGCGATCTGAAAGAGGCCATAGCTGATGCCGCGACGATCGGCGCCGTGCCCGTCCACCAGTAGGACGTGGGCGCCGGCGGATACGGCGGGGAGGGTGAAGTCGCCCCAGCGCGACGTGACCGTCCGATGAGAGCCGATGGTCACAGCCACTCCTGCCAGCGGCGTGCCGTTGTCGTCTCTGACAGCGCCAATCAAGAGTCCTCGCGCCTGAGACTTGGCAACCTGCGCACGTGGGGAGCGGGCCGGAGCCACATGGCTGACCGTCGATGCTCCCGTGTGGAACAGTCTCTTCTCCGAGCGGTTCGCACTCACTAAATGCGGGCGTCGTGGTTGAGCCTGCTCTACGGCGATCTCGGTCAATGAAAGCTGGGCCGAACCGACGTTCGGACCCTGGTGGGTTACCGCGATGGTGTAGGTCCCGTTCTCGGGCAGCGCCACGTTGACCAGTGAGCCCTGACCGACTCCGAAACCGCCGGCGGCCAGTTGCGATCCGTCCGGCGAGTAAATGGCCGCGAAGTAACCCGGCAGGGTCGTGCTGTTGACGTTCAACGTCACGGCGTGGTTAATGACGCCGTTGAAGGTGAAGGCGGCGTTGTCGCCCGGAAGCGCGAGATTCACGGGGACGGAGGCTCCGTTTGGAGTGATGGATCCGCGGACGTCGGTCAATTTGTAGAGCGTGACCGAGGCCGTGCCGACAGCGCTGTTCGAGTGGCTGATGGCCAGCCGGTACGAACCGGTGGAGGGCAATTGAGTCCGGTCCAGGAAACCCGAACCACCCCCGAATCCGTTGCTCTCGAGCACTCGGCCGGAGGCTGTTTCAAACGCAGCGTCATAACCCATGGTTGCGTCGGCAAAGTCCGCGCTCACCGCCTCGCCGGCACGGCCGGAGAACGATAGAACACCGTTCTGGCCAGGGAAGGATATGGTGAAGCTCTTGGACGAGCCGGCGAGCGTGGTGCTGGGGGTGATGGATTCAGAGAAATCGCTGCCATCGTAGACCGTCACGCTAACACTGCCGGTGAAGGAGGAGTGATGCTGGAGGTACAGGGTGTAGGTGCCTGTCTGCTGCACGTCGACCCGGTCGAGGTAGCCGCTGCCGGGACCGAATCCGTTGCCGGCGAGCTGATCGCCGTTGGGCGCCAGCAATGTGGCCGTGTAACCCTGTATGGTGCCGTTCGCCAGAGAGACGGACAGGTGCATGCCCTGGGCCGCATGAAAGGTGACGTAGGCGTCCTGGCCGGGTAGCTGGGTGGTGACGGTGGTGGCTGTGCCGGGCGCCCTAGAGGCAGGCGTCAGAGCGACCTTCACGTCGGCGACTCGGTACACCGCGACGCCGATCTGCCCGGTCTCGCCAGAGTTGGGAGCGAGTGTGATCGTGTAGCGCCCGGATTCCGCCAGTGTGAGACGGTCGAGGAAGCACGCACCCGCGCCACAGGTCGTCGACTCGAGCACGGTGTGGTCAGGAGCGATCAGACTCGCCTGGTAGTTGCCCACGGTCGATCCGGAGAGCAAGACGTCGACACTCTGCCCGGCCACCCCCTGAAAGCTCAGAGATCCGTTCTGGCCTGGGAGGGCCATGGACGCGTTGGTTGGTGGGGCGGCAGGGCTGGTGCTCTCAGCCACGGAGCCCGTGACGTCGGAGAATTCGTAGACGTTCAGATCAAACGTCCCGATACTCGGAAACTGGCTGTTTACATACACGTAGTACTGCCCGGACACGGGCAGAGTAGCCCGGCCGCTGAAGGCGGTGCCTCCGATGCCATTGGTACTGAGCAGCTGGTCTCCGTCGGCGCTTTCGATGCCCCAGCCGGCGCCCTGGAGGGTCGCATTGGTGATCACAGCGCTGACGTGCTGTCCCGCCGTCCCCGTAAAGGCAAAGTACGCGCCTTGCCCCGGCACGGTCGTCGTCACCTTGAGCGGGATGGCTGAGGCTGAGTTACTGGTCTTGATGGACGCCTGCACATCCTGAAACGGCGTGGCTGTCAGCTGAAGGTTCCCCGTGCTGTTGCCGGGATCCACGAGAACGGTGTAGGTGCCCGATTGCTGCACGTTGACGGCGAAGCCGCCGGTACTGCCCCCAAAGCCGCGGGGGCCTGCCAGCAGTTGGTTATGGGGATCATACAGGTAAACCGAGTAGGAACCGAGAGTTGAGGCCGTAAAGTTGAGGCTAAGTCTCTCGGGGTTGGCAAGGCCGGCTCGCGGATTGGCCTGGATCGGTAATGCCAGCAGCGCAATCTTCCCGGACGTCGGCACGCCGATGCTGTGGGCCTGCCCAGGAGAAAGAACAGCCGTGCTGCCCACCTGAGCCGAGGTGTATGGCGACGGGGGAATGAAGAAGTCCCAGCTGGACACGGCAGCTCCTCCCGCCGTGACCACGCTGACGTGCCCGGCGCCTGCCATCGGCGGCACGAAGACCGTCAGCTCAGTACTTGTAGCGGACTCCACCTGGGCCACCGTACCTCCGAAGCGCACCACGTTGTGTCCGACGACGGGGTCGAAGCCGGACCCGTTGATGGTGACGGTCGTGCCGGCGGTGGCATTCGTAATCGGGTTGCCGGCGCTCGTCACGTTGACGATCCGTGGTGAGGCTTGCCCACGGGCGAGACCGTCTGGGCGGCCGGCAGGCAGGGTGACGGCCGTGCCCCGTGTGATCGAAGTGATGTTCCCGGCTGCGTCGTAGTGATATGTCGCAGCCTGATTGGCCTTGGTGTCGGCCACGCCGGTAAGACGGCCGGCGGCGTCATATGAATACTCAACCGGCGGCGGTGATCCGGCTCGCGCAGGCCGTCCCTGAGCCAGATTCGGCACCAGTGAGCCGGCGGCGACCATCACCACCACGAGAATCCACTTGATCTCAGGCCACTCGCGGTGTCTCAACACCGGCCTGAGCATCCACATCGACCATCCGGCCCGGCCAAACGCCCCTGACATGTCGCTCCTCGAAGTTGTCCAATTTGAGCGATGCGAAGAGGCACGGCTCGGGTCAATCCCAGCCCTTGCGAACCCTCGGTCGCTCGCCACTAGTATCCACCTGCTGGAGCGTTTTGTCCATGAGCGATGAACACAAATGGTGAACACGAATTGCTCAAGCGCCGTCAGGATCCAACCGGGCGCGAGTCGGAGGGGCGGTCGTACCGCCCTTCCGTCCTTCACTGGAGCTCGAAAAACACGGCCTGGAAGCTCGCCGGTCCCGGGGGGGCGGGCTGTACGTCACCTCCGTGGGACTCGAAGGCAAGGCTTGCGCGGCCTGAGTGAGAGTGAAAGCGGGTGGGTAGCCGGACGTGGTAAAACATCCCTCTCGTTGACAAGTTGTCCATCTCGTCAATACGACGACTGCCTCGGCAGGGGCCGAAGCGCATACGGACGCCGGAGGATGAGGGCTCGCACCTGTGCTTGGCAGGGCGGAAAGTTTCGAGGTCTGTCAGTCGGAATCGTGAACGCGACGGCCGGTTCGGTGGCTGAAGAGCGTTATGTTAAACTCATTCAACGCCTTCGACTGGAGGGCGTGCCTCTTGGTGGTTCCTCTCCGCGCCGTGTGAACGGCGAACGTCCTCAAGAATCGGCTCCCTATCAGGTGAGAGGACGCGTTGGGACCTAAGTCCCGGAAGGAATACCAACTTGTCATTCGTAGAACTCGGCGTGCGCGAGTGCACGTCTCAATCCCTCGTGCGTTCAGGCATCAGCGACCCGAACGCCGTCCAACTCGAAGCCATCCCATCGCTGCTGAAGGGCTGTGACGCCGTAATCGAGGCGCCCACGGGCTCCGGCAAGACGCTTGCGTTTCTCATACCCTTGGTCGAGAGACTGGCCGGCCATCGCGGCGGAGGCATTCGGGCACTAATCGTGGGGCCGACCCGTGAGCTGGCGACGCAGATCGCCGGCGTATTGGCCGGGCTTGATCCGGCTCTCAGAACCGGGCTGCTCTTCGGCGGGGTCCCGTACGGCAAACAGCTCGCTTCCCTCCGGAACTCACCGGATGTGGTGGTTGGCTGCCCCGGACGCATCCTGGACCTTGCGCAGCAGCGCCAGCTTCGCTTTGATTCGGTCGAGTATCTCGTCCTGGACGAGGCCGACGAAATGTTCGATCAGGGTTTCGCCCGCGACGTGGAACGCATCATCGCGCTCACGCCGGCTCAAGGGCGGCAGACGGTTCTGGCTTCGGCCACCATGCCCGACTGGGTGCAGACCATGATCCGCAAGCACCTGCAAACCCCCGATCGAATTGTGGTGCGCAAGAATCTGGAGCCGGCACTCGAGCACGGTCTGCTGCCCGTGCCCCGGGACGCGAAGATCGACACGCTTCATCGCCTTCTTAGACAGGAGCGGGGACAGACCATCGTCTTCCATCGCACCAAACACGGCGCCAAGAAGCTGGCCCGCGATCTCGACAAGCGCGGTCACTTCGCCGGTGAGCTGCAGGGCAATCTCTCGCAGAATGCCCGCGACCGGGTGATCACCTCCTTTCGGAAGCGTGAGACCTGGGTCTTGGTGGCCACCAATGTCGCCGCCCGGGGGCTCGACATAGAGGGCGTCGGACTGGTCGTGAACTACGAGCTGCCGGAGACTCCACAGTGGCTGACCCACCGTGTCGGCCGGACCGCCCGAAACGGCGAAACGGGGCGGGCACTCACCTTCATCACCGAGGATGACCATCCCCAGTGGCACAAGCTGCGGCGGCTCGGCGCCCCGGACCTGCCGCGCCTAGACCGCACCCGTCTGCTCGAGTCGGGCGAGTGGTCATACGAGCCCCAGACCAAGCCGGCAACGGTGCCATCTCGCACCTATAACCGGCGTCTATTGCGGCAGCGGAAGCCGGCCAGAGTGTAATCCAGGCTGCAGGCAAGAAAACTGCAGTTCGCAGCTCGAAACTCAAGACTGCTCACCTGATACGGTCCGCCGGTGCAGAAAGCGGCCCCTGCATCTGGCGGACCTCACCGGATGGGGCGGGTCCTCCCGCGCGTACTCCTCAACTCGGGTACCAACCGGATACCGCGGTGGCTGTCCGCCGACGCAAATGGGATGGCTTCCAACCGGCAACTGGAATCCTGAAACCCCTAATGATCCGCCAAACGCCGAACGTTGGAGCCTACCCCCGCCGACCTGAAACCCGACGCTGGAATCCCTTTAGTTGGTGGGGCAGCCGGGGCAGGAGGGGGCGCCCGCGTGTGTCCAGCAGCCCGAATAAAGGGCCTGCTGCCGTCCGCGGGCGCACTCGTCAGCTCCCGCACCCCTGCAGGATGCCGGCGCCTGCAGGAGAGCACGCTCCAATCGGAATGGAAGGCCCTGACGCTACGGCAAAAGCCGGCCGCGACGCAACGCGAACCTCAACACCCGAACCCCGAAAACTCCCCCCTGGCCTCAGCCGGCCGGAGAACTCTCAGCCGCCTTCGCCAGTCCCGCCAGGACGGGAACGAATCCGTTGGCGGTGCTGCGGCCGGTCAGAATCGACATCATCGGTCCGAGCCAGCCGAACATTGCCACTCCCTGACTGATCCGGCTGCCCTCTGGAGACGGCTCGACCTCACAGTGGAAGCGGAATCTGGTCGCCGGAAGGGGCCACGTCATGATGTCGAAGGACTTGCCGTTTTCGATGTTTTGCAACGTGATCTTGTGCGTCCCCCGGGTGGTCGTCATCGTGCCCTTGGTCCCATCTTGGAACGGTCCGTCAAGGGACACCGCCTTGACGTCAGGATTCCACTGCGGCCAGGTGGATGTATCCGACCAGATTGACCATACTCGGTCCGGCGTCGCCTTCGTTTCCATGGATCGCTGATGCATGCGTTTCCCTACCCTTTCGCTCGTGATTCGGCAGTCGATCGGAGCCTGGGCTAAGCCAAACTCACTGCGGTTAGCGTACACCATCTCGAAGGTGGGGTGTGGCTTGACGGTGGCGAGCGCGCTCCGCTACCGAGCGGCTGGAACGACAAAGGGAGCACTTCTTGTCTGATCGACGAGGCGGCCGGCGCCCCTTGACAATAGCGCCGGCCACACGACAATCTCTTGAAGTCAGCAATGCTCGCCGGCGCGAAATGGCGGCCGAAGCATGGCTGGAGCCGGCTGCCGACCCGCACCCCTTCCCCAACGAGAAACAAGAAACGAGGAACAACCCTGCGTTTTCCATTCCACTTCCACCCGACTGTCGAATCGGAGGACCTCAGCGTAGAGCAGCTCAACCAGCTGCTCGAGGCCAAGCTGCGCGAGGATACCTCGCCCGCCTCCGCCTCCCAGCCCACCACCGAGGACTGGTACTGGGGACGCCGAGGATCCTCCGGGTCCGAGGAAGACTACTTCTGGCGACGCCTCTCCGACAACTGGTACCAGAAAGACGTCGTCCCCTCCACCTACCTCGACATCCACAACCAGGTCTTCGAAGCCTGGAACGCCAACCCCATCGCCAACTACATCGTCGAGCTCGGCGTCAACTTCGTCCTCGGCGACGGCATCCAGGTGCGCGCCAAGAACAAGAAGGTCCAAAAGGCCATCGACGCCTTCTGGAACGATACCGACAACCACATGGACCTGCGCATCTTCGACCTCTGCCAGGAGCTCTCCCTCTACGGCGAGATCTTCGTCCGCTTCTTCGTCAACGAGTTCAACGGTGACGTCAAGATCGTCCAGATCGACCCCTCAATGGTCGACCAGATCGAGTCCGACCCCGAGAACATCGAACACGAGATCCGCATCCACCGCCGCCCCATCGGACCCTCCTCAACCATCCCCGGCCAGCCCGCTCTCCCCACCCCCCTCGAGCAGCACAACTTCGAGGGCGTCTGGCTCACCGTCCCCGACCAGTGCATCCACTTCGCCATCAACAAGGTCACCAACGCCAAACGCGGCAAGTCCGACCTCGCCACCCTCCTGCCTTGGCTCCGCCGCTACAAGGACTGGCTCATCGACCGCGTCCGCATCAACAAGTACAAGGCCGCCTTCCTCTGGGACATCACCCTCACCGGCGCCGACCGCCGCACCATCGACCTCAAGATGCAGGAGTACTCCCGCCCCCCTGAGCCCGGCTCCATCGTCGTCCACAACGAGAACGAAACCTGGGCCGCCGTCCAGCCCAAGATCGACGCCGGCGACGTCGCCGAAGACGGACGCGCCATCAAGCTCATGGTCGCCATGGGCGCCGGCATCCCCGAGCACTACCTCGCCTCAGGCGAAAACTCCAACCGCGCCACCGCTACCGAGATGGCCCTGCCAACCGTCAAGAAGTACAAGCGCCGCCAGGACTACTTCGCCTTCGTCCTCACCACCATCCTCAACCGCGTCATCCTCGAAAAGCAGTCACGCGGCCTCCTGCCCGCCGGCGTCGACACGTCCATCAACATCGTCTTCCCCGACATCGACACCGACGATAACCTCGCCCTCGGCCAGGCCTCCTACTGGACCGCCCGCGGGCTGGAAATGGCGCAGACTAGCGGGTGGATCACCAAAGAGACCGCCTCCCGCATCTTTCTACAGTCCCAGGAGATCGACGGCGACGTCGAGTCCGAGGTGGCGGCGGCGGCGCACGAGCTGGGAGGCGGGCAGCCGTCCGACGAGTCTGTGGTCCCGTCCGCCGGCCAAGCGGGTGCCGGACCCTGACTGTCCGGAGGTGTCACGCCTCACCGGTGGGGCAGAGGGCAGAGCGTAGCCCTTCGAACCCGAGGCTCCTCCGCCTTAGCGAATCTTCGCGACGACCTCCACCCGGTTTCCGTCGGAATCCCCCAAGAGGGCGTAGCGGTTGTTATTGCCGGAGGCGTCAACACCGGAACGCCGGCGCGAATGAGCCCGGCGTAAGCGTGGGCGGCTCAGGCGCGAGAGCCGCGGGATACGGCCCGAGGGTTGGCCGATTGATTGGATCCTCTGCCGCCGGATTCTGCCCAGGTACAGTTGGCCCACCAGCCGCGCGACTCTGCCTCTTGGGATGCCAGTAGCCCAAACGGGGGAAGTCTTGAAGAGTCGGGAGTCGTACAGTAACCGAGACAGTAGGGACATGGATCCCGAGCTTGCCTCGCGCCTCCCATCCCGACATGGAGACTGAATGAAGCTGACCGCCAAATGCACCATATGCGCTTGTTTCCTTGCGCCGTTGTTCTTGATTGGTGGGGCCAGCGCTTCATCTCCCGCCTGGTCTTCGATCGCCTCGCTGCCGTCCGCCATCGGAAACGCCGCCGCAGTCAGCGCTGCATGCGCTGGCAGCACCTCATCCCGGTGCGTGTACTCCATCGGAGGATCGACCGAGAGCGTCAACGGGCTGCGGGCCCTATACATGTACAACCCGCAGACCAAGCAGTGGAAGGGCGAAGCGTCTATGTCCACGGGGCGCTCACAGCTGGGCGCCGCCTCCGGACCATGTCCGAACGATCTCGGGCAAACCTGTGTGTATGCCATCGGGGGCACGGCGGCCACCGGAGCCTTCCTCAGCTCGGTAGAGATCTACAATCCCTATACCAACCGTTGGTCATTCGCTCCGCCGGTGCCGACTCCCTACGCCTCTCCCAGCTTCCCCGGTCGGTCACAGCTTGCGGCCTCCAACGGCCCGTGCTTCACCGCCCTGACGAGGACTTGTGTTTACGCCATCGCCGGGTACAACATGTCCCTCTATGCCTTGAGTTCAGTGGAGATGTTCGATCCCGCGACGGGTCACTGGACGGCGGCCGCATCGTTGAGAACGGCTCGTTCACGGGTCGCCGCGGCGAGTGCGCCATGTCGCGGGAGCCTGGCGCAAGCCTGCATCTACGCCGTGGGCGGCACGGGCGATTCGGGGTTCCTCGGATCAGTCGAGATGTATCAGCCGTCGACCAATACGTGGAGTGCAGTGGCTGAGCTTCACGCCAAGAGCTCAAGCGCGAGTCTTGATGTGGCCGGTGCAGCCGCTTCGCCCGCGCTCTGTGTCACGCAGACGACTCGCCTCTGCCTGTATGCCTACGGCGGCCAGGACCAGAACTTCAACATCCTCAACGCCGCGATGATGTATGACCCAAGGCTCAACGTCTGGACGTATGTCGCGCCGATGACGACATCCCGCGATAACTTCGGCGGCGCATCGGCTCCCTGTGTCCAGGGGCTGCCAACGAGCTGCCTCTTCGCTCTGGGCGGCTCAGCCCGCTCGTACATTCAGAGGGCAGAGACTCTGACACCCTAGCTCGGCACAGAGGGAACGCTGTCCGGTGGCTCCCGGTGGAAGGAGACGCGAATTGGAGTCGACCCGACATCCGGCGCCTCAGATGCCGCCCCGCTAGAATCAGCCACTCGGATAATTCCGCGGTTGCTGTGCCGGTTGGGAGGCGTGAGGTCGAGTGAGGCGCTGAGGCTTTGAGCCGCCATTGGGCGGCCGGCTTCCCGGAGTCCACAGGAGTCAGGGAGACACGTATGAATCGCAGCCGGACCGTCCTAACCGTTCTGATTGCCACCGTCATGCTCGGGTTACCGCTTCTTCCCACCCTCACTGCCACGGCTCGAACGAGCCGAACAGCCGGCCGGGCCGGCTCCGGCGTCTGGCGGACGGTCCCGGGCGCGAAGCTCCACAGTATCGCCGACGGTCTCAATGCCGTGTCGACGAGATCCCACGCCGGCACGTGGGCCGTAGGCACGCGGGCGAGCGCGAACGCCGTATGCGCGCTCTCATCGAGCACAACAGCAGAGGTGTCTGGCGAGCTGCGCGAACGCCGCGGCTGCTCAGTCGATACGGAATGGTGTCTCTAGACGGCATCGTTGGCGTATCGAAGCACAACATTTGGACTGTGGGAGCGGCTGCGCTTTCGATGTCGGCCGACTCTCCGTCGAGAGCCCTCATCGAGCACTTCAATGGCCGCCGTTGGTCTATCACCGGCGCTCTCCCCGCCAGCCAGCCTGCGCTGCCCGTTTACCGCAGTCTCGCGGCGATAGTGATGGTGTCACGAACTGATCTCTGGGCGGTAGGTCGTGATGGGCGGCGGGTGTTGATCGAGCACTATGGGGGAAGAACTTGGAAGCATGTGATGGCTCCGAGCCCCAAGGGCCAGTTCGCGAGCCTCACTTCGGTGACGGCAGCCGGCCACAATGATGTGTGGGCAGTAGGCCGGGTGACGTCGAGCAATGGCCGCGAGCATGCCTTTCTCGAACAGTACAACGGTCGGGCTTGGCAGCTGGTGCGGGGCCCCCGGCTCAATGCCACGTCGACCAGCCTCTTGGGCGTCACTGCGATCGGGAAGGCCGACGTTTGGGCAGTGGGCCAAGAATGGAGGCCGCGGACCGGCCAAGCGCCGATCGAGCATTACAACGGAACTGGGTGGAGCATCGTGCCGAGTCCTTTCAGAGCGGGAGCCTCTCTCAGTGCTGTAGCGGCTCAGTCAGCAACCAATATCTGGGCCGTGGGTTACCATGGCTCCGCCAGCAACTCGCGCTGGCTGGTTGAGCGTTACAACGGTTTGAAGTGGATGGTGGTGCCCGGAGCCGGACGGAGCTCGAGCCAGAGTCAGCTAGCCGGGGCGGCATCTGTCGGACCCTCTCAGAGCTGGGCCGTGGGCTACAGCTTCACCAAAGCGAACCCCAACCTGAACGAAGAGGGAGGGCTCATACTGCACTTTGTGTCCTGTGGAAGCCGCGGCTGAATATGGGAGCTTCGCCGGCTCCGCACGCCGGCCGCCATGGAGGGGAACCAGCGAGAAGCTTTAGGCGGTAGCTCCGACCCGGCTGAGGAGACCAGAGTCCTGTTGGAAACGCAGCGCACGCCGGCGCATGGCACCCCAACCGAACTGCCACTCGCGCTTGACTATCGGGACCACCTCTCCGGCCACAATGTCCGACCCGGCGATGTTGAGATGAACGCCATCCGGCTCTCGGATCAGCGTCTGCACGCCGTTAACGGGGACGTAATCTGTGTACCGACCGTGATTCGTGATCGGCCCCAGGACATTGACGTAGTGAACGCCGGGGACCTGCCTCGCCGCGCGCTGCAGGGCGATGTTGATGTCTTGATCGTCATGTGCCCACGACGGGTTGTTGGCCGGCGGCATCGAAAGCCAGTAGACTCGCCGAACCCCGCCGTCGATCCATTTGCGCATGACGATCTCCGCTCGACGTTGATATTCACGGGTCCAGCCGTACGTTCCGGCGTAGAAGATCCGCTGGCCAAGCACCATGTTCTGGAAATCGTTGCCACCCATCATGATCACCACAGCGTCGGGATGGTATGTGCCCACCTGTGAATGAGCAACGACGGACCAATCCACGAAATCAGGACGCGTCAGCCCGGTGCCATCATGGGTGTCCGTCCAGCCGATGACGGCGCCCTGCGCTGCCGCCTCGTTCAGAATCTGAGGACCCATGTAGCCGACGAGTGAGTCGCCGGTGACCAGCAGTCTAAGCGGCCGGGACCGAGTGATCGGTCGCAGTGGCGGCCAGACAGGTCCGACGCGATGCTCGACCGGCTGAATACCATGCCCATGGCCGCCTTTCCCCGGCTTGCCTGTTCGTTGCTTCGACCCACCTCCGCGGTGGTGTCGGGCCGTGCCGGGCGGCGGCTGTTGAAGCAACGGCGCTGTGGTCGAGGACTGCCCCTGGCCGAGCGCGGACTCCAGCGTGTCCCATGGCCACGTCAGATGGAAGACCTCGTCGAAGTCCAGTGCGGCGTTGCCGATGGCCAGTGTCACCGATGTGATCGGGCCCGGAGGCATGCCTTCGGCGGCGTGAACGATTCCTTTCGCAGCCAGCAGCAGCACCACCAAGACAGTGACACCCAGGGCTCCGATGATCTGCCGGATCGGCGCTACCGGAGAGTTGAAGTCGGTCGGCCGACGGCGCCTGGCAGGCAGAGGTGAGCGGACGTCATAATCAGAGGCAAACGGAGTCTCAGACCCAGTTGCCGGTGGCGGGATGTCCTCCGCGGTCCCGGGAGAAGCCTCTACATTGGCAACGTCGCGAAGCGCGCTGATACCGACCTCGCACCGAAAATAGCCCACACACCGCGCGGGCCTTTCTACCGCGAACATAACAGATCGGAAGCCTCACTTGACAATCCCGGCCTTGGATTGCCGCGTCCACCGCCAGCGACCATCTCGGCTCAAAGCTCCTGAGCCGGCTCGACCCCGGTCGCGTGGGCAGCCGCTGCTCTGGGAAGCCTCGATCTCTTGATCTTTCCCACCGTCGAGTTCGCAGGCTTCTTTGCCCTCGTACTACCCACATCCTGGCTGCTCATGCCTTTCCGGCGGGCGTGGAAGCTCTTCATCATCGCCGCCAGCTACTTCTTCTACGGCAGCGCCGACTGGCATTTCGTCTTCCTCCTGGGCGGCTGCACGCTTTGGAATCAGCTGTTCGCGAAACTCATGGGTCTGCCCATCCTCGAACGCTACAAGTCATGGCTGGTGGGTATTGCCGTGGCCGGCGACCTGTCGATTCTCGGCTGGTTCAAATACTACGGCTTCTTCGTGGCCAACGTCGTCGCCTTCACCAGCCGGGTGGGCCTCCCAGTTCCACTTCCCCTGGTCCAGGTCGCCTTGCCCATCGGCATTTCCTTCTTCACCTTTCAGGCCATGTCCTACGTCATCGACGTCAAGCGGAACAGGACGGCCGCGGTCTCCACGCTGGACTTCGCCGTGTACCTCTCCTTTTTTCCGCACCTGATCGCGGGGCCGATCGTCCGTGTCAGCGAGCTGGTGCCCCAGTTCGCCTCAGCCCGCGATCCTCGAAAGATCGAATTTGCCCGGGCGATTGGGCTGATAACCAGCGGGCTGATCAAGAAGATCCTTATCGCGGACTTCGTCTCCACCCAGCTGGTGGATCCGGTCTTCGCGTCCCCGGGGTTCCACTCACGCTGGGACGTCATCTTTGCCATCTACGGCTACGCGGTGCAGATCTACTGCGACTTCTCGGCTTACTCCGACATGGCCATCGGGCTGGCGCTCCTGCTCGGATTCCAGTTTCCGATCAACTTCAATAAGCCGTACGCCTCACTCTCCATCACCGACTTCTGGCACCGCTGGCATATGACCCTCTCGCGCTGGCTGCGAGACTATCTCTATATCCCCTTAGGAGGCAACCGGAAGGGCCGGCAAAAGACCTATCGTAACCTGATGCTCACCATGCTGCTGGGCGGCCTCTGGCATGGCGCCGCCTGGACCTTCGTCCTCTGGGGCGGCATACACGGCTCGGCACTGGCGGTCGAGAAGTGGTGGGACGAGCAGGGCCGTACGATTTCCCTGCCGGCGGTGGCGCGGTGGCTCATCACCTTCCACGTGGTCTGCCTCGCTTGGATCTTCTTCCGTGCCGACTCGCTGACCAACGCCGGTGCGATCTTTGGACAACTATTCACCGGAACCGGTGCCACCACCGTCAGCATAGGCACTCTGCTGGCCATTCTGGTGGGAATGGCCATCCACTTCGTGCCGCGGGAGCCGTCGCTCATCGTCAGGCGGGCATACGCGCGGCTCAGCCCCGTGGGACAGGGGCTCGCCTTCGCGGCGGTGGTCATCGTCTGCGGAGCGGTCATCACCGGCCAAGGCGTGGCGCCCTTCATCTACTACCGGTTCTAGACGACCCTCGGCGCGCTACCTGCCAGCCTCCAACTTGCGTGGTTACACCGCCTCGTGATCAGCACACTGTCGTGCAGGCAGCTAGCTCATCAGGGTCTGGATGCGTTTGAGGCGTGGTCGGCCGATTCATAATCTCTGAGGACCGGCGACATCTTGGCCTGGCTTTCGTGATTCGAACTGCAGACGTTTCGAGGCACGCAACTTGCCGTCGGCACTTCTCGTGGTACACTCCACAGGCGTTTCGTTGCGTGCTGCGAACGTCGAGACCCAGAGCTTCCTCAAGGTGACGAGGGTGCTCTAGGCCGGCCTGCGTTGTTCGGGATGTGACCGTGCCCGCCGTCACATCGCCGGAGCGTCTTCCTGCCGTCCGCTAGAGGGAATCCCGCGGTGGGAGACGCGAGGAACGATGCAAACCAGCGCGACGCGCGACGTGCGTCCATCGAAGGAACCGCGACTTCCGGAGAACAGCTGCCCGCTGCTCCGCAAGAAATCAAGAGACCGCGGTCAAACACACGAGGAGGTTTCGATGAATAGACCGATCGCAATCACAAGCGGAGCCAACGCGCTCCGCACGGGTGAGTAGATGGATTCTGCCCGTCGCCGTAGCACTCACGCTTGCAGCTGCAGCCGTGAGCGCGTCCGGGCAGGGAATAGTCTCGGCGGCCTCAAGCCATAGGCACCACACCCACCACAGTGGGAAGCATGTCAGCGCCGATCAGAAGTGGCGTGCGTGGTGCAGAAGCCACCGCCATTGTCGGCATCGCCATCCTTGGGTCAAGGAGAACAACCCGCATGCAGCATACATCCGTTGGAAGCGGTGGTGTCTTCGACGTCCGCACTGCAGGGCCCACAACCCCCAGCTGCTCCGCGTCACCTACCAGCTGGCGGGTCCGGTGGGCAACGAGATTCGTGGCCTGCCGGAAGGTGCGTGGGTATCCACCTTCGTCCAGACGGCGCACAACTTCCGCGTGTCGCCTACAGTCTTGATGGGCATCGGGCTTATCGAATCGGGCGGTGGTGTAGCAGGAACCGCGTACATGGGCTGCATGAACTACTCGACCTTCGGCTCCTGGCCGGCACAGATCACCTGCGCCGCACAGGTGCTTGCCAACTACGGGTTAGGCGGATACAACGCCGTCAACCCTAACTATCCGTCGCTGGTCATGGCAGACGCCGACGGGATCAGGATCATCAAGCAGTAGCACGGCTGGGCCGGCTCCGAGAGGAGCCGGCCTGTGCCCCGCCAGAGGCTCCCCGACCTCGGACCATGGTCGAGGATAATGGACACGTGCGCCAGATGAGACGGCAGCCATCGAGGAACATCATCGTCGCCGCCGTGTTTGTGTTGGGCGCCCTTACCCTGATAGGCCTGTTCGCGATTGACGGCTCGGCCAAGCCGGACGCGCAGGCGGCATGCAACCTCGGTCGTGCGACCGCGGTGTACGACTCGGCCGGACACCGACCTGAGGCTCGGATTATCTTCAGATACTGGCAGCGACTCTACTGCTCCGGGCAGAATCCGGGACCAGCAACGGATTCCGTCCAGTCCATCGGCCGACACATCCTCGTTCAGAGCTTCGACCGTACTGCAAACGAGCTGGTATGGAACCCGGCCACTCGTCGGTTCTCCATCGTCCGCAAGCCTTCCGTAGCGCGAAGGGTATTCGCGAGTCACGGCATCCCGCCCGAGTGGAATCTTCCCATCACTCCCGCCTGGTTCCGGCAGTTCTACCACGGACACGATTGGGGGCCGGCGCTCGACCCCGTCTACCGGCGTCCCGGTCGCTCTCCCTGGCTCCGGCAGGTCTTTCAGCAGGGAAGCGGCACCTATGCGGGAGGCGCGATGGCCTGGAAGCGGGCCCGATCAGGGACCAGGCAGCCCTGGCTCTTCATGCCCCATGCGTGGCATCCGATCATCCGTGAAACCGCGCACTTCTCCCGGGCGGTTGAGGCTCACAATCTTCTCAGCGCCTATGCACATCTGAACCGGCGACTCCGAAACAAGGTTGTCTCCGGCTGCATCCAAAACCTGCTGGGCGTCCCGTTCTGGCCTCGAAGTGCCGGCCAAGCCGTACACACGTGGAGCAACGGCGGAGCAGAGGTGTATTCCACGTACAGAGCGGGGCACCAGCATAGCACCGACACATTCGAGCTGAAGCGTCGGGCTTCGTGGAAGATCACGACAGTAATCCGCGGCCGGAAGTCGGCCGTCCAATGTCCCCCATGGAGCCCTCCGTCCGGCGCGTTCCCCGGGACCTTTGCAGTCGGCGATTCGGTCATGGTCGATGCTCAGCCATATCTTCAGCAGATGGGAATCTCAGTCAATGCGGCGGTCAGCCGTCAATTCGACACGGGAGTGTCGATTATCGATCAGATGATGTCGCAGGGGACACTGCCGCGGACCGTCATCGTCGGTCTCGGTACCAACGGCCCCATTTCACAGCAGGACTTTGACGGGCTGATGCACACCCTCCGCCATGAGAGCCGAGTAGTGGTGCTGACGGTGCGAGAGCCTCGATGGTGGCAGGATCAGGTCAACGCGGTTATTCGCGCGGGCATACGCAGGACCAAGAACGGCCGGATCGCCGATTGGTTCGACGCCAGTGCGAACCACCCCGAATACTTCGCCGGGGACGGGATCCATCTCAGCTCGGCCGGCGCACTCGCCTACTCGCACCAGGTGGCAAACGCACTGCTAGGGCCCTGAGTCGACTCAATGTTCAACGTGCGGCGCTGCTCAACGCTCGAGAGGCGATTCGCTTAACCCCTGCAGGTCGGGGGTGCCGGGAAGTAGGAACTCCCGACGCGGGCTTCGCTCGGGCGGGGACTACCCGCTCGCGACGTTTCAGCTTCACGATAAAGGGCTCCGAGTCACCTCGGAGCCCTTGTTGAACGTGCTTCGACACTCGCCCAAGCGCCTCGCACGGGGCATCAATGGTGGGTCGGCCGGTGATGGTGATGGTGATGGCTTGTGAGGGATTCTCCCGCGCAGAGGTCCACGGTCATCAACCATCCTCCTGCTGCTCGGTTGACGCCCACCCCGACGCGAGACTCGGAGCCTTGGAGGATAAGCCGGTGAACCGGGCTGAGCAGCCAGCGGTCCACGAGATTGCCCACGGAGGCTCCGTCGCCCTCCACTTCGGCCCAGCTGGTGCACGCCACTCCAAACTGTGCCAGTCGTTGTGGCGGCGTCGATCCGTCTGATCCGATGTGAGGATGGGCGTAGTAGTATCCAAAGCGCACCATGTCCCAGTTGTGGCGTTGGGCCGCCTTCGATAGATTCGAATCCAGGCTGAAGCGGCTTAGGTGTTCCTGTCTTCGAAATCTGTTTAGGAGACGGACTGAGAAGGCGTCAAGGGCCTTCTGGGACGCCGCTCGCGGATCCCTTGGGAATCGTAGACCCATGGGCACGAAGGTGTGAGTGTCGACAAAGACGCTCACGTTGAAGACGTCTTGTCCTGATGCCGCGACCACCTCGACCTGATACTCACCTGCTGTCGGAAACGGCACCGTGGCCGAGAAGCGGCGCCGTCGGGTGGCCAACGGGTACTGGTCGACCGACCCGTTGGGCTCGGTCACGAACACGTTTTGATTGAGGGAGGTACGCGCCCGGCCCCTGAGAGTCTGGGAGCCGGGTGTGCTCATCAAGGGCGAGAGTCCCCTGAGGACGGCTCGGTCATAGCCGTTGACGAAGGCGCTATACAGCCTGAGGGGCCGCATCTTGACGATTGCGAAGCGGCAATGTTTGGGGTATTGCTGGTTGAGGGTGAAGTGCTCGAGATTGGCGC
>DASRCF010000224.1:0-3711 GCA_035653255.1 Chloroflexota bacterium
ACCGCTCCCAGTCGATCGACCAATCGGGTCCTGGCGGGGAATCCCACTCCCATACGTCGCCGGCCGGCGTTCGTTCCCGATGCAGTCCCGCCCGTTCGATCGTCCTCCGCAACTGGGCAAAGCGTTCCGTCGCGTACCCAGAAGGATCGTAGAGGACCTGCCCGTCAATTGCGATATCGAGATAGAACGCCGGGACGCGCGCCTCGAACTCCTCCGGTGTGACCGCACGTATTGCCACCGAACCACGAAGCTCGATCGGCAGCATTGTATTCAGCTCCCGGTATCGGTCCAGCCCCGGCCTCGGTAGATCGGCAGCGATCGCCAGGAGGTCCCAGTCGCTCCCCGGTCGGTAATCCCCTCGCGCACGCGACCCAAAGAGCACGAGCGAACGGAGCCTTTCTCCCAGGCCCGCCCGCAACGCTCCTACCGCCTCTCCGGCGATATCTAATTCCCGCTCCATGGTCCCCGCCGGCCGCATCCGGCCTTTGCTCCTGCCCACCCTCATGATATTGGGACAGGAAGGTCAGGGAATGCCCGACCCTGCCGGTGGCCCAGGCTATCCCCATAACTGCTCCAGCCGACTACATGCCGCAATAATGCCACTCCGCAGTTCGGAAGGCGCGGGCAGCCCGGATGGAAAGCCGAGAATGACGCTCGACGGCGCCACCAGATACTCGACCGGATCCGGATACTTAACAAGAGCAATCGTGAGCGGCGACGGGATTCGGTCATGGTACGGCCCAAGGTCGTGCCAGAGATGGGAGACCATCTCCTGGCAGGGGACTGAGTTCAGGTCACGCTGTATTTCGCCCACTCGCCCTTGCGAGAGCGGGCAATACACCTGCCACAGGTGATCAAGCTGCTCGCGAATCCCCGCATTGCCGGGCCATTGATCGACGGGAAGCCCGCGCTTCCCCCGCCTATACGGCCCCACCATGGCCGCCACCCAAGCCTTCCAACCGGTCTGATCCAGGCCCAACGCCCGAAGCTCGCCGTTCCCTTCGCCGTGCCGGTTAAATGGGCCAACCGTCATGCCGTCGACCTCTAGGACCCAGACGGCGAAGTTGATGCCCATCGGGTCTCCTAAGCTGAACCCCCACTGGTCACTACTTCCTCGCCGCTGCATGGTCGCTCCCTTCGCGCAAGTTACGCCTCAGCCGAGTGTACGTGGCACAGCGGGCGAATTTTGAGACACTCGAGTGTAGAGACGCAAGCCGCAAAGGACTGGCGCAGAAACCGTTCAACCGCGTCGGTTCGGGGTCAGGTGAGGAAACACAACGATGAGTAGACGAGACGAGTGGTATCGGTCTCCGGACTGGGATCCCGTCACCCAGGAGATGGTTGAACGTAAGCTCAGTCGGGCTCGTACTCCCTATAACCGAGCCCAGAACGCCAAGCTCAAGGCGCTGAGTTTGCTTGGGACGGGGGATCCTGCCAAGCGACGCGCGGCCATCGACTTGCTCACTCGCGTCGTTCGTGACCAGGGGGAAGATCCGAGCCATGGGGTCCGCTTGATGGTCGTGGAGAGCTACGAGCTGCTTGGCCAGGCCCATGAGGAGGAGGGCGAGTTCGAGAAGGCCGAGGAACTCTATCGCGAAGCGATTCGACTCTGCACGACGATCCGGTCCCGCGCTCCTCACGGCATTAAATTGCGCCTGGCCCAGCTCATCGTCCGCACCCGACAACAGGCCAAGTTCGACGAGGCACGAGAACTGATCAGTCTTGATCCGGCATTCGCCGATAGGAGGTTCGCCTACCTCGTGGCTGAGGCGCGGATGGCCGCACTCGAGGGGGACGAGCGGAAGGCGGCGATCTGTGCCGGAGCGGCGCTGGGAATACTCAAGTATCAGAAACCGCCCCTACCGCGCACTCCCAGGTTCGGCATCGCGGAGCCCGATGACGAGACGCTGGCAGAGCTCCGGGACTTGGCCTCACTCCCCGGACCGGCATCGGAAGAGGACTACAATCTTCTCCCAGCGTGGCTCCTCCGCGCACGTGCTCGGTCCGGACAAGGCTCCTCGACGTAGACGACAGCCCCAGAGACGTCTCAGACTCGGAGGTCATTGAGACGGGTTTAGCGAAGTGGCGGCTTGGTGGAGCGCGGCTTCATACTTCCGAGGGAGAATGTGAATGGACCGAGGGCATCGTAGTCCCAGTTTTTGCGGTGCGGCTGGCGAAAGCTACGTCAGATAACCCGGTCATCCTCTATATCGATTGACACTATGAGCGGCCAGCAACCCGGCTCGCCTGTGGATCGTCTCCTCCTCGGGTTCAGAACGGCGTTCGCTACCCGTTGTATGATCCCTCTCGGAGGCGACGATCCTGACAGTGACGGGCGAGTGGGCGATCGGATTGGAATCGTGGATCATCCAGGACAGCAACTACCCCGACTTCGAGTGCGGGCAGCAGGCGAAATTCGCCGTCGAGTTCAGCTTCGACGATCTCACACTTGAGGAGCATACGCGCCCCTCAAGCGAGCTCATCAGAGGCTACGCGTATTTGCTGACTGCGCGTGTCGAGGGGGTCTGGGACAAGGCGTGGGTGATCGACTGTGGTATCTCGGTCGTTGAAGCGGCCGCGCCGCCGAAAGGGGTCGAAGCGGGGGATCTGATCACGGGCCGAGCGTTACTCGGTATCGACCCGTACGAGTACGCAGGGTATCTTCACGATCTTCCCGGCATGCCTCCACTCATTTATACCTGGCGCATCAATCGAATCAGCCGAGAGACCACACCGCGCGTCGAGGTGGCACCCCGTGTGTGGCAACGGGACCACAAACGCGTGGCCTATGTAGACGTCGAGCGGACAGATGCGTGGCACGATGATGATGGCCGCGCGTCCTACGTCCTGCATTGCGAGCTCCTGGACGTGCCCCCAGCGCGTAACTAATCCCGCCGATGGCCGACGGCAGCGGGTAGGAAAGGTGCGGAGTCCGGCGCGCAGCCCCGGTCATCGTAGCCGGGGTCCGGCCTACGGCGACTCCCCGGCGGGATTGCGCTCGGGCTGGGAGCGGCGGGCTGGTGGGGGGATGCTCGGCCGGAAGCAGCATCCGGTCGGGCGAGGAGCGGTGCTAGCCGGCATTGGGGAGGTAGTGGGCCAGCGCGGGACAGGGCGCGATACACTGTCTCGAATTGAATCTCACGGACCCTCTATGACAGTCTCTCGTTTGCGGCACATCCCGGGCATCGGCGTCGACCAGGTCGGGGATGCGGCCGATGCAGCCAACGATCCCGACATCCTCCGCCTGGAGAACCTCGATACCGACATTCCACCGCCCGCCGTCGCGCGCGAGGTAACCCGTCGCGCGATCGACGACGATGCGGCGAACTCCTACCTGCCGTTCCAGGGACATTGGTCGCTTCGCGAGGCAGCTGCTGCACACGTAGGCCGGATCGCGAGCCGGCGCTACGACGGTCGGACCGAATGCATCAGCGTGGCGGGCGGGCTCAACGGCA
Organism: Chloroflexota bacterium; assembly: GCA_035653255.1. GTDB lineage: Bacteria > Chloroflexota > UBA5177 > UBA5177 > JAJPKF01 > DASRCF01. The sequence continues at coordinate 3,456 of DASRCF010000224.1, forward strand.
TCACCAATACGCTCCTCGCAACACTCGAGCCCGGCGAGGAGGTCGTCCTCTTCGATCCCATCTACGCCGGGCTCGTCAATCGGATCCACCTGGCGGGCGGCGTGCCGCGTCACGTCTCCTCGCGTCCCGCTGCCGACGGCTGGCACACCGATCCGGAAGAGCTTGCCGCGGCAATCGGCCCCAACACAAAGGCGGTCCTGCTGATGGGACCGGTGATGCCGACCGGCGCTCTTCTCACCCCCGAGCACCTCGAAGC
>DASRCF010000225.1:0-12585 GCA_035653255.1 Chloroflexota bacterium
GCTGAGAGAAACCAGCACCTGGAAGGCGGTGGCGATGCCTGCCACACCTGCCTTCACCGGCTGAACGTAGAGCGCCGATGAGGCTCCCGAGGCCTGAAGCTGCTGGATACCGGTTTGCAGTGCTTCATCCGCCTTCTTCACCCCATGGAAGCCGGCCGAGAGTCGAGCCGGTGCGGTTGGTGTCGCCGCCGCTATCTTGGAGTCCAGCTTCTTGAGGTCGCTGATGAGGGTCGACGGCGAAGGCTGCGAGCCCAGACGCTTCAGGTTTTGAAGGTCGAGCTTGGCGCCGTTAATATCTCCGCACCAAGCCGAGCTGCTCGAGCCGCCGGTTGTGGCGGCCGCCTGATGCGACCCCGAGCTCTGCTTTGCTCCTGAGTGCGACGTCGAATGATGTTTGGACGGTGGTGTAGACGTCGAGCTCGAGCTTCCGCATCCGCTGATCGCGACCATGACTACGACCGGTAAAAGGACGAGATACTTCATCACCTAACACTCCTTGCCTTTCGGCTGCTGATGTATTGAGAGTTCGATCGGCTCAGGGCCATCCCGGATTCGCAGCAGCCGCGCATTTTTCGGACTACCACACCCCGCTCAGTCCCTGAATCCGACCGTCGCGATCACCGTACCAACGTCGTGTTCCAGAAGAGTTCCAGATCGTCAGGGCGCCCCAATCTCTCGGGAGCACGTCCCTTTGGCATGCTGGGGTGTGGCTGAGCGCAATCGGGTAACGCCGCAAGGCGACATCGTGGCCATTCCGCTGCGAGGCGCCTGGACAGGGAACCGCGGCATCCTCCACCGAGGCCGGGAGATCGTGCGCTTCCACGGTGGGAACCTCTGGATCACCTGTGAGCTGGAGTTTCGCGGTCGGTGGCGGGAACAGTGGCAGCCGCACCGCTACACCCATCTCTTCTTTCATGACGAGGCCGTCTCATTTGCCGCCGGGCATCGTCCGTGTGCCGAGTGCCGCTGGCGCGCCTACGATGCCTACCGTCGTGGGTGGGCGGAAGCCCTGAGCGTGCCGGTGCCGACGGCCGGCGAGATCAACCGTCAGCTACACTCCGAGCGCCTCATTCGGGGAACTCATCGCCGTCATCTGCATGAGCTTCCCTGGGCCGGCCTCCCGAATGGAGTTTTCGTCATGCTCGACGACCGGCCGGCAGTCGTGGCCGGCGACCATCTCACAGAGTGGACCTACCAGGGCTACGCAACCCGGCGCCGCCGGCCTCGATCCGGCAACGCCACTGTCCTGACGCCTCCTGCGACCGTGGCTGTGCTCAGGTCGGGCTATCCAGTCCAGATCGAGGGCTCGGCAGGTGCGTGAACCCGCCAGGCGCATTGCCTCCGCTGTAGCGTGAGAATCGACCGTCGTCGGAGAGCCCCGGTCCTGACGTCCCAGAGAACTGGGGATGCGCGCCGAATCGACCGAGCGCAGCATGGAGGCGTGCCGTCGGTTCGATGTAGGTCCATGGTAGTGGGAGGCAGGTCCGAGACATAGACGCAGTCCAGGCTGTTGTCACATCGATAGGATCATGCTGGACAGAAGCGGGCCCTTTAGCCTATGCTCATGACGAGCGGTTCAACAAGAGTGAAGCGCTGTCAAAAAGACCTTATGACGATGCTGGATAAGGAGCGTAGGATGAAGAGTAGCCGGAGTATATTGGCAGCCACAGTGGCAATCATCGGGCTCGTGCTGGCCCCCGGCTTCGGCTCCCAGGTTGCTGTCTCAGCGAGCCTAGGACCGATCAGAGACTCTGGGTTCGCTGCCAAGATCACTTGTCACCCTTCATGTATGGGTAGTGCCGGAGCCACTATTCGCTTCGTCGCCTCGTCCAACGCTCAGAAGCCCTCCTACACCTGGGACCTGAATGGTGATGGAACCTTTGGCGACGCCACCGGAGCTGCTGCGATTACAAGTTACCTCCAACCGGCCACCTACGCCGTTAGCGTGGAGGTTGTCGATCTTCCCACCAAGGCCGAAACTCAAGCAGCGGTAAAGGTGGAAATCTCGAAAGGTGTGTCGCAAGGCCTCCCATTCGTTAGCGATTCCTTCGACACCCAGCTGGCAGGTACCGAATTGAAGGTGGACTCCGCGGGATTCACGTTTCCGCAGGGCGCGAAGATCGTGAGGCCTATGAATGTCGCACCAGATAGCTTCCCGAACGCTCTCGAGGCCCTCAATGGAGGGTCACATCTCGAGGCGTGCATGCCGGCTGGAACCACCGCGGCGGAGGTATCGGTCACCGCCGGTATTGACGGTGCTCCGGCACCGCCCCCCGGCACCTGGGCACGCCTGGTTGCCTACGCTTCAAACGGTAAGGTCATCGACGTCAGCCCGGACGTGATGATCGCCGAAGAGGGACAGCGTAGCAACATCGACACGCCGATTTCAGTTTCCGACAATCAAAACCAGATTTCCTGCGTCGGTGTCTTCGTGGGACGTGGAACTGGGTCACATGACACCGGACCAAGAGCCGCCATAATCGACGATCTTGGCAGCTACATCCTTGTTCCCAGCTTCCTGGATCAGCCATATGTCACCATCGACTCCCCTGCCGACGGCACCGTATACAGCAGTGGACATCCAAGCTTTGCCAGCGGCTCCATAAGCGCTCCTCGCGGGATCCAGAACTTCTGTGTCGTAAGCGGGGATGCTTCCGCTCCTCCCGATTGGGCACACTGCGCGGAGAACCTGACGGTTCCGGGCCACGAAACCATCCACGACGGCCACTACAGCGTGAGCATGCCGCTGCTTCACACCGGCGACAATACGTTCACGGCATGGGTTCGTGATGAGGACAACCAAATTGCCCATCAGACGGCGACCATCACGCTTGAGGCGCCACCGCCCTCGATGTATGACCTCTCAGTCGGTGGCATGGAGATTACCCAGGCGGTACAGCCCTACGCGCTACCGGATTTCAATACCGGCGTGTCCTCTCCAGTACCGGGCATCTCCCAGAGCTTCCGGTTCGGGGAGTACGGCGGCGTAGAACTGGCCGCGGGCAAGAAGACCATCGTTCGCGTCTATCCACTGCTTGGCGGCAGCGTGCCTTCCGGAGGGTTAACGGTTGATGCGAGGCTTTACGCGTACAGCCAACAGCCGGACAACGTCTTTGCGCCCCTATCCGGAAGCCCCGTGAGCCCAGACGGCGGCACTCTAACCCTCACCCGTACGGCGACAGTGGCAACAGAACGGGCCAATCCTGCCGGAGCCTTCACTTTTACTCTTCCGCCCGCCTGGACGTCCTCCGGTCAGTATCTCGAGTTCGTCGCCCAGCTGATTCCAGCTGCGGTCTCCGGCTACGTCGAGCGGAGCACCGAAAACAACGTTGCCGGACTGCAGAACGTCTCCTTCCAAACGACCAACCCGGTCACGATCTCTCCGGTCTCGGAGTTCGTTAGCTCTCCCAGCCGCATCACCCCGCCGACTGATCCCGTCCCTCTCTTCGACGGGCTGAAGGCTGTGCTTCCGGTGGCCGATGGATCCTTCAGTGTTCGGCCGTATGTCGCCTCCTTCGACGTGACCAACTCCAATGACGCGGCGAATATCTTCGACCCGGACGTCAGCTTGGTGCGCACCGTGGACGACGCGATCACGGAGGGCTTCTGCGATCCGGGATCGACATGTCCCGGACAGATCATCGGCGTGATCCCAGGGAACGGGGTACCGACGGATCATTCGCTTACCATCTATTCGCCCTGGGTTCCCATATCGACAGCCGTTGTAGAGGCTCCTCGTCCCCTGACCGCGGTGGCCCACGAATTCGGCCACTTGCTGGGTCGCGCCCACGCGTCGGGCTCGTGCAATGGGGGCGGATTCTTGGGAACCGGAGCTGAAAGCTGGCCGCCGGACAATCAAGGCTATCTCCAAGGTGTAGGAACCGATCCCCAGGCGGCACACATGTCAGGCCCCGGAGCATACCGGATCTTCTATCCCGGCCTTGACGGCCACTCGGACCCGACGGGAAACGAGTACGATTACATGTCCTACTGCGTGTCGAACAACGGACGGACCAACGCCGCTCTGGAGCAGGTTGCGTGGGTGTCGCCTCGAGGCTGGACGGAGTTGTTCAATGCCATGACCCATCCAGGTTCGGCCGGCTCCGTTTCGCCTCCGACCGCCCCCTCCTCGTTGCGTCGCGCATCCGTGTCCGGCGACCTGCGGGTAACGGCGGTTATACAGGGTGATAAGGCCGCCCTCCTTTCGGTCATCCCCACCGCCATGCCGGTTCCGCAGCAGTCTCCAAATGTTCCGTATCAGATCTATGTTCGCGACGCCGGGGGAAAGCTCCTCGGCATGTATCCCATGACCGAGACCGAACTTCATGCCGACCGGCATCCAGGTACCTACCTGCTGGCCACTACCATTCCTGCTACTGGCGCCGCCCGCTTGGACTTCATGGATGAGGCGACACTCCTCGATAGCCGTAACCGCACCCCTGCACCCTTGGTAAAGCTCGTGTCGCCAAAGGCAGGGACGGTTATCGGGTCTTCTGGTGCTGTGGATGTCGCATGGTCAGTAACTGGAGACCAGCAGAAGCAGCCGCTCGAAACCTTCGTCCGCTACTCGTCGGATGCCGGGAAGCATTACCGCACAGTCGGAATGGCTTACGGCGAACGCCAGCTTTCGCTGCCGGCGAAGCTCTTCTCGAGGTCGACAGACGGCCGGATTGAGCTTGTGGTCAATGACGGCTTCAACACCGTGACGGCGACTTCAGCTGAGATTCAAGCGAAGGGTTCGCCACCCACCGCACAGATTCTGAGTCCGGGAAGCAAGCAGCGGCTGGCAAGTAACGCCACCCTCTATCTCGAGGGAACGGCGACCAGCGACCGCGGATTCCCCTTGGGGGGCAAGTCACTAACATGGTTCGTGAACGGAGTCGTCGTGGGCAACGGCCGGGTCGCAAGCACTACAAACCTTCCTCTTGGAACCGACACCGTGACCCTCAAGGCCACCGACGGCATCGGTCGCACCAGCAAAGCGTCGCTGACTATTCAGGTGTTCGACCCGACGAAAACCTAGCCACAGAACCGCTATCGGCACCCAAGTTCGCGGGAGGGAAAGACCTGCTCGAACTTAGCCTCGCGTTTGCAACAGTTACTGCCTCCCTCGACAGAGCCCAGACGGAGTGAGTTATCGAGGAGCGTCCGCCGCTGTGACCCCCGACGAAGGGTCGAGGCCGAACAGGGGTCAATCTGACCTGTGCCATCTGACCGGGGAAGACTCCCGCCCGTGCTGCCCGCGATTCTGGAAGAACCGCTCTGCAGCATTGCTTGATCTTTTGCTGCGCGGTGGCCGCGGCTCATGAATATGGACACCGAGGGTAGACACGCCGGCTCCGGCACCTGCCGCCCGCCCCGGCGCTAGTATGGTGGCCGCAGTCCGTCAGCATTGGAAAATGTTTCACGTTAACGGTCGCCAGCGATAGGTCGTGTTGGTGAGCTGTTGCGGCGATGATGAGGTCGGCGACGGAAAGGCAAGGGTGACTGCGCCGGTATGCCCTGCCTAACTCGCCTGCACGCCGTGCCACCGGCTCATCGACGTCAATCCAACGAATCGATTCGATCAACGTGTCCGTGGCACGGCGGTCGTGGCTGCGAACGACACGCATTAGCTCAGCCCGGGCTGAGCTCAGAACAGGACGGCGGTCCTGGAGGCGCTCGGCGTACTCGATCGCCGGGCTTGGACCGAGTCAGCTGACGTCGGGGTCGGTGAAGCTCGGCCACTCCGCGGGCAGCGAGTAGGCGCCGGCAACGCGAGAGTAGAAGCCGGCCGGACCCACGTCGCCGATGATGGCGTACAGGTACCCTGCCTCTCTCATGGCCTCCAATGACCGCAGCAGGAGCGCCGCGCCGACGCCCTTTCCCTGATGCTCTGGGTCAACCGCTGTTGGGCCGAAGAGCCCGAGGTAGGCGACGTCGAAGGCGGCGAAGCCGATGATGTCGCCGTTAAGTGTGGCTATGAAGAGCCGCACCGGGAGATGGTTGAACGCGGCCGCAACCTCCGCCACCCATCCCTTCCAGCGGTCGGCGACCCAGCGGGTCACCTGGTCCGCCTCGTACACCTGGCTCCGGCGGAGACAGATACCGGCCTCTTCCAGGCGCCGGTACTGAGCTGAGGCGTCGGGCAGTGCTAGGAGGGGAACGACCATGTCGCGCCCGGGCCCATCATGTTCCTCGATCAGGTCGTCAGCCAGGGCGGATCTCCACTGCTCGCATGGTGGCGTCCACTACGCCCGACGGCTGAAGGACCGCATCGCGACGACCAGCATGGCCAGGCCGAAGAGAGACAGTATGCCGACGTCGAGGATCGATGGCAGCTGCCAGCCGCCGATAGTCAGGGCAGCTAGCCGGTTGACGACCGGACCGGGCACGCCCGAGCCTTCGAGGATCACGGACCGTATGGGCGCAACGCCATAGGCGACAGGATCAAATCGGGTGAGAACACTCATCCAGACCGGCAGCCGGCTGAGCGGGAAGAGTGCCCCGCTGAGGAAGAACATGGGCATGAGGATGAAGTTCATGACCACCTGGAAGCCCTGCATGGTCTGCAGACGCGTCGCCAGCGCCACGCCCAGGGTGGTGAGGCCAAATGCCAGCACGAACAGCAGCGGGATGACTTCGATGACCGACAGAGCCGTCAGCTTTACCCCCACGAACGGCGCCAGGACGAGCATGACTGCTCCCTGGATCATTGCCTGGGTGGCGCCGCCGAGAGCCTTGCCCAAAGCCACCCAGCCACGGCCCACCGGCGCCACCAGGATCTCCCGTAGGAAACCGAACTCGCGATCCCAGACCACGGACATGGCGCTGAACACGGCGATGAACAGCACCGACATCGAGACCACGCCCGGGTACATGAACTGGATGTAGCTCAGGGACACGCCGGCGCCCCCCGCCGCGCCCTTGGAGAAGCTTCCTCCCAACGAGCTGCTCAACCCCACGCCGAAGATCGCCAGGTACAGAAGTGGCTGCGCAAACGAGGCCAGCAGCCTGGGGCGGTCCCTGGTGTAGCGCACCAGGTCGCGATACCAGATGATGTACACCGCCTGATACCACGCCACCCTTGGATGCGAAGCGGGCTGGACGAGTACCGCCGCATCCTCTTCGCGCAGCTTCCCGCCGACCGTCGTGCTGGTCATCGCCCACCCCTCCAGGTCCTGGCGAAACGGCGCATCATCGCCTTGGGATCGGCCTCCTCGTCGCGGATGGCCCGCCCCGTCAGCTTGAGGAAGACGTCGTCGAGGCTCGGTCTGCGCACGGTGACCGTCCGCACCGGCACCGTCATCTCTCGAAGCAGCCGGGGCACGAACTCCGCTCCGTCAGGCACCTCGATGCGTATCTCGCCCGTCCCCTTAGCAGCTTCGATCTGAAAGCTCTCCCAGACCTCAGCAATGGCTCTATCGTCGTCGTCGGTTGAGACGACAACCACGTCGCCACCCACCTGAGACTTGAGATCGGCCGGTGTTCCCTCGGCCACGATCCGACCGTGGTCGATGATGGCGATGCGGTCGCACCACTCCGCTTCTTCCATGTAATGGGTGGTCATGAAGATGGTGATCGGGCTTCGAGCATGGATGCCCCGAAGGTGGTCCCACACCCGGGCCCGAGTCTGCGGATCGAGACCGATGGTGGGCTCGTCGAGGAAGAGGACCTCCGGCGAATGCAGGATGCCGCGGGCGATCTCCAGCCGGCGCTTCATGCCTCCGGAGAAGGTCTTAACCGGAGAGCCGGCGCGGTCGTCCAGATCCACCATCTTGAGGGCGGCATTGATCCTGGGGCCACGCTCCTCATGGGGCACGCCGTAGGCCATGGCGTGGAACCAGAGGTTCTCGCGCGCGGTCAGCTGATCGTCGAGCGACGGGTCCTGGAAGATCAGGCCGATGCGCTGCCTGACGAGGGCGGGGTGACGGTCGACGTCGTAGCCTGCGACCTCGGCCGAGCCCTCGGTCGGTCGCAGCAGCGTGCACAGGACGGAGATGGTGGTCGACTTTCCGGCGCCGTTGGGGCCGAGAAAGCCGAAGATCTCGCCCGACCGAACCGTCAGGTCGATGCCCTTGACCGCTTCGACGGTGTCATATCGCTTAACCAGGCCTCGAACGAGGATCGCCGGCTGCTGCTCGAGCGGCATTTGCCGCTCATTCTGCTGAATCGCGACCACCAGGACATCCTCCGTGAACGCTCCAGCGTAGCCCACTGGCGCGACTGGGATGTGGGAGTGGTGTTTGGATTTCAACTGCGTCCATTTGGCATGAACCAAGTCCACCCGCCGGCCCCCTCGCATCCCAGCCCCTTCGCGTCTAACTTCCGTATTTCCGGAAATTTGGCGTCTCCACGGGCATTAGTGGGGATTGACGGTCGATTTGGCGCAAATTTGCTTGTTGGGACGGCGACGCTGGTTGCAGTATCAGTAAGGGGCTGCCTCGCTCATCCCTCGAACACGGCCGCCGGCAGGTCCCCTCACCGTTCCATCAACGCCGAAGTCGTAGAAGCTCAAGAGGTGGTTGGATGCTCTGTTCTCGCTCTGTCGGAAGTCGTTCATTCCTCCGCGCAGCTTTCGTCGCGAGTCTGGCAATCATTCTGGTGCTCGTTAACTCGGCTCCGTCACTGGCCTCGAAGCCGGCGGCCAAGATCAGGATCGGCGGGACCGTTACCATCGACAATGTGCAGGGATCGCTCTGGTCCTGCTCGTTCAACCCGTACGGCGCCACGACGTCACTGCTTTCGGCGGGGATCATCTACGAGCCACTGTGGTACGTCAACCAGGACAACAACAAGGGCCAACCCTGGCTGGCGAAGAAGTACGCCTGGTCAAATCACAACAAGACCCTGACCTTCACGCTTCGATCAGGCGTGAAGTGGGCCGACGGGAAGCCGCTGACAGCTGCCGACGTGGTCTTCACCTTCAAGCTTCTGAAGCGGTTCCCCGGCATCGACGTCAACGCCATCTGGACGGTGCTGTCGAACGTCGTCAGCCATAAGAACAAGATCGTCTTCAGCTTCAAACAGGCTGCCGTACCGTTCTTCTATTACATCGGCGACCAGACGTTCATCGTGCCTCAGCACACCTGGTCCAAGGTAAAGAACCCGGTTACGTACCTCGATGCCAAGCCGACGGGAAGCGGGCCGTTCAAGCTCCACAAGTGCTCGCCACAGAACATCGAGTACATACGAAATCCCCACTACTGGCAGAAGGGCAAGCCCTATCTCTCGAAGATCGAGTACCCGGCCTTCATTGACAACAGTGGCGGCAATGGCTATCTGGACGGAAACAACAAGGACGTCTGGGGAGCACAGTACATCCCCAACATCAACGCCTCCTACGTCCACGCACCCAACGTCAATTCCAAGGTGCGCCACTATTGGTTCCCGCCACAGGGTTACGACGTGATCATGTATCCGAACCTGAAGCGCTGGCCCACGAACATCCTGGCGGTCCGGCAGGCGATCTCCATCGGGCTCGACCGAGCCAAGGTCTCCCGGCTCGGCGTCTATGGATACCTCCCTCCGGCCAACCAGTCCGGAATTATCGTCCCGGACGCCAAGAGCTGGTACGACAAGTCTCTGGCCAAGAAGTACAACTACTCGTACAACCCGGGCAAGGCCAAGAAGCTCTTGGAGAAGGCCGGCTTCAAGCTCTCCAATGGCATCTTCCATGACAAGAAGGGGCGCAAGCTCAGCATCTCGGTCCTCAATGTCGGTGGCTACTCAGACTGGGTGGGAGAGGTCCAGGCGGCGGCGGCCGACCTCAGGCAGATCGGCATCGAGCTCAAGCCGGAAAACGTCTCCGGCACCACCCACTCAGCCGACGAGCAGGATGGCGAGTTTCAGATGAGCTACGACTCACCATTGGGCGGCCCCACGCCCTACTATCAGTTCAGGCAGCTCTTGGACAGCGCCAACACGGCTCCCATCGGCCCGGGCAAGCTGGCGCAGAGCAACTTCGAGCGGTTCCGTTCCAAAGCCGTGGACTCTCTGTTGAAGCAGTATGCACTGACCAACAGCTCCAAGCAGCAGCACACGATCATCGACAAGATTCAGCAGGTCATGCTCAAGCAGGTCCCGGTCATCCCGGTTCTCGAGGGAGTGAACTGGTACGAATACGACACCACCGATCTCACCGGTTGGGTGAACAAGAAGAATGATTACGCTGCTCCGGCGGCCTACAACTTCCCCGACCAGATGGTGGTGCTGCTGCATCTTCATCTGAAGTGAGCGTGGTCCTCGGCCGCCTACAGTTCTTCGTAATCACGCTGTGGGCGGCCCTCACGCTGAACTTCATTCTCCCGCGGATGATGCCGGGCAGTCCGATGACTGCCATGATGGCGCGGTTCAAGGGGCGCCTCAGTCCTCAGACGGTTCAGGCGTACCAGGCCGCCTTCGGCATTCATCCGCGGGACAGCATCTTCACCCAGTACCTGACCTACCTCGACAATCTGGCTCACGGGCAGTTCGGCCTTTCCGTCGGCTTCTTCCCTGAGCCGGTGATCAACGTGGTCATGCAGGCTCTACCCTGGACCCTCGCCCTTGCGGGAGTGACGACGGTGATCAGCTTCGTTCTGGGAACGTTGATCGGCATGGTGGTCGCCTGGCGTCGCGCGGGGGCAGTGGACAGCCTGGTGACGCCGTTGTTTGTGGTCCTGTCGGCGGTGCCCTACTTCTGGCTCGGACTCCTGGCCATCTACTTCTTCTCGGTCATTCACAACTGGCTGCCCGCCCGTTTCGGCTACGGCATCACCTCCAGCCTCACCCTTTCGTGGGCCACCATTGGCCAGATCCTCACCCACGCCATCCTGCCGGCTGGAACGATCATCATCACCTCCATCGGCGGCTGGATCCTCACCATGCGGAACAACATGGTCGGAACACTCTCGGAGGATTACGTACAGATGGCGCGGGCCAAGGGTCTGCGCCCTTGGAGGATCATGTTCCACTACGCCGGCCGCAACGCCATCCTCCCCAACCTGGCCGGATTTGCAATGTCGCTGGGATTCGTCGTCAGCGGGCTGCTGCTGACCGAGATCGTCTTCAACTATCCGGGTGTGGGCTTCCTCTTCCTGCAGGCGGTTGAGAACCAGGACTATCCGCTCATGCAGGCGCTATTTCTGATGGTTACGCTGGCCGTCTTGGTGGCGATTCTCGCTGCCGACGCCGCCAACGCCCTTCTGGATCCACGAACTCGAGCCAAGCGCTGAGAGCAACGTGTATCAGCATATAGCTCTGGAGGAGGCGCCGCTCCCGGTTCCCGCTGCCCGGGGCCGGCGGCCGCGTCTGCTGGCCATCGGCGGGCTGGTGCTGTCGGCCGTCGGCTCGAACGCAAAGGCGGTGTTGGGCTTTGCCATCCTCGGCATCTTCGTCATCATGGCCGTCTTTGCGCCCGTCATCGCGCCCTACGGACCTACCGCAGAGCTGTTCCTGCCCACCCTCGGTCCCTCTCCGACGCATCTGTTGGGCACCACAAACCTGGGCGAGGACATCTTTTCCCAGTTGATCTGGGGTACCCGAGAGACCCTCCTGATCGGAGCCATCGCCGGCGGGCTCGCCACCATCCTCTCCGTTGCCATAGGCGTCACCGCGGCCTATCTGGGCGGTATCGTCGATCACGTGCTGTCCTCGGTTACCGACATCTTTCTGGTGATACCGGCGCTTCCGCTGATGATCATCATCGCCGCCTATGCGCAGGGCGGAGGCATGTGGGTGCTGATCATCGTCATTGCCGTGACCGGCTGGTCGTATGGAGCCCGTCAGCTCAGGCCTCAAGCGCTGTCGTTCCGCAATCGGGACTTCCTGGAATCGGCCAAGGTTAGGGGGGAGAATCGGGCCTACATCATCTTCTGCGAGGTCCTACCCAACATGGTCTCGCTCATCGTCGCCATCTTCTTGGGGGCGGCGCTCTACGCCGTTCTGGCCGCCGCCGGCCTGCAGTTCATCGGTCTGGGCAGCACCACCGACGTGAGCTGGGGTACCATGCTCTACTGGGGGCAGACCAACGAGGCGCTGACCAGCGGATCTCCTCTTTGGGTCATCGTCCCGGGGGCCTGCGTCTGCCTGCTGGGCGCTTCCGTGGCGCTGATGAACTACGCCGTGGACGAGATCGCCAACCCCTCGCTCCGCGGCAGACGAAGGAGGTTACGTGCTCAGCGACGGGCCTCTGCTTGAGATCAATGACCTGGTCGTGGACTACGCCGGCAAGAGCGGCTTCGTCCGTGCCGTTGACGGCGTGAGTCTCCGCGTCTCGCGAGGAGAGTTTCTGGGTTTGGTGGGAGAGTCGGCCTGCGGCAAGTCGACGCTGTTGTTCGCAGCCTCACGCTTGCTCTCCGAGTCGGCTCAGATCGTCGGCGGAAACGTAATCTTCAAGGGCCGGGACCTGGTTGTGTTGCGGGAGAAGCAGCTGCGACACCTGCGTTGGCGCGAGCTATCCGTGGTGATGCAGAGCGCGATGAACGCGCTTAATCCGGTGCTCTCGATCGAAGCGCAAATGCTGGATGCCATCAAAGCGCACCAGCGGATGTCGAAACGGGCAGCCAGAGCACGGGCGGCCGAGGTGCTGCGGCTGGTGGGGATAGACGAGGTGCATCTGAAGAG
>DASRCF010000226.1:0-9187 GCA_035653255.1 Chloroflexota bacterium
GTCCCCCACCAGGCCCCCGCCGTCACCGTCACGATGCCGCTCGCCGTGTGCGGGGAGAGGAGGTGATCGGCTAGAACTGCGCCCGGACCGGGTGGGGGAATTCGGTGATCGACCCCCGGGGGAATTACGTGATCATCAGCACGCTGCGGTCGGCGACTACAAGCTTATTGCCACTCTCCGGGTGGGTAATCAGGAACTCACTGACAGCATCGCCATCACCGTGGTTGAAGGCCGGGAGCGCGATGGTAGGGGAGGGCGTGGCAAGGGGCGCATGAAGAAGAAAGCAAAGGAAAAGCGCCAGGTCCCGGTTGGTCCCGAAGTCAACTGGATCAAGAGGGATGGCTGGGATGAGCACGACTACACCGCCACCACCGTCGGTCACGTCGATGAGAGTGACAGGGGTGTCGACATCTACCTGAACTTGGACTTCGACAAGCTCTTTGAGGTGCTGTCGAACCCGAGATACACCCCGCCGGTGGTCGAGGCCCGCAAGTCGGCATACATGGTGCCCACGGCTCTTGGTCTCTACAGGATCCACCAGCTCGACAACGAGAATGACCTCCCTGACGATGTCGTGAGGCGGATGCAGACAGTCGTGGCCGACTCCGTTCTCCTAGCCACCGATCCTGAAGGCGTGCTTGGCATGTCGGCTGAGGAGGCCGAAGACTGACCATATCAGGGACGTAATCGGAGGAGTGAACCTATGGCTCAGCGTGCGACCTTCGTCTAAGAGCGTATTCTACGAGCGGCTTCTAAAGCGTTGCTGTTGTCAGAAGACGCGATGAAACGTCCGTCCGACGGATTATTCATCGTCGTCCGGAGCCCGAGGGCACGGTGTCCATGACGATGCTTGGTCCGTTCGAGGTGGACTCCGTGGCCGTTACCCGGCTTGGGACCTCGTTCACCGCCTTTGTGAATGCTCTCTTGGCCGCCGAATGTTCGCGCGGTGGCATCCTCGGCTGGCGTCTCCGGGTTGATAGCCGGACAAACGTACGAGACGGAGGCGTCGATCGCGCGGGAGTGCGCCTTCAGGTTGGCGAAGCGACTGGCATCGAGCCATGCCTGGTTTGATCGATCAACTGGGCAACCTGCGACCTCCAGGCGACTTGCAAGATCGCGCAGCGTTTGCTCGGTTCTAAGCCTTACCGTGTGGCGCCCACCAAGGTCGGTAACCGGACGCATCGTCCCGAGCTCTACCAAGATAGTTCGATCAGGTCGCCGACCGAAGGCCAAGCCGGCCTCAAATAAGACGTTCGGACGCGGCTGAAAGGCGGTCACCAACTCGTAGGGTGCCTCGCCGACTTGCACCAGGTCAGGATGCAGCCTGACAAGGTCATCAGGTGTCATGAGAATGACGATCGCCTGCGCCATCTTCAGCGCCTGATCGACGATCTCGCCTGTAAATGGCGAGCCTTGCCCGGTTTCGGCGACCATCTCCCACCAGTCAAGCGGCTTCAACCCCAAGTCTTGAAGGAACGACCAGAGCGCAGCCGTTGCTTCGCCATCGCGGCCATAGGCTACGAAGACCCGATTTCGGTCCGCGGGCTCTGGCTGCTCGCGCTCCGGTTCCTGTTGCGCCGGTTCGCCATCGCCGAATCCCGGACGCCAGACGTCACCAAGCAACGGCCGTGATGCCGTGGCGGCTTGAAGGAACCGCAGGCGGTCTTCCGCCTGCCCCTGCAATATCGCCCGCAAGTCCTCAACTGTCTCGACGTGCCGATAGTCGAGCGCTGTGCGAAAGATTGAGAGCGACCAGTTCTCCCCGAGCTGACCGCCAGAGGTCAGGCCAGGCAACATCTGCACGAGCTGCTCGGCTCGTCTTGCATCCAGTGGATCGAAGGAGTAGTCCTGGACGAGGATCGCCGCCGATATCTGCGCTTCATCTCGGAGTTGCAGCTTCCGCTCGCCACAGATTCGGGCCAAGCGCACCATCTGGCTGGTAGCCCTCGGGGCAGTACCCGCCAGCACGAGCCCTAGTCCGGTGAGATTGACCTTCTCGCCGGACCAGGCGCCGCCCAGGACATTTGAAAGTCGGAATACCTCATCGATGTCATAGGGCTCTTCGGAAGTGGCCGACTCGTAGGCGAGGATGTCAAAGGTGACCCAATCGCCACTTTCCTCGAACTCTCGCGCTGAGCGGGCCATGATACGGCGGAGGTTCTCCGTGACACCGAGTTGTCGCAGGAATTCCTCGGCGGGAAGCGGTGGTGTCATCCTGCCCTTCTATTTACCAACCCCGCTCGGCCTCCCACTGCAGTTCCGCTTCGCGCCGCTCTTCTAGATCGTGGATCATCTTGGCGGCCCAGCGCTTCACTGCCGCAGGCTCAGATCGGCTTCTGCGCCACCCTTCTAGGTTCCCGATCAGGCCGGCAGTGCGGCTCGATGCAGGGCCAGTCCAGGAGCCGCTCATGAACTCAGCGGCCAATGAGTTGCCCACTTCCTCGAATGCCTCGAATGATTCCAAGAGGTACCGCGCAACCGGCGTAGGTTCGGCACCGCCAACTGCAGCAATGCTGGCCACGACCTGGGCCCGCTCTTCAGAGCTTCCGATCCACCTTGTGATGACGTCGACCGGGAAGGCGCCGGTAAACCAACCGCGGAGGGCCAGGGTGAGTCGCCACTCACCGGCAAGCAAGCGCCTTCCGGTGTCCTCCCACAACCGTTCTGGTATCTCACCGGCTATACGCTGAAGTAGGCGGGCCTCTTCATCAGAGGCCAACACGACCAGCTCGGATCCGATTAAATCCAACAGCAGCTCACCGAGAACGTCCGCCCGAGTCGAGATACTTCTCTCGGCAAGCCGGACCCAGCCCCAGTTCTCACCACCGACGTTCGGAAACTGCCGCCGACGGGCCACGAGTTCCCAGATCGGTTCAGCCAGCGCATCTGCAACTTGATCAGCACCGTGGGTGACCAGACTGAAGACTGAAACGACGGCGTTATAGTCATCCTGAGACGCGACTCGGCTGATAAGAGGCGTGAGTTCCTCGCGAAGCTGTTGCGTGCTCACCTTGTGGTGCCAACCGACCAACAAGCGCGCTGCGGCCGCGACAGGCACCTCAGGAAGCAGACGCGCGATCCGCTGCAATGCCTGATCAGTGACCGGCCCTTGCACCGAGAGCCATAACACCGTCGACGGCTCAAGGCCGGGAGCGTCCGACAGGACCTGATCAAAGGCGTCAGTCGAACCGCCCTCAACCAAGGCCGCCAGATATCCACCAAGCGCAGGCACATTCTTGGTCGCAGCACCAACGAGGGCCTGTCGGATGCCCTCCTGCTGCGCGCGGGGCTGACTCCCCAGGACGTGCCCGACAAACCACGCGCTGGGTAGCTGCTCCTCTGATAGCCACCCATAGATCAGGTCCACCGTGCCTGACTCGGCCATATCACGGACTAACTGCTCAAGCCTCGGCCGTTGCTCGGTGTCCTCCAGCTCCCACGGCTGAGTCTGAAGCAGAAGTCGGAGCTCATCAGTCTCGTCGATCCGTGGCAGTAACGTCGCTAGGTGGTCCAGCGCTCTCGTCATGGCAGGGTCAGGGTGTCGCTCGAACAGACCATGCAAATGAGATATCGACTGACGTAGCTTGTCTAGTCCGCTACCAGGAAGTTGTGTGAGAGCCTCCTCAAGCGCACGGCCACAATACGGATCAGTTATAAGAGGATGCACTGCTTTGACGAGCACCTCTGCAGCCGCGTTTGCGACTTCCGGCTCCTGATCGCGCAGGCGAGCCCTCAGAATCGCAATCATCTGGGTTCGGTACTGGCCGCGCTCCTCATCCGTATTGATACCACCACGCCGCTCGACTAGGACTCCACCTTGGATCTCGGCCGACACGGTGACCGACTCCCAGGTCGACACGCCATGAGCGGCCGCTTCTACCGCGAGCTTGCGGATGTCGGGATTGGGTGAGGTCGCGGTGTCAGCGACATAAGCAACCCGCTGCGCTGGAGATGCGGCCGTCGCCGGCAGCGCCGCACCAAACAGTGCAAGCCAAGTCCCAGTCGCATTGTTCGCATACGTCTCGTTCTCAGCCAGGGCTAGTCGGAGCAGCGCGTCTGCCGCTCTCTCGAAGGTGCTTGAATGCCACGCCAATTTCTCAAGGGCCCAGACGAGATTACGCCGAGAGGTTGTTCGCTCCTTCAGAGCTTCTAGCGACTCGGCCTGGATCAGGCTGTGGACGTGGTCAACGGTTACGTCCGGTGAGATGATGGCAAGCTGGATGATGAAGTCGGCGAGGCCGTGGTCCTCAATCGATCCCAGTGAACCGAAGGGGCCATCTGGGCTGATCAGGTGCTCGAGCACCTCTTTGGAGGGCCCATAACCACCTAGCTGCGCTGCCCGGATGAACAACGACAGGATCATCTCACGGTCCATCGTCGGCAGAAGTCGATCGATGATCTGCTGGCCATGCTCTCGCCAGGCGGTGCCCGCCAGAACTACGGCGAGCGGACGTGGAGCGATGGACCGGTAACGGCCCTGCTGAACCAGCAGGCCAAGCTGTTCAAGCTGTCGCCCCAGTTCCCTCAACTCTGAGACAAGCACATCACCGAAGTCGGCTAGTGCCTCAAGCTGCCCCTCGAGGCCACCTTCCCAGCCGACCCGTTCCGTCAGAGCCAGAAGACTGCTCAGAAAAAAGGTGCGGCTGCCCTCCGGCAGCATGTCGGACACGAACGTTTCGATATCGCCCTGTCGGACTAGCTCAACGGCATGCGTCGGATCTTGGGCCCGGATGCGGCTGGCAATGATCTCCGCAAACCTGAGGTTGCTGTTGCAGTACTCCGCTACAAGGCGACGGGCTTCCGGCCAGAGCTCCCGGAAATTGGTCTGCAGGAAGGTATCGAGGTCAGTTCCTTCCAGCCTGCCGGGACTAATAGCTGGGGTGACCAGAGGATAGTCACTGACTTCACCGATCGTGATGAGCTTCAGTTTGGAGTCGCTGGGAATGCGCTCCAGCAACTTATCGTGCTGTCTCGCTTCGCACTCATCGACAACAACCACGCCAAGTCGGCCATTCATCAGGTACGTCAGAACATCTGGACTCAAGTTGTCGAAGGCGGACACATATACAACGAGTGGTGGCCAGGGATCAGCCCGCAAGGCTTCCATGACCAGCCGAGTCTTGCCAAGCCCAGACTCACCTTGAACGCGAATATCGACCCGCCCATCGACCCTAAGAGCATCGCGGATCGTCTGGATTGCCCGTCGCTTAATGTCATTCTCCACCCAGGTCAGGCCGTGCCGGCTTGAGCGTGACCACTGGGCAAAGTCCACGACGCTCCAACCCGGACCGCGGAAGAACTCGCTGACTGCTAAGGGCACAATCTCGGATGTCCACCTAGCCAGAGCATTGGCGTCGATAACTCGTATCTTGTTGGGATCCGCGAGGGCGAGTCCTAGCTCTGACGCCTTATCACGGAGAGCCTTCTCCCGGTTCCCCACCGCTCGGGCACCAATGCGCTCGGCGATGACCATGATGTAAGAAGCGCCGCCCCGCAACAGCTCCTGCGCCCATTCGGCACCAGCAAGCTCGTCGGCGCACCCGCCCGGAGCGAAGGGGCCACCCTTGAACTGCCATGCTGAGTCTCCGGCTGGAATCCAGTCAGTCGCCGTGCCATCAACAAGGACGGCATCGAACATTTGAGTTCTCGTAGACGGCGATGGTGGTTCCATCTAAGGTAGGGCTTCGGAGCATCGACAAGGCCGGAACCTGGGTCGTGATTTCGACACTTGGAGGGGTATTCATGTCCGGTAGCGGGCTTCCCATGTACGGAGAACAGATCACGCCGCCAGTTCAGCGCGCTGGTTTCTGGATCCGCTTCGCCGCCGCCCTTCTTGACGGGATCATCGTCGGAATCATTAGCGGGATCCTGGCCGGCATCTTCCACTCCGCGGGGCGTCCGCTCTCGACGCTGGTGAGCATCGCTTACCTTGTCGCGTTCTTCGGCCATCCCAGAGGCCAGACTCCCGGCTTCATGGCCACCGGTCTGCGGGTCGTATCCCTATCCGACGGCTCCCCTATCGGCTACGGCCGAGCTGCCATCCGATGGCTGGTCGGGATCGTGTCGGGCTTGGCGATCTTTATCGGCTATCTCTGGATGCTCTGGGACCCGGAAAGGCAGACCTGGCACGACAAGGCTGCCGGCTCCATAGTCATCCGCGTAACCGCCTGACTGCCTCTACCTGCATCCGGCGTCGGTCTGCACGACCCGACCCGACGCATAGCTGACGCTGTCAGCTACCCACACCATGGCGCTGGGCGCCAGCTCGTAACTCTTCATCGTGAGAACGACACCGGCCGCAGGCTCCCAGTAGAGGTAGCCAATCCCTACCTCTGACTCGGCGGCGATCAGCTTCGGCGGCTCAGCTAGCAACGCGGGTTGACCCTCGACCACAACTGACTCAACGGTCAATTCCGGCGGAGCCAATCCCGAACTCCCCTGCCGGTCGAGAGCACGGAACGACACGTACGGTCCGCCCTTGAGCCGCGGGACGCTGTACACCACCGTCGAGCCGTGTATGTCCGACGTCGATCCGGACGTGACGACCATGCCCTTGGGCAGCCGGGTGACGTGCAGCGACTCGCCTACGCGGACGGACCGGGCGCCCGGACGGCACGAAGCGCTTGCTGTCGTTCCCCCCGTCCCCAGGCCTAACCAGAGGCCTGACACAACCGCAACCAGTAGCGCCGCTACGACTACTGCCCAACGCCTTTTGTTCATTGTCCCCAGACCACTGATGTTTCGGCCCGGCTAACGGTGGTACCCGCCGGCCGGTGCCATTGCTCTCATCTCCGTTCGGGCAGCGGCACCACCGGTGCCCGCTGGCGGGCCGGCCGTTGAGCCTCGGCACTCTGGTACATCTCCTCCAACCCGTCCGTCAGGGCCTCATCGATCTTCGGCAGCAGGTGCCCGTATGTGTTCAACGTCACTGTGATCGACGAGTGCCCCATCCGTTCCATGATCGCCCGCGGATGCGCGCCCTGGGCGATGAGGAACCCGGCGTACGTGTGACGGAGGTCGTGGAAGCGCACCCCGTCCAGTCCGGCCCGCTTGACCGCCGGCTTGAAGTGGCGGCTGTACCAGTTCTTGTGGCGCAGAGCACCGCCATCGGGACCGGGGAAGACGAAGGCGTCGCCTCCCGGAAGCGTCTGCAGGTGCTTGTCGAGGGCGTCGCGAATTGTCGCCGTCAGCGGGACGGTCCGGCGCTCGTAGGTCTTGGTCGGTCCGTACTCGAGCTTGCCGTGCACCTCGGAGGCGGACTCCGCTACCTCGAGGTGTCCGTGCAGCAGGTCGATGCGCGAGCACCGCAATGCGGCCAGCTCACCGGCCCGGAGCCCCGTCCAGGCCGCCAGTCGCACCAGTAGCCCGTACTCCGGGTAGGTCTCGCGCCGGTGCTCACCACCGCCCGATCGAACCGGCGGGTTCTCGACCTCGTCGGCCAGCTCGCTGACCTGCTCGGGGGTCAGGAAATGCATCTCCTGGCGGGCGCCCCTGGCCACCTTGAGTCCGAGGCACGGGTTGACCCGGAGGGCGCCGGAGCCGACGGCGCAGTCCATGACGAGGCTGAACACTTGGCGGATGTTCGCCACCGTCTTCGGGCTGCGTCCCGAGTCCGCCACCTCGGCCAGCCACCGCCGGACGGTCAGCTGGTCCAGGCGCCCAATCTCGACGTCGCCGAAGGCGGGCAGGAGGTGGTTGCGCAGGATCGACTCGTAGTTCTCCCGGGTCTTGCCCCGGAGGTGGATGGTCGTCTCCAGCCACTCCTCCGCCCAGTCCCCGAACGAAAGCCGCCGCAGCCGGGGGTCGCTCCACTCGCCCCGCTCCAGCTCCTCCTCGACGGAGCGGAGCCAGCGGTCGGCCGCCCCCTTGGACGGGAAGGTGTCGGCGGCCAGGTGGCGGGTGCCGTCGGCCGCCAGGTAGCTGGCTTGCCACCGTCCCGATGCCATCCGGCGCACATAGCCGAAGCGCCGGCGCTTCCGCGTCGACGGCCTGCCGGGGTCACCTCGTCCGCCCACGCCCAGCCCCCCTTCTCGCGGGTACGGCGCCGATCGGCCGGCGCCACTGGGGCCATTCTGCCGGAGGGGTCTGACGGCCGCTCAGCCACTCGTCGACCGCCACCTTGTCGTAGAGGACGACCTTGCCCACCCGGATGTGGGGGATCTCCCGTCGGCGGGTCAGGTCGTGGAGATGGCGGACGGTGAGCGCCGTGTAGGCGGCTACGGCCTCGATCCTGACGTACCGGCCCTCGGCGCCGGCAGGACCGTCAGGGGGCCCGGCCCGGCCGGACGCCGGCTGGGGCTCGACCGCCTCCGTCTGGCCCACCGGGCGCAGCCGGCGCCCCCGGGCTCCGGCCGTCACCCGCCCGCCCGCCTCTTCTGTGGAACCCAGCATGAGGGGAGCGTGCGCTCCGACCGTTGCCGGCGGGGTTGCCAAGGCCCTTGCCAGACCCCTTGCGGCCAGGAATTTCCCGGACTCCCGGGCCCCTACCCGTCCGGCTCCTGCCAGCCCGCGGCCGCCAGGGCCTCCTGCCGCCGCTCGTAGCCGCTGATGTCGGCCATCGTCCCATCGACGATCGTGAGCACCTGCCACCGGTCGATCTCGCCGGCGTTCGGTCGCTTCCGGCCGGAGGTCACCTTCATCCCGACCACGATCTTGTCCTTGTCGGCGAAGGTAATCACCTCGGTCACCCGGGCCCGCCGCCCCTCGGCACGGCCCTGCCGGTACCAGGCCAACACGTCGTTCCTGTTCCTGCAGGGCGGCGCGTCATCCCCTGGTGCTCCCCACCGCACCGCCGGGTGGAGCAGCTCCGAGTAGGCGTCGAGGTCGGCCGACTCCAACGCCTCCCGGATCCGTCCAGCCAGCGCCTCCAGGTCCGCAGCGCTCATGGCCATCGCCTATCCCCTCCCGAAGCGACCGTAGCGCCGGCCTTCACCCGCCGCCCGAGGCACTGGCGCCCACTCACGTTCCACCTTGCGGACCGCCATGCGAGCGGTGACACACTTCCACGCTCCCGTGGGCCCGGCGCCTGCGGCGCCGCCTCCGCTCGGCCGCCGTGGCGGCGGGAAGGAGCTACCAGGCCAGCCGCCGAAGCGGCTGGCGATATCCATTCTGGTGCGGCCGATGACCGGCGCCGTCAAGGCCCGGGCGGCCACACGTGTCCGCCCTCGGCTGCGCCGACCTTGACTGC
>DASRCF010000227.1:0-12125 GCA_035653255.1 Chloroflexota bacterium
CCCGGGAGTCGTGGTAATCAAAGCCACGAAGCCGCATCCGAGGCATAGGTCCGTCCTCCGAGGCCATGCTCACACGACGCCCGGCCACAGAGGGGCCGGGCTACGTTCACGGCGGAATCGGCAGCGAAGAACCGCGGGACGTTTGCGGCGGAAGTCGGCACGACGCCCGGCCTCAGAGGGGCCGGGCTGAGTTTCCCGGGGGAATCTGCAGCGTCCCAGGCTTCAGAGGCCGCGGGCGTTCGCAGCGGAAGTGGGCACGACGCCGGCCACAGAGGGGCCGGGCTACATTCACAGCGGAGTCGCGACGCCCCCAATAAGAGGGGCGTCTGCTACGCGACTATAACTCGACGTCGTGCGCGCGGCTCTCCCGCTGACTGGCTCCGGTGATTTGGATGAAGCGGGCGCGCTCACACATCTCGTCGACGGTGCGCGTCCCGAGATAGCTCATCCCAGACCTCAGTCCTCCAACGAGCTGGACGAGTACCTCGTCGACCTCGCCCTTGTATGGAACCATGCCCTCGACGCCCTCGGGTACCACCTCCTCGAACTCGTCCTCACCTTCCCAGCCGGGCTTCTCCCGCCGACGCCGCTCCATACCTGCTCCAACAGATGCCATTCCACGCGAGACCTTGTAGCGCTTGCCGTTACGAACCACGACTACCCCCGGACTCTCCCGGGTCCCAGCCATGAGATTTCCCAGCATTACAGTCGACGCCCCGGCGGCCAGAGCCTTCACGACGTCGCCTGAGTTGCGAATGCCGCCGTCGGCGATTATGGGCACGCCGCGCTCGCGCGCAGCCGCCGCGCAATCCATCACGGCCGTGAGCTGAGGCACTCCGACTCCGGTGACCACCCGGGTAATGCAGATAGAGCCCGGTCCCACACCCACCTTGACCGCGTCGGCGCCGGCGTCGATCAGGTCGATGGTTCCCTCGGCCGTGGCGACGTTGCCCGCGATCAGCTCAACGTCGCTGAAGGCGTCCTTGATGTCCCTAGTTGCGGTCACAGCATTCATGGAGTGCCCATGGGCGATGTCGATCACCAGCACGTCGATGTCCGCATCCAGCAACGCCTGGGCACGCTCCATGTAGTCGCCCACCACGCCGATGGCAGCTCCCACCACCAGGTGGCCCTTTTCATCCTTCGACGAATTGGGGAACTGCGTCCGTTTCTGGATATCCTTGGCGGTAATGAGGCCCCGAATCCTTCCGGCGTTGTCGACCAGGGGGAGCTTCTCAACTTTGTTCGCTCCCAGAAGATCCTCTGCGTCGCGCAGGCTGATTCCGACGGGCGCTGTCACCAGCCTGTCTCTAGGAGTCATCAGTTCCTGCACCTGACGCGGAGACCTCCCGGCGAAGGCGATGTCTCGACGGCTGAGGATCCCCGCGAGAATGCCGTCGCCGGATACGACGGGGAGACCTGTGATGCCCTGACGCTCCATGAGGTCACGCGCCTCCGCCACGCTGGCGTCGGGCTCGATGGTATACGGATGCTCAATCACGAAGGACTCGGAACGCTTGACCCGCCGAACCTCCTCAACCTGCGCCTGGATGGAGTTGAACCGATGGATGATCCCGATGCCGCCATGCCGGGCCATGGCGATCGCCATCTCGGATTCCGTGACCGTGTCCATGTTGGCGCTGACGATGGGAATGCGCAGCCTGAGCCCGCGAGAGAGTTGGGAGCTGGTGTCCACGTCTCTGCGCGAGCGGATGTCGGAGCAGCGCGGCTCGAGGAGCACGTCGTCGTATGTCAGACCACTGCGAATGGGCGCGTCCACGCCGTTACCTCACCGATCCATTTGATGACTTGGTTAGTGACCCCGCTCCATCCACTCTTGCAGGTGCGGTCGCTCCGCTCCGATTGTCGTGGACTTGCCATGGCCCGGGTAAACTTTGGTGTCGTCGGGAAGTGTGAACAGCTTGTCCCGAACATTCGCGATGATGGCGGGGAAATCGCCTCCAGGACGTCGCGTTTCCCCGGGGCCGCCGGGGAATAGGGTGTCGCCGCTGATCACAAAGCCATCCCCCACCAGGCAGATTGAGCCGGGAGTGTGCCCAGGGGTATGCAGAGCCGAGACCGAGGAGCTGCCAAACTGAAAAACGTCTCCTTCGTGGATGAAAAAGTCCACCCGATCCGGCAGGCGATAGCTGTCGGCCTCGTGGATGCCGACAGGCGCGCCCAGCTGGCGCTGCATCGCCTTCAGAGCCTGAATATGATCGCCGTCGCCATGGGTCAGAAGGATGTACCGGACGTTGGTCCCCTCTGTCAGGCGGCTGATGGTTTCGGGCTCTGTGGGTGCATCGACCAGGATGCTGTCACCGGTGTCGTTGTCGACCAGGACGTACACGTTGTTATCCATCGATCCAACGGACGCGGAGCGCAATTCAATCTTGGAAGCCATGGCTAACCCTCCTCCGATGCAGGATAACAACGGAACCGTCATCATGCTCATACGGCACGCCGATGTCTACAACCCGCACGCCATCGTGTACGGACGGCTACCAAGATTTGGTTTGAGTGAAGTCGGACGCCGACAGGCGGCGGAGCTGGCTCGATACCTCGCTGGACAGCAGGTCGCCGCCATGTATACCAGTCCGCAGCTTCGAGCGCGACAAACCGCGGCCATCCTGAACCAAGCGGTCGAGTGCCCCACCATTCATGTGTCGCGGATGCTGTCGGAGGTGCTGACCGGCTACGAGGGCAGTCCAGAGTCGATTTTGAGCAGCAAGAAGGGGAAGTTCAACTTCTACGACGAGCTGGCCCGGCCCGGGGATGAGACCATCGGCATGATCGCGAGTCGGATGACAAGATTCCTGAGTCTCGCTCATCGGCGTCATCAGGGTGAGACCGTAATCGCCGTATCCCACGCCGATCCCATCATGATCCTCCGAGCCGGGGTTCTGGGCCTTCCCCTCGTGATTGAGAGTCTCCGAGGGCCCAACTACCCCGCTAAGTGCTCCATCACCAAGTTCTCGTTCACGGACGCATCCGACGTTCCGAGCGTCGAATACCTCACCCCGGTCAAAGACGAAACGCTTAGCGCGGAGGCCAAAGAACCCGGCCCTATAGCCGCGGCCGCCGCGCTGTAAAACCGGCCGTCAAAACGCTGAACTCTAAACCCTAAACTCGCCTCTAGATCGTCAGCCGCCTGAACGCCTCCGCGTATTCCATGTTCTGGCCTTCGGCAACGCGTTTCGCGCGCTCGGGAACGAACTCTTCAACCGGCCGCTGGCCAACCTGGCTGTCATGAGCTTTGAGCGCCCGGACCTTGATCTCGATAGTCGAGGAGATGTCGACGTAATGATCCGGTTCGCCCGTACCGACCACGAGGACCTCGCCGACCGCATGCGGCTCGAGCCCTTCTCGTAGGAGCTCCGGGAAGGTCAGCCGGTCGCGGGCGCATGGATACAACGCCGCCAGGGCGGCACCTCCGCAGGCGAGGTGGTCCGGATGCTGAACGAACGTGGACAGCTCAAACGAGCGAATGGGGTTCTGGACGATGCAGACGTCCGGGCGATAGCGACGAATCGCCGCGGTGATGGCTTTGCGCAGCTCGATCGTCTCCTGCAGCACCCCGTCCTCAAAGCCCAGGAACTCGACGTGGCTCACGCCCAATATCTCCGCTGCCCTCCGTTGCTCCGCGTAACGCAGCTCGCTCAGCCGCGCCGGGCTCATGTCCGGGTCGCTGCTTCCCTTGCTGCCGTCGGTGGCGACGACATACGTCACCTCGACGCCGTCGGAAGCCCACTTGGCGACGGTGCCCGCACTGCCGAACTCGCCGTCATCAGGATGGGCGAAGATCACCATTGCTCGTTCGATCTTCTTCTCTTCAGTCACTCACTCTCTCCGTAATGAACTT
This sequence comes from Chloroflexota bacterium, assembly GCA_035653255.1. GTDB lineage: Bacteria > Chloroflexota > UBA5177 > UBA5177 > JAJPKF01 > DASRCF01. The sequence continues at coordinate 3,863 of DASRCF010000227.1, forward strand.
GCTTGGGTACCGTGCCATTGTGAGGTACGGTGCTACGATTGGCTGCAATCGGATGGGACAGCCGCGGAGAATCGTGTCGCCTCAGAGGAGTAGCGCGTGGACGGCGCCAGCAGCAAGCCCGATCTTCCGGCCAAGACTGTCGACGAGTCGAGCGTGATCATGTCCCGGCAGATGATGCCTGACGACGCCAACCCGTGGGGCTACGTCCACGGTGGCACGATCATGAAGATGGTGGACGAGGCGGCCGGCTCGGCGGCGATTAGGCACACGCGGATGCGGGTCTCAACCGCGGCGGTCGACTACATGAGCTTTCTTCACCCGGTTCACGTCGGCGATCTGGTGACCGTCAAAGCGGCGGTCAACGACGTCGGACGTACCTCCATGGAGGTGGGCGTTAGAGTGGAAACCGAGAACATGCTGACGGGTGAGGTGGTGCATACGTCGTCGTGTTATCTGGTGATGGTGGCATTGGACGACGCGGGTTTGCCGGCGCCCGTGCCGATGGTGGTGGCGGAGTCGCCGGAGCAGCGGCGCCGGATGGAGTCGGCGAAGATCCGGCGGAAGCGCCGCCGACAGCTGCAGCACGAGCTGCAATCGACCGCTTGAGCAGCATCCGGGGACGCCAGGTCCAGGCAGCCTCATACAGTGAGGTCTACCGCGTCCCGTTCGGCGACACGGATGCCGCGGGCGTCGTCTTCTATCCCAACTACTACCGCTGGTTTGACCGCATGACGCACGCGTTGTTCCGCTCGGTCGGTCAGCCGTTAGGACCGTTCATGGATGCCGGCGAAGGGCCGTTCCTGGTGGAGACGAACTGTCGCTTTCTACTGCCTGTGGGATACGACGACGAGATTCGCCTGGAGTCGCGAGTACGCGAGATTCGCACCAGCGCATTCGAAGTCGAGCACACCGTGAAGCGGGAGGGCAAGGTTGCGGCCACCGGCCGTGAGATTCGGGTCTGGTCCAGCCTCCACGAACGTCGCTCTGTTCCCCTGCCGGCGGCGTTGAAGGCAGCTCTTCTTTCGGGGCACTCGGTCGAGTCAGCGTGACTTCCCTCACCCTTTGTGCCTTGACTCCAACTTTATAATGGCGTAGTCACTTTAAAAAAGGAAGTACCCCTTGGCGCCTACATTTCAGGATGTCTTCTTGCAGGTCAAGCGAGAGATCGAAGCCGTCTCAACCCGCGAAGCGGTGGAGATGCTGCTCACCTCCCCTGGCAAGGGTGCGGCTTTGATCGACGTTCGTGAGAGCAACGAGTGGGAGGAAGGACACATTCCGGGGGCCGTGCATATCCCTCGGAGCTACCTGGAGGAGCGGATCGAGACGGCTGTGCCCGACAGGTCCCGTCCGGTGATCCTCTACTGTGCCGCGGGAGTTCGCTCGGCTTTTGCCGCAAAGACGCTGAAAGAGATGGGGTACGAGCACCCCATCTCCATGGACGGCGGATTCGGGCGTTGGAAGGATGAGGGGCGGGCCTTCGTGACTCCCCGAGTGCTCAACGCCGAACAACTCAAACGCTACAGCCGCCACGTTCTGATCCCAGAGGTCGGCGAGGCTGGGCAGCTGAAGCTCCTCGATGCCAGTGTCCTTCTAGTCGGTGCCGGCGGGTTGGGCTCTCCCGCGGCCCTCTACCTGGCCGCCGCCGGCGTTGGAACCATGGGTATTGTCGATTCCGACGTTGTCGACGAGAGCAACCTGCAGCGACAGGTCCTACACACGACGGACCGCGTTGGTACTCCCAAGGTGGACTCGGCCAAGGCTACGCTTTCCGCGCTCAACCCGCACATCACGGTGACGCCGTACAACGTCAGAATGCGCGACGACAATATCGACGACCTGCTGGCGCCGTACGATATCGTGGTCGACGGAGGCGACAATTTCGATACCCGGTATCTTCTGAACGACGCCTGTGTTCGCCTCGGCAAACCGAATGTCTCGGCCAGTATTCTCAGTTTCGACGGTCAGCTCACCACATTCATCCCGGGCGAGAGTGGATGCTACCGGTGCGTCTTTCCTGAGCCACCACCAGCTGGAATGGCTCCTTCATGCGGACAGTCAGGCGTGCTGGGGGTACTTCCGGGCGTTATGGGCACGCTGCAGGCGACCGAGGTGCTGAAGCTGATTCTGGGGATCGGCGAGCCACTGGTCGGCCGGCTGCTGATGTTTGATGCCCTGTCAATGACCTTCATGGAGCTGAGGCTTCGAAGGGACCCAGAGTGTCCGGTGTGCGGGCACGCGACAATGGCGGCCGTCGAGAACCACAGGGAGGCCGTCTCGGTCTAGCCGTCCGGCGGTAGCTCTTCACATCCCATGAATAGAGGTCCATCGTGAGCACTATCAGGATTCCACCTGCGCTGCGAGCTGTCGTGGGCGCGCCCGAGGTTGAAGCTTCGGGGTCAACGGTCGGCGAGGCGCTGGCCGATCTCGCCAAGCGCTACCCCACGGTCCGACAGCAGTTGTACGACGACGAAGGTAGCCTGCAGAAGTACGTGAACGTCTATCTCAACCAGCAGGATGTGCAGTACCTTCAACGGCTGGAGACGCCGGCCGGACCTGGCGACACCATCATCATCCTGCCTGCGATGGCCGGCGGAATGTAGTGGAGGCTACGCCGCTCGTAGCCGCAAGGCCGGTCCAGCTACGAGTGGGGATCCTCTCCGCAGTCGGCAATACTCCCCTGGTAGGGCTGCCTCGTCTCAGCCCGCCGGGCACCAATCTCTACGCCAAGCTGGAGGGGATGAACCCGACCGGCAGCGTGAAAGACCGGCCGGCTCTGTACATGTTGGAAGCGGCCGAGCGGCGCGGCGAGTTGCAGCCGGGGCATCATCTGCTCGAACCGACAAGCGGCAACACCGGTCTGTCTTTGGCCATGATCGCCGCCGTAAAAGGATACCGCCTAACCGTGGTCGCGCCGGAAAACGTACCCGTCGAGAAGTTCCAGCTGCTCAGGCTCTATGGAGCCGATGTGGTCTCTTCTCCGGCCGATCAGGGATCGAATGGCGCCATCGAGCTGGCTCGTGAGCTGGATCTCGACAGGCGCGATGTGTGGATGCTCGATCAGTATCGGAACCCGGCGGGCGTCGAAGCTCACTACCAGACAACGGGACCGGAGATCCTCGATCAGCTTCCCGGCATCACCGCCTTCGTCGCCGGTTTGGGTAGCGGGGGAACGCTCATGGGCGTGTCTCGGCGGCTGAAGGAGCAGGATCCTTCCATCGACGTCATCGCGGCCGAGCCAATGGCAGGGGAGCGCGTGCAGGGATTGCGGAGCATGGCCGAGGGATTCGTGCCGCCGATCTTCGATCCCGAACGGCTGAACGGACGGTATCTGATCGACGGTGAGGAAGCATTGTCCATGACTCGACGGCTGCTGCGTGAAGAAGGTATCTTCGCAGGCCCGTCATCGGGCGCGGCATTGGTGGCGGCCTTGCGCTATGCCCGAATGAAGCCGGGCGGCAAGATCGTGGTGCTGCTGGCCGACGGGGGCTGGAAGTACGTGAGCACGGGAGTGTACGACGAGGCGCTGACTCGAGAGGCGAGCAAGGCTTCAATCCTGTGGTGATCCCGGAGCCATTGCGTCGAGAGATGATCGAGCACGCGCGCGCAGGAGCTCCTGAGGAGGTCTGCGGGATCCTGGCAACCACCGACGGAGAGGCGAAGAAGCTCTTTCGCGTCACGAATGCCGAGCATAGCCCGCGCTTCTACGTCATGGACTCACAGGAACAGCTTCAAGCCCTCATGGAGATCGACCACCTATCGCTCGAGGCCGGAGCTGTCTACCACTCCCATCCGGCGAGCGAGCCGCGGCCATCGCCGACTGACATTGAGCTGGCGAAATGGCCGGGGACGGTCTTCGTTATTGTCTCCCTCGCCAATCCACAGGAGCCCGAGATTCGCGGCTGGCGGATTGAGGATGGAGTCGTTTCGGAGGAGCCGCTCGAAACGACAGCCGGGTGAATTACTCGCGTTATGGAGTCGGTTAGAGGCCGTTCAGGCGGAACCCTCCGCTATCATTGAAAGACAAAGCCGGGGGAACCTGAGGAGAGGAATAGTACTCGATGACGTACGTCATTACTGAGCCCTGCGTCGGCGTGAAGGACGCCTCGTGCGTCGATGTGTGTCCCGTCGAGTGCATCCACGCGCTTCCCGAAGACGACATGTACTACATCGACCCGGACGAGTGCATCGACTGCGGCGTTTGCGTGCCGGAGTGTCCGGTCGACGCCATCTTCCCGGAGGAGGAAGTGCCCGAGAAGTGGCAGGCGTTCACAGCCAAGAACGCCGAGTACTTCGAGATCCACGGCGACCAATTCCGGTGAGATAGGGCCGGCAACAAGCCGGCTGTTATCCGCTCCAGCCGCCTCGGGCCCGCGCCTACTCGGCCGGCACCATGACCGTGACGGGATCGGACTCGATTGATAGGAGAGCCGCGGAGGCAAGGCCACTGGAGCACTCAATAAGCTCCTTGAGCCGCTGCGAGAACCGGGCGGCCACGGCTCCATCGATGACGTCGTGATCCACGCACACCGTGAGATTCAGAACCTGACGGATATCGGTCCGCCCGTCGACCGGCATTGCCTTTCGGCCCAGACTTCCGATCAGAAGTGAGCTGGTGTAACTGGGCGGGCTGACGCCCCAGCCGGTACCCATGCCGAACATCCCCGCGGCGGAAACCATGACTGTGCCGGTGATTCGTCTCCGCCGAACCGGGTTGGCGAGCAACCGGCGCAGGATGAACCGTCTAACCGCTCCCGGCAGGAGAAGCCACGGACCCAGCCAGCTCATGGCCCAGGCACGCGGATTGGTTCCCGTCTTCGCATCTCTGATCTCGCGCTCGATCTCATAGGGCGCCATCCGGTTGGCCGAGCGAATGATGCTGGGCATCGGGATCTTGTGCCCTTCGATCTCATGCTCGACGGCGAAGGCAACGTCCACGTCGTCAAAGATGGTCAGCCGGCGGCGGCCGTGCCGACAGGCGTGCATCAACCGGTTCTCCTCCACGGCTTGGGCAAAGCAGGCGGTAACAAAGGCCGTCAGTGATAGCGGCCGGCCGGTCCGACGCCGATACTCGCGAATGGCCTGCCGAGTTTGCGTGACGTCGACCTCGAAGAGGCTGTAAGAAGGATGCCGCACGTTGAGGTCGAGCCAGTCGACGAGCTGGCGCTGGAATCGGGGTAGCTGAACGTTTGTGCAGCCCAATCTTCACTCTTCACCCTGCGGTCGGCCCGCCTGCCGGCTGCTTCGACCGCGAATCATCCTGCTCTAACTGTATCGTGATTCGGCTCCGTCACTCCAGCCAGAAATCTTCTTCCCACCGCTTTAGCCGCTGAGTTGAGGGTGGAGAGTCAGCGGGACGGGTGCGCGGAACGGGAGCGAGGTACACGCGCCACCGGCCGCGAGGCAAAGCTGATGCGGTCGCTGTCCACATACCGCCATGGCCTGTCGGCGGCTATGGTGATGCCGACCCGGGTCGTCGCCGTGACGGACGGCTTGCGTCCGGCATCCACGATGCACATGTCATCGCCCGACAGTGTGGCGCCATCATCTGAGAGGGTAATGCCGAGAGCTTGGCAGATGTTGCCCGGACCATTGCAGAGTCGCTCGGTTGGGTCGAGTTGTCTCCGCGACCGCATCAGTTCGAGTCCGGATTGGGCCTCCAAGCCTCGCAGAAGCACTGCCGTTGCGATACCCTCGGGACTTGTAACCACATTCGCACAAAAGTGGACGCCGTAGCTGCGATACACGTACAGGTGACCGGGCGGCCCGAACATCGACCGGTTCCTCGGTGTCTCTCCTCGATACGCATGGGAGGCAGGATCCTCCGACCCCATGTAGGCCTCGACCTCCACGATCCAGCCGCTGAGCACTTCACCGTCCACAGCGCGTACGAAAAGCTTTCCCACCAGGTCGGGCGCCACCTCCGTGGCAGGCCGCCGATAGAACTCGGGGTCGAGCTTGGCGCCGATGTCCTTGAGATGATACTGCATCGAATCCTCTACCTAACACTGCTCGGTCGCGACGAACCGACCCGACCATCGAACTGTAGCCGGGGTTCTGCAGGATGTCGGTTGCCGACCACCACCGCTGGATCAGCGGTTCGAGGCTGGTTGGACCACGAGGCGGCTGTGGCCCGGACGTATACACCCGGCGACCGTGTGGACACTCGGCCAACGGACAGTACGCGCCCACGGTCCGGCCGCAGTCTCACACCAGACCGGCCGCAGCATCGGTGCGCGGATCGTAACGTCGTTCAGCCGCGACCACCGGGGGCAACGGCCCACCTACATTTCACCGAGGATGTAGACGAGCACCGCCGACTTGGGCTCGTTTTACTGCTACCTGGCAGGGACCTTGGCTCCTTCCATCTGTTTGCGCAGCTCCACGATCTGGTCGCGAATGACGGCGGCGCGTTCGAATTCGAGATTGCGCGACGCCTGCTTCATCTGTCCTTCGAGGTCCTTCACCAGTCGCACCATCTCATCCATGGGGATGTCGAGCGGTGCCGAGTACGCGGGCTTCTCCTCCGCCACACGACGGACCTGATCTCCCAGATCTCGGATGCCCTTCGTGATTCCCACGGGAGTGATCCCATGGGTCTCGTTGTAGGCGATTTGGATGGCCCGCCGGCGGTAGGTCTCGTCGATAGCCTGGCGCATGGAGTCGGTGACCTTGTCGGCGTACATGATCACATGACCGTCAATATGTCTCGCCGCCCGACCCACGGTCTGAATCAGCGAGCGCTCTGAGCGTAGGTAGCCCTCCTTGTCGGCGTCGAGAATCGCTACCAGGCTCACCTCCGGGAGATCGAGGCCCTCCCGCAGCAGGTTGATCCCGACCACAACGTCGTAGACACCGAGGCGTAGATCCCGGAGGATGTCAACCCGCTCCAACACGTCCATCTCGCTGTGCAGGTAGTGCACCTTGATACCGAGCTCGCGCAGGTAGTCGGCCAGATCCTCCGCCATCTTCTTGGTCAGTGTCGTGACCAGCACCCGCTGCCCTCGCGCCACCCGCTGCCGGATCTCGTGAAGCAGATCGTCAATTTGATGCTTTACCGGCTTGACCTCGATCGTTGGGTCGAGCACGCCCGTAGGACGGATCACCTGCTCCGCCAGAACCTCGGACCGCTCCATCTCAAACGGTCCTGGAGTTGCCGACACATACATCACCTGGTTGAGCTGGTGAAGGAACTCGGCGAAGCTCAGCGGGCGGTTGTCGAGAGCCGATGGCAGCCGGAAACCGTAGTCGACGAGCACTTCCTTTCGGGAGCGGTCACCGGCGTACATGCCCTGAACCTGCGGAATGGCCACATGCGACTCGTCGACCATCAGCACGTAGTCGTCGGGAAAGTAGTCGAGCAGCGTCCACGGGCGGGAGCCCGGCTCGCGATCGGCCAGATGGCGTGAGTAGTTTTCGATGCCGTTGGCCGTGCCCGTCTCGCGCATCATCTCTAGATCGAAGAGGGTGCGCTGCTCCAGCCTCTGGGCCTCCAACAGCTTGCCCTCCGCCCGCAGCTCTCCCAGCCGTTCGCGCAACTCCTCCTCGATCGACTGGAGCGCCCTCTGCATCTTTTCGTCATTGGTCACAAAATGACGAGCGGGATAGATGTCGATGGCGTCCCGGGAGGCGATGATCTCCCCCGTCAGGGAGTCCAGCTCCACGATCCGCTCGATCGTGTCGCCGAAGAACTCGATCCTGATCGCAATCTCCTCATAGGCCGGAAATATCTCCAGGACGTCGCCTCGCACGCGGTACGTGCCTCTGGCCAGGGCCACGTCATTGCGCTCGTAGAGAATGCCGTTGAGCTGGCGCAGCACTCGGTCTCGTTTTCGGGTCTCGCCGCGACGAAGACTGACCACCACACTGCCGTAGTCCTCGGGCGAGCCTAGCCCGTAGATGCACGAGACGCTGGCCACGATGAGCACGTCACGCCGCGAGAACAGCGAACGGGTGGCAGACAGCCGGAGCCGATCGATCTCCTCATTGCGGGAGGAGTCCTTCTCGATGTAGGTGTCCGACCGCGGGATGTAGGCCTCGGGCTGATAGTAGTCGTAGTAGGAGACGAAGTACTCCACCGCGTTCTCCGGGAAGAACTCGCGGAACTCCGACCAGAGCTGGGCGGCCAGCGTGCGGTTGGGCGCCAGCACCAGCGTCGGCCGCTGCTGGCGCTCGATGATGTTCGCCATCGTGAACGTCTTGCCGCTGCCGGTGACGCCAAGCAGGGTCTGCATGCGCTCGCCCGCGCTCAGCCCTTCGACAATGG
>DASRCF010000228.1:0-5511 GCA_035653255.1 Chloroflexota bacterium
AAAGGCGGCCGCTCCCACCTCCGTGAACCGAGACTGGCCGAGGCTCAAGCCTTCCTTCTCCCTGGCCCCCACATTCCGCCCCAACATCTCGGTGGCCGCCGCAGCCCTAACGGTGGTGCTGGCCGTCGCGTTGGTGGGAACCCCGGCCGGCTCTTGGGCAAGCGGAGTGTTCGCCGTCTTCCAGCCCAAGCAGTTCCAAGCCCTTCCGGTGACCGCCGGGGAGCTGCGGACCTTGCCCAACCTGGCCCACTTCGGGACCCTGAATCTTCCCTCGGATGGGAGTGTTGAATCATTCGCTCAGCTCCCACAGGCTGAGGCCGCCGCCGGCGAGCACCTTGTGGTACCCCGGTATCTCCCCTCAGGAGTGCCCCGAACCGCGACCTTCCAAGTGGCTCCCAGCCAGGTGAGCAGCTTTACGTTCGACGCCTCCAAGGCAAAGACGTATGCGGCCCAACATCATCAACATCTCGGCACGATGCCCGCCGAGATCAATGGCGCTTCCATCCGCCTGACGACGCGGGCAGCGGCACTCACCGTCTACGGTGCCCCCCAGTCCATTCCTCAGCTTGTGATAGGCCAAACCCCCGCACCGTCGGTCACTGCGACCGGCGCGTCTCTCAAGACCATCGAAGCATATCTCCTACATCTCCCTGGCGTGTCACCCCGATTGGCATCGGAGATCCAGGCCATCGGCCGGCCTTCGACCACCCTCCCGATCCCTGTGCCAATCAATCGCGCCTACTCGCAGCCGGTGACCATCCACGGCCATCCCGGCCTGGCAATCGGCGACAACACGGGCATCGCCAGCCTGGTCCTGTGGCAAGCCAAAGGCGTCGTCTATGGCGTCGGCGGCCAGCTGACCGAGAATCAGGTGCTCCAGGTAGCAAACTCGCTCCATTGACCCGGACGGGCCTTCGGGCCCGTCCCCCTCCCACCCAGCGGCGCGCGGCACCACCATAAACATGTTGGAGTTGAGATGACGACAGTGAGCCTCGAGGCGGCTTCAACGGAACGGGAGGATCCTCCTATCACCTCGCCCGCCATTCACACCAGTGAGTTGAGCAAGATCTACGGCTCGACAACGGCACTCGCAGGTCTGAGCATGACGGTCCGTCGGGGTGAGATCTTCGGATTCCTGGGACCCAACGGGGCGGGCAAGACAACGGCTGTGAAACTCTTGGTCGGCATCACGAGGGCGACCGGTGGTGAGGGCTGGGTGCTCGGAGCGCCGATCGGGGATCTCGCGACTCGCAGGCGAATCGGTTACCTACCGGAGCTGTTTCGATACCAGGACTGGCTCTCGGCGCGCGAGGTGCTGGCACTTCACTGCCGCCTGGCCGGTCTTCCCAAGTCAGATCATCGGGCGGAGATAGACCACGCGCTTTCACTGGTGGGCATAGCCGACCGAGCCGATGACCGCGTGGGCACGTATTCCAAAGGTATGCAGCAGCGCCTCGGCTTGGGAGTGGCTCTCCTCGGCAAGCCGGAGGTGGTCTTTCTCGACGAGCCCACGTCGGCGCTTGACCCGGTTGGACGCCACGACGTACGCGAGATCATCCGCTCGCTCAGACGGGATGGAGTGACGGTGTTCCTGAACTCGCACCTGCTCTCGGAAGTGGAGCAGGTGTGTGATCGGGTCGCTGTTGTGGACCGGGGCAGAGTAATTGCGATAGGCACTCTGGATGAGCTTCGAGGGGCCAGTAAGAGGGTCGAGATCCGGGCTGAAGGAATCGGTCCCGAGACGCTAAGAAGCCTGGCGCGTCACGGCCAGGTCGAGACGGAGGGGGATGTCGTCACCGTAATCGGGATTGACCAGGAGGAGGTTCCGGCCATCGTACGGGACCTGGTGTCCAGAGGCTGTCGCATCTACGAGATCAAGTCCCGGGGCGACTCCCTGGAGGAGAGCTTCCTGCATCTTTTGGGAGGAGGTGACCGTGGGCATGCTGACCATAGCAGCTCTGACGCTGCGTGAGGCCTCTCGCCGCAAGCTCCTCCTTGCCGTAGGAGTGCTGACGCTGGCCGCCATCATCTTGATCGGCTGGGGGTTCTCCCGCATTCCCACGCTGCCCTGTCATGGAGGATGTGGACCGGCAACGCTGCGAAGTGTGGAGGCCGGCTTACTCATCCTCGTCGCCTACATGTTTAGCTTCGTCATCGCCGTGGCAGCGCCTTTCGTTGCCGCGCCCGCGATCGCGGGAGACGTGGAGTCGCACGTGATCCTGTCAATCCTGCCCCGGCCGCTACGACGCAGCGATATCGTGCTGGGCAAATGGCTGGGCCTGGCCGTGCTGGTCGGAGGCTACACGATTCTCACCGCCGGTCTGCAATTCTTGGTGGTTCGGGTAGCCGTCGGCTACGTCCCGCCGCACCCGGTATTGACCGTGCTCTTCATAGCGGGCGAAGGCATCACGCTGATGACCCTGGCACTGCTGGGAAGTACGCGCCTGGCGCCGATTACCTGCGGCATCGTGTCCGTTATTCTGTTTGGTATCACATGGATCGTGGGTATCGCGGGGCGGGTCGGAGCGGCATTCGGGAACTCCGTCATCGCCGATATCGGCACGGGAAGCAGCCTCATCCTCCCTACCGACGGGTTGTGGCGGGGTGCACTCTTCAATCTGGAGCCCGTAGCGCTCATTGCCACAACGGGCAGCAGCCGTGAAGCCTCGGCCAACCCATTCGCCGTTGCCTCACCGCCGACGACCGCCTACGTGATTTGGGTCTTCATTTGGATCGCATTGGTGCTGGCGCTCACGGTGAAGAGTTTCGCAGCACGCGAGGTCTGAGGCTGATCTCTACGTGGAATCGGGTTCTCGAGCGGCCGCTTCGATCGCCTGCAGATCGCGTATTGCCTCAGCCACCTTGCTTGAGTCCGTGGGCACGTTTCGGTATCGTTCCGACATGTATAGCGCGTTCAGATCATCGACCGGTGTAGTGGGAGCGGTAGTGACCGCCATCAAACCGGCGCTGTACTCCAGGCCCGTTTCCCCTCGGGCCCTGGGGCGGAAATGGTCGCTACCAAACACCAGGTAGGCTCGATAGACGTCGCGCACGGTCTGCAGCCGTCGCGGTCGCTTGAGCTCGTGGCCAGGGTGCGGCAGCAAGCCCGAGAGTCCCGCACGGCCGCGGCTGAAGGACCACTGCAGCAACTTCCGCCACGACCATCCGGTCACTCGCCGCTCGCCTCGAAGAGACATCCGTTGCAGGCGTCCCAGGCTTCGGAAACCGGCCGCCAGGAGGGCTAGGAGCACTCCACCACCCACGACGATTGCTGCGGCCTTCACCGCCTCTACTAGGAACGCAGGGGGTGGGTGGGCGACCTGAGGCTTGTACGGAATGCGCTTATGAGGCGGCGCCTTGCCGGAATAGGGGTTGGAATGTGGGCCAAAGTGCGGCAGACGGAAGCCGAAGAGGTGGAGCAGCCAGGCCATGGCATCGATGATTGCCACGGCGGCATCCTTCACTCGGATGCCGATGTCGTTCCAGATGGGACCGATGGCGTTGCCGAGCAGCCCGACGATGTCGATGGCGAAGATCTGAACCAGCGCCAGCGTGAGAATCCCGAGCATGCCGACGAATGCCAGGATCCCGAGCAGCCAATCGGGATCGATACCAGCGCCCCGCCGGTCGCTTGACCACTCATCACGAGCGAACCGCCGTGCCCAGGCCAGGGCGAATATCCCGATGAGCAGGTAGAGCACCGCTCCCAGGTACACGCGCCCATCCAGGTGGAGCTGTGAATGACTTACCCACAGTAGGGCCATCGCCAGCGAAAAGGCCAGAGCAAAGACGCCGAATCTGAGATCGGCCAGAATGTTCGAGTACGAGCCCATGGTCAGAGCAAGGTTCAAGGTGAGGCCGGACACACCCAGCAGGAGAAGACAGTCGCCGATGGAGGGCCAGAGCTTGACTCCACTACCGAATAGTGACTCCGCCGCCAGCACGACGGCGAGTGCAAGTATCCCAGTGCCGGCTGCCAAAAGAACATTGTTGTTCAGCCGTACCCGGCCCAGAATCTGCGAGATGCTCGGCCAGGACACGATTTGGACCAGTCCCAGACCAAGCAGGACATAGACCGGAACCAGCGGGCCCAGACTGGTGGACCAGCCGGTGCCGAACAGCCAGATCACCGGGACGACCCAAGCGGTCTTGAGAGCGAACCGCAGAGTATCAAGCGTGGTATCGATCACGCGGCCGCCTCACGTGGAGTGTGTGAGTGAACCACCGCAACCTTGGGAATGCTGACGGGCGTATCGTTGTCGACCAGCACCAGGGCGACCTGGCGCCTTCGAGCGGCGTCGGCCAGGGCGACACTCAGGCCAGTTGTCACCACACTCCCGCACATGACCAGCGTGCATCCATGAGGAAGTTCGGCCAGGTCCAGATCCAGCATTTCCTCGGCACGCCGGTTGACCACCATGCCCAGTCGTGCCAAGTAGTCGAGGATGACGAAGATTTGGCCCTCCGCAGCCGAAGGCAAGATGCGAAGGGGTCTGAAGTCGTCGGGCAGCGCGCCGTTGGAATGGAGACCGACCTCGAACCCTTGGTCCAGCGCCCACTGTGCGATGGACGCTGCCGTGCTGATCACGTCTTCCATGTAGTCTGTGATCACGCCTTCGGAGATGCGCTCGAAGGCGTGGAGATTGACCAGGATCATAAACTTGGCGTGAACCGTCGGGTCGAAAGTCTTGACCTTGACTGCTTGGGTGCGGGCCGTGGCATTCCAGTCGATGGTTTTCAGCGGGTCACCGCTTCTATACTCCCGACCTCCCCGAAACCAGCTCGGGTCCTCCATGAAGCTTTCGCGCCGGCGTATGTCTCCCAGCAGTGCCTGGGCCGGCACCCCAATATCCTGCAGGGAGAAGAGGCGGGGATAAACGGCGAAACCCTGACGGCGCTCCATTTCGAGTGTCGACCGGAAGAGACCGAGCGGATCACTGCCGACCCAGGTGGTGGGTCCGAACCGGTAGAAGCCACGGCGCAAAGCCTGGATGCGACAGGTCTTAAGCAGGGTTTCGAATCCGCCGAGAGAGGTCACCTCGTCGATACCCTCCGATGATCCGTCCCATAAGGGCTTGGTCTCGAGATCGTCAATCGCGATGCCGTTGGCGGAATGGAAACCACCGTAGAGGCGCAGCGGCACTGCCTCCTGCCAACGCAACCAGCTGATGGGGATGGGCTTGTCGTTGGTGATAGACCAGGTGATGGTCGTCTCTTCACCCGGGAAGATATGGCTGTCCTGGAAGACATGTTCGTAGCGGAGATCGGCGAGGATGAGGCGGTGCCAGGCCCAGGCCGCGCCGATAGCGAGCAGGACAACGGCAGCCAGAACGCTCAGGAGCGCGATGCGTGTGAGCAGGCCGCCGACCAGCAACAATAGCAGCAAAATGGCCCAATGCTCCATGCTGAGACGCCGATCTGCGTTCCAGAACCAGAGCATCAGTAGGACCGGCGCGAACACGATCAGCATGAACACGCCGAAAATGAAGGCGACGTTGAGGATGGAGATGG
>DASRCF010000229.1:0-10295 GCA_035653255.1 Chloroflexota bacterium
GTCCCTCAGGTACGTCCGGCGCCGGATCCCTCTGCCGTCCTGGGTGAACCGTATCTCCCCTGTCGCGATCTTCTCCGTCAGCGTCTCGCGGGACCAGCGCCAGCCGTTGGGTGGCGGCGGTATCTCGTACCCCGATGGCGACGTGATGTTGTACATGAGGTTCTTGCGCGGGTTTGGGGAATTGACCGGGTTACCATCGAACCATGGGCCGCGTGGGTCGTTATCCGGATTCGCGTAGTGAGGCACCTGCCCATGAGTCGCCGGCAAGCGGTTGGACGTCCATTCCTCACTGTTCGAGTAGACGAGTAGCGTGTTGTGATCGGACGAAAACTGCTTGGCATCGTTGTTTGAGTTATCCGACGAACGCCACACGATCTCGGCCACGAACCGGTCGAGCCCGAAGACCTCATCCATCACACACCTAGCGCGGTGCACTTCACTGTCGTCGAGGTGCAGCCACACAGACCCTTCAGGCGCCAGTAACGTCCGGATCTGCAGCAGACGATCCCGTACCATGGTCAGCCAGACTGAGTGCTCCAGCGCGTCATCGTAGTGCAGGAATGACTGCTGCGTGTTGAAGGGCGGGTCGAGGTACGCGAGCTTCACCTTGCCCGCGTACTCGCGCTCAAACTCCGGCAGCTCGATCAGGCTCGTGAGCGCGTTGAGCGCATCACCCCGGATCAGTAGGTTGTCTCTGGCCCGCTCCGTGTCACAGTGAACCTCCCCCACTCTGCCGGCGTCGTGAAGGAGCCGCACTTCGGCAACACGGTAGTCGGCGGGCTGTACCCACTCGTAACTCCCGTCCTCATGAGCCAGCAGTCTCTCTGCTTTGTTGGTCCACGTGAGTTCGAGCCGACCCTCGTAGCGGTTCATGCCTGAAATCCTCCGGCCACTGCCTACTTCTTTCTAGGTGCCGCTCAGTACGCGTCGCACTTCCATCAGAATATGACTCCCCATCGCGTCCAAAACCGGAACGAGGCTCCTGATCGCCCCTTGTCCAGTCTGAATGCCCCGGCCCTGAGGTGGTGTACCTCCTCCCCCTGCAACACAGTCTCAAGGTACTTCACGCACACCGAATCTTCGGTACCGTCTGCCAGTTCATCCGAGCCCACGACGACGCCTGATCCGCGATTCTCAATCGCCTTATGAGTGACGCGTCCCAGAAAAGCCGAGTAAACAAAATAGCGGCAGGCGCCGGCCTCGCGACGTAGATAATCCCATAGCGCTTCAGATTGGCCTCCCCCTGAGGGACGACGCTGTGCTCGGCGGCCACCAATATGTATTCGCTGTCGATATAGTGTTCGACAGCCTGCCGTATTCGTGTGGTGTCCATCGGCACCCCTTGGGCAAGGCCAACATGTCTGTAGTCCTTGGTCACGCCAATCACGATGGTCCCGCCTCCAGCGGTATTGGCGAAGCCCCCATTACGTCTCGCGCAAGCTCAGCTCTGGCACGCTTGTCCTTCAGCTCCATCACCTCTTTGAAATCCCACGCGTCGCCCCTCCCTTCACATAGAGGAGGCTGAGCAGCGCATCCAATGACATGTTGGCCTGCAGATCAGCATGTGCAATCGATTGCTCCGACGCTCCATTCCTCCTCCCGTCGGGCCCCTCTGATCGGCTCCGGCCGGCCAACACCGGCACCATCCTTCTGACATCAATTCTGACATCAGATAGGACAAATTGCGACATAGTGAGGCGGCCTAGTGCAAAGGCACTCGACACGATTTGTCGTAGAAATCAGCCAGGAACGCAGGAGGGCGGATCACGTCAAATCAGGCGACACCGAATTGCTAAACCGCTGAGGGGGGTTTCCTCCTCCGTGGGTTCGAATCCCACCCTCTCCGCCAGAGCCCTTGAGCACAGCCAAAACGCACCCCGAAGACCGCGGTCGCTGCAGCCCACGACCACAGCCACACATAGGCCTAGTCACAGCAGATCATAGACGCAGCTGGCCCGGCGTCCGCGGGGCCCGGCACTGACGAGGAGAGTTCCGATGCGGTCTACTCCCCTCCCAACGCCTTCAGCGCAGGCCAATCCCCCTTCGCAGCTGCGACATCCGACACTCCGAGACCAGTAGATAGGCCCACGGTGCGCCGACCTTCGGGTCGGCGTTGACGTAGCTGGCCCACCTCTTGGCCGCGTCGCGCTTGCCGCCCACGTCGGGGCTCGTCATTTCTTTGTCCATCTTGACCTCGACTAGCCAGTGCGGCGGGTCGGGGAAAGCGAAGCCACATAACGCGGTTGCGCCGCGCGGCCGGACACCCGAAACGACGAATCACCAGACCAGCGGCATCACATCAGAGGTTGCTCTCGTGTCTCATCCATGTCTCCCTCTACCAAGTTCCTTACCGAAAGGCAAGAATGGGAGGGCCATGGTGAACACGCTTATCCTGGGAGGCACTCGGTTCGTCGGAAGAGCGCTTCTCGAGGCCGCGCTCACCAACGGCCATACCGTGACGCTGTTCAATCGAGGACGGACCAACGCCGAACTTCGGCCTGAGGTCGAACGCATCATCGGCGACCGGGGTGGTGACCTGACGGCCCTCTCGGAGCGGCCGTGGGATGTCGTCTTCGATGTGGCCGCCTACGACCCGGAGTTCGTCGAGCGGTCCACCTCTGCGCTTGTCGCCAAGACCGATATGTACGTCTTCGTCTCGTCACTCTCCGTGTATTCCAACCAAGCACATCCACATGGCGAAGACTCGCCGACGCTTCAGCTCTCCGGATCGACGCCCGAGGATCAGATGTACGGAGCCCGCAAGGCGCGATCTGAGACCATTGTCCGCAGCCGTTTCGGGGAGAACCACTTTATTGTCCGAGCCGGCATGATCGTCGGCCCGCATGACCCCACCGATCGCTTGACCTACTGGCCTCGTCGCATCGCGCAGGGCGGGCGGGTTCTATGCCCGGGCTCGCGCGCTGATCCACTGCAATTCATCGATGTGCGCGATCTGGCCGAGTGGATGGTTGGTTTCGTCGAGGAGAGACGATGTGGAACCTACAATGCCACCGGCGCAATCGTGTCCTTTGGAGACTTCATCGACACCTGCTGTACGGTGACCGGAGTGTGTCCGGAAACCGTTTGGGTGAGCACAGATCGTCTGCTCGCTGCAGGCGTCGACCCGTGGATGGGCGTTCCCCTCTGGATCGGGGCGGAAGGCTGGGAGGCGGCCAATCGAATGGATATCAGCCGCGCTGTACAGGCTGGCTTGACGTTTCGCCCCCTGGTTGACATCGTGCGAGACGCCTGGGAGTACGACCGGCACCGGCGCGCGAGCGGTGACGGGCCAATGATGCTCAGCGGCAAACAGGAGGCCCAGCTGCTGCAAGCGTGCGCTCCGAGCGCGTAGCGCGCGGGCACATTTTTCTCACCTTCGGGATGGAATCCCGGTCATCGCCACCTTCGGGCTAATTCTCGACCTTATCGGGTTCGCGCTCTTCCTGATCTTGATACTGGCGAGCAGTGTCATCCAGCTGATGCGCGAGGCCGCCGTTCCCCGCGCGTGAGGGAGGTTGAGCGGAGAGCTACATTGTCAGAGGTTTCGCGGGTACCCGCCAACTTCCTAGAGAGGCCCTGGTCTTCCCTGCCCAGCGAGAATGTCACCAATCGTGTCATCCGTTATGGTCACAGAATCGGCCAGCCGGGGCGTCAGGTGTAACAGCTTGAGACGTGAATCCGAGGAGGCGTCCCGACGATACGAAAGGCTGGGGATCGGCCGATTCGGCTACTGTCGTCCGTTCCGGATCCTCCACTCTGAACAGCCAGGGCCTCTTTTCCAAAAAAGGAGTGGGTTCGATTTCAGTTCGATCCACCGAAACCGATCTCAGCCGTCAGGCAGGCCAAAAGGCTTGAAGGCGTCAAGCTTCGGGTTCGACGACGTGGTCGGGTAGTCGAAAGGACCGCAGCCGACTCGATTGAGTGGGTGCCTGAGATTGCCAGCCACAGTTCAGCTCGAAGTAGCTCACGGCTGTACCGACTGAAGGCCAATCGCAGTCGTCGAGGATGATCAGGCCGTTCGGCCTGACGAGTTCTCGCAGAAAGTACAAGTCGACAAAGACGTTGTGGAACAGGTGGCTGCCGTCGACGAAACCGACGTCGGCGGTGAAACCTTGAGCGAGGAGCCTGGGTAGTGCAACTTGTGATCGCTCAGGTACGAGCTCAGCCCCGTCTGTCAGTCCGGCTCGCTCAATGGCATTCCATCCAACATGGTGGAAGTGGTCCTGATACGGATCAACGATCAGGTGCTTCGGGTCGTTGACATCTTGGCTGAGCAACGCTTCGCCGATGGCGAGCGCAGAACTCCCATACGCAAGGCCAATTTCGATAACGACGCCTGCGCGTTCACGGATTACGAGATCACGCAACGCATCACAGTCCGACGCCGGGAGAGCAACGCGCGCAAAATCGGCGTCGGGATTTTCGTATCGAGGCCCTGTAACCACCAGTTCTGCTCGCACCCCTTGGACGGTTTCGAGTAACTGATGGCGTCGCGACACATCGGAAGTATCGCTCAAGGGAGTCACCGAGCGGGCTCGACGGCCAGTCTCATGGCGCCATATGGAAGCAGATCGCGTAGCTGCCAACCCGGGCCTGAAGCCAGCCACGCCTGTGTCTCAGGGTGCAACATGCCCGCTCGACCGGAATGCCGGCCGAACGTAGCTCCTGTATAAGCCGCTCTACCGCAGTCACCACCATCTCCGCCAGCTCCGTGTAATTGAGCAAGAACCGGCCGCCAAAATCCTATCCTGGTCGGAGATGGCCTGCCACGTCCCAGCTCCAAAACTCAACCACGTTGCCGTCGGGATCAGTGACGTAGACCCCATGCCCACGTTCGCCGAAATCCTCGACGTGCACTTCCTTGCCGGCGATCTCCAGCCTCTGCGCGACGGCTTGCCAGTCTGCCTCATCAATCTTCATCGCGAAGTGGACGTGTCGGCCGCCGCGTCCTCCGGCGATTCCCACCTGCGGCGACCAGAGTCCGATCCGGGTCCTGTCGCCCGCCATAACCCAAACGGCATCCCGCTCCTTCCACCGTTCGACGACCGGGAAACCGAGAAGGCCGGAGTAGAAGTCCTCCGCCGTCGCCGTATCGGCCACCTCGAGGACGAGCTCACTTACTCCCGAGACCGGTATCGGGCCCAACTCGAAGAAACTCCTTGGCTCTCGACCTACCCAACTCTACGCCGAGGGTTCAGGGAATCCCGAAGCGGTCTTGGGCTCTGCCCCTCCTTAGGCAGGAGAATGGAACAGCGCCGAGCACGTCGCGAAGGCAGGGTCTCATGGACGGTATCGACTCCGCGACCCGTCTTCAACTGGAAGCTCTCAGTCAGGTGGCCACCGCACTGGCGGCTGCGGGTTTCGAGTACTGGGTGTACGGCGGCTGGGCGGTTGACTTGTATGCCGGCCGCGTCACCCGGCCGCACTTCGACGTCGATTTCGCCGTCTGGCTTGCGGACCTGCCGGGCATCCGCCGGCTGCTGCAGGATCTGGGGTTTGAACACGCACCCGACCCTGAGGAGGACGGCGGCACGGGCTTCGAGCGAGCCGGCGTCAGGCTCGAGCTGACATTTCTCGAGCCCGGCGAGGGTGGGAATGTCATGATCCCTATGCGACAGGGGCTTGCGGTCTTCTCCCCGGGTCCCATCCCTTACGAAACCCGCAGCCTTGTCGGCGCCACCTGCCGGGTGATGGGGTTGCAGAGCCTAGCACGTGGAAAGTCTCATCCCCGTGACGATCCTGACGACGCCCGGAAGGATCGGGCCGACAATGCGGTGCTGCAGCAGTTGGGGATCCCGTCCGACAGCTGAGGCCCGACGTGCGTCGGCGGCACCGTCCTTCACGCCTCTTCCCTACCCAGCGCCGACGAAGATCCAGTGAATACCGTACCGATCAAAGAACTGCCCGTACGTCCCGAAAGGCATTTCATGCAGCTCCTGGAACCGGTCCTCACGGGCGCCCTCTACAGGCTTGTCGAACATCGGCTGCAGCTCAGCACGCGTCTCACCGGTGACCAAGATGGCGAAGGTGTCGCCGTGAACGGGCTCGTACATGGGGGAGGCCATCCAGTCGGTGGCCGATATCGCGATGTCGCCGCTCTTCAGGTGAAGCGTTGATGATTCGACCGTGCTTCTCAGGCGGAAACTGCTCTCGCATGGGCGTATCAACGAGCTTGGTCAACGTCAGCTCGCCGCCGAGACATTCCTGATAAAAGGTCATTGCTTCGGCACAGTTGCCGTCGAACAAGAGGAACGGGTAAGAGTGCAGGCCCACTTCAACTCCCTTCTCAGCCTGATTCAAGGCGAATTTCATCCTCATTCTCATGCCTTGGGTCTGACGTCGGACCATCGCGAAACGCACCTCTGTGCCGCTTCCGGAGCTGAGCGGCTTACGCGGGTAGTCGTAGACCACTGCGGGCTTCGCCTCGCCGGAGATCGCATCCCGAGAAGGTTCCGGTGCCGCCGGCGCTCCGGTCTTGGCCTTTGCGCCGGGTTGAGCCACCAAGGTCTGAGGAGCAAAACTCTTCCGCCACTATGGGTTGAGAGACAACCGGAGTCGAGGATCATCTGATGAATTCGCCGGCGATCACCGTGACCGATCTCCGCGTCCGCCGCGGCGGCCAGGAGGTGCTTCCGGGTATCAGCCTCTCTATCCGGTCGGACTGCGTCACCGGCCTGCTGGGTCCCAGTGGCTCCGGCAAGACCACCCTGCTGCGTGCCATCGTCGGCGTGCAACAGATCATCTCCGGATCAGTCACCGTCCTCGGCCACGATGCCGGCAGCCCTCGGCTCAGGACCATGCTCGGATACGCCACTCAGCAGCCGGCGGTCTATCGGGACCTTACCATTCGCGAAAACCTGGCCTACTTCTGCCGCGTCCTGGGAGCGCCGCTGCCTGACATCGACCGGGTTCTCGATGAGACCGATCTCACCGGTCATGCCGACAAGCTGACCGGCTCACTTTCCGGTGGCGAGCTGTCGCGATCCAGTCTTGCCGTCGCGCTCTTGGGCGCGCCCAAGGTCCTGCTCCTCGACGAGCCTACCGCGGACCTCGATCCCGTTCTCCGAAGTAACCTCTGGGACCTGTTCCACCGGCTGGCCGGGACGGGCGTGAGCCTCCTCATCTCCAGCCACGTCATGGACGAGGCTGCCCGCTGCGACCGGCTGCTCCTCATGCGGCTCGGGCGCATCATGGTCGACGACACGCCCGACGGTCTCCGTCGCGAGACGGGGGTGGACGACCTGGAACAGGCATTTCTCCGGCTCATTCAACAGACGGGCGAATCGTGAGTGCTGCCATCACGCTGGCGACCGCAAGACGGATCCTGCTCCAGCTGCGTCACGATCCTCGAACGGTCGGCATGCTGCTGCTCATCCCGACACTCTTGATGGTTCTCTTACGGTACGTCCTGAACGCGGCAAGCCTGTTCGACCACGCCGCGCCCACGCTCTTGGCGATCTTCCCGTTTACGCTGATGTTCATCATCACCTCGATCACGGTGCTGCGAGAGCGAACCACCACCACGCTCGAGCGGCTCATGACCATGCCCCTGGCCAAGATCGACCTTCTGCTCGGCTACGCCATCGCCTTCGGCGCCGTGACCGTTCTCCAGGTCGGTCTGGCGTCGCTCGTATCGCTGACCCTGCTGGGCTTGACCGTCACCGGCTCGATTCCGCTACTCCTCCTCATTGCGCTCCTCGACGCCTGGTTGGGCATGGCGTTGGGGCTGTTCGTCAGCGCCTTCGCGCGCAGCGAATTCCAGGCCGTCCAGTTTTTCCCGCTAATCGCCCTGCCTCAGGTGCTCCTCTGCGGTTTGTTCATCCCTCGAGGGCAGATGGCCGGCGCCCTGCAGGTGCTCGCCTACCTCATGCCGCTGTCCTACGCGGTCGAAGCCCTCGACCACGTCACCGTCTCAGCTTCGATCACGGGAACCCTCATTCGCGACCTGCTGGTGGTCGCGGGCTGTATTGGCGTTGCGCTCGGCCTGGGCGCGGCGACCCTGCGCCGGCGAACGCCGTAGCCCGGCTGCTCCGTTCGGCGTCGAACGGCTACAGGGAGTACTGCTGGAGGCTCGTCTCTGGATTCAGTCCGGCCACGCATCCAGCTGTGAGAGGATGCTGGCGGTGTCCTGAATGTTCCAGATCTCGGCCACCTTCCCGCCGGCAAGGCGCACAAACATCATCACGTCGAACTGAAGCTGCCTTCCCGTGGGATTGCGGAACATCGGCCCGGTATGCTTTCCGGTCACCGTCGACCGGATCGCCACCAGGTCGCCCTCCGACACAATCGCTGAGATGCGCCGGGTCCGATCCGAGAGCCGGCCTTCCGAGCGGCCGGCCAGCTCCAGGATGGCATCGGCACCCGTAACCGGATTCAAAAACCCGCATTGGTGGAGGACGCAATCCGGAGCGAGGACAGAACGAAGCGTCTCGACGTCGCCCGCGGCGAACGCCTCGAACGCCCTCTCGACCACCTGCTTCGGCTGATCGGTCATGCGTGGCCTCCAGATGGCGCGGTGACATGGCAAGCCGCGAAGTGTCCCGGCCCAACGGCCTCCAATGGTGGCGTGACGCGAGAGCAGATGTCGAGCGCCAGAGGGCAGCGCCAGCGGAACCGGCATCCCTCGCCCGGGTTCACGACCCGCGGCGGTTCGGAGACCTCCGAGCCAACGGCTTCAGTATCGGGTGCGTAGGGATCCGGCACCGCCGAGAGAAGCAGGCGAGTGTAAGGATGGGCAGGCCGGCTGAGCACGGCTTCGGTCGGTCCCTCCTCGACCACCCGCGCCGCGTACATCACCATTACTCGGTCGGCCACATACCTGGCACTGGCAATGTCGTGGGTGATGTAGAGAAACGATACGCCCCTATCCTGCCGGAGGTGTTGCATCAGATTCAACACCCCGATCCGGATCGAGACGTCGAGCATGGACACGGGCTCATCGGCCAGGATGAGCGACGGCCGGCATGCCAGCGCCTGGGCGAAGCCAAACCGCTGCCGCTGCCCTCCGGACAGCTCATGAGGATACTTGCGCAGCATCTCGTCGCCGGGTACAAGGCCCACCGAATCGAGAATCTCCACCGCCTGCCGGCGGCGGCTGCCGCGGTCCCCGGCCATGCGGTGACGCTTCAGCGAACGCATCACGCCGTGGGAGGCCCTGAAGACCGGGTTCAGAGAGCTGTAGGGGTCTTGGAACACCATCTGGACGTGCCGGCGGTACTCACTCCTGCCCATCCGCGAAAGTGGCCGGTCGCGGAATCGGATCTGGCCCGCGGTTGGTGTGTACAGTCCCGCCAGGAGGCGCGCAACGGTGCTCTTGCCGCTGCCGCTCTCGCCCACCAAACTCACGATCTCTTGATCTTTGATGGTCAGGTCGACCTCGTCCACCGCGTGCAGGACGTTGCGGGACAGGACCCCGCCGACGCGGAAGTGCTTGGTGAGGCCGCGGGCGCTCAGGACGGCCGGAGACGGGGCCGGCTCCTGGGCGGCGCTAGTCGCGGACGCCGGCAAGCTCACCGGGAACTCCGTCTCGTTCATAGAGGAAGCAGCGAACCAGGTCGTCACCCCGGGGTGAGCTGATGCCGGGCTGCTGTTGTGAACACACCGGCATCATCTTGGGACAGCGCGGTGCAAACCGGCAGCCCGACGGTGGAAACCGAAGGTCCGGCGGCCTGCCCGGGATCCCCTTCAGCTCTCGTCTCGGACCGTGAATCGACGGGTATGCCTCCAGCAGGCCCTGCGTGTAGGGATGCTGAGGCCGGTCGAAGACGTCACGGGTCGTGGCCACCTCGACCAGCTGGCCGGCATACATGATCGCCATGCGGTCGGCGTAGCGGCTGACCAGCGACATGTCGTGGGTCACGAAGATCACGGCGAAGTGGAGCTGCTGTTGCAGCTCCTTCAGCTGGACCATCAACGAGCGCTGCGCGACGACGTCCAGCGCCGACGTCGGCTCGTCGGTGAGGATGAGGTCCGGCGTAAAGAGCAGCGCCATGGCGATCATGGCGCGCTGGCGCATGCCCCCTGAAAGCTGGTGCGGGTAACTCTTCAGATGCACCTCGTCTATCCCCACCAGCCGCAGCACCTCGGCCGCCCGTGCTCTGGCTGCCCGTTTCGACATTCGCTGGTGCGCTTTGATGGCATCCAGCATCTGCGCTTCGATCGAGAGCACCGGATTAAGTGCGTTCATAGCGCTCTGCATCACGATCGACAGCTCGCGCCAGCGCAGGTGTCGCAGCTGTTTCTCCCGAAGCACAACCAGATCCCGGCCCTTGAAGATTACGCTCCCGCCGATTATC